>JBFLVQ010000481.1:0-7382 GCA_040758525.1 Acidobacteriota bacterium
GCGAACGTTATATGACTCCAGACAAAGTCGTTTTCAACACTCCAGCAGAATTGGAAGCATACTTAGAAAAATATGGTGGCTTGTTTCCAGAATCTTCTTAAATTTGATCAAGTTTCTGATCTGTGATCGATGGAGCATTGCGGTAAAATTTCTCAGATAAAGTCCATTAGTAACTGATTCGCTTGGCACAGGAATATATGGGTTGGGATTTCCTGATTTCGCGATTTCACGAACGAATTTGCAAAATCACGAAAAGCGACTACTCTTCGGAAGACTCGGAATGTACAGAACCGCAGCGGCCTTCCTGCTCAATCCAGCGGATAACATATGAGGGGATGTTTTCGATGGCAATGTTCTTAGATTTTGCGCCGCATAGAAAGACCATTGCCTTACGATCGACAAAAGTAACATTCGTGAGATCCAGCGCCACTTTTCCAATATCCTGATCTTGTCCAGATAATGCTTTTTCAAGCTCAGGAATATATTCGCCGGTGAACTGCCCGCAAAGATACACTCTTAGAGACTGAGGATTTTCTCGCACTGTTGTGATCTTCAACATATCTTTATCACCTCGTCGGTCATTTCAAGCATGTTGCGTGCCATCACTTCTAAGCGCTTATCGAAACTGATATTTGTTGATCTTCAGCGCCTTGATTCTCGATTCCAGTGTTGATGCCGGCACACCTAAACGAGCAGCAGCTCCATCAGGTCCAGAAATACGGCCATGCGTCTCGCGCAGCACTACTTCAATCTCCTCCTTCTGTTGAGAAGAGCTTTTGTTTGTACTCTGGCGAACTTCCGGCACAGTCATACTCTGATCTTTTTTTTGGACAAGCATACCAGGCTCAAGACGTAAGACTTCTGTGTCGGCAAGAATCACACAGCGTTCTATCACATTCTGCAATTCACGGATGTTACCCGGCCAATGGTACTGCTGCATCACGGCTAGCGATCGCTTCTCTACCTGACGAATCCGCTTACCCATTCTGGCCGCAAGCCGTGATGCAAAATAGTCGACGAGGATGGGAATATCATCGGTGCGCTCGCGCAAAGCTGGAACATGAATTGGGAAGACGTTCAGCCGATAATATAGATCCATGCGAAATCGACTTTCGTAGACCTCTTGTTGCAGATCTCTGTTGGTTGCGGCAATTACGCGCACGTTGGTTTTGATAGTTTTGTTGCCACCGACTCGTTCGAATTCTCGCTCTTGCAGCACTCTCAAGAGCGCGATCTGCATCTCCGGATTCAACTCACCTATCTCATCAAGAAAGATCGTGCCACCATTGGCGGCTTCAAACCGTCCTATGCGCTGTTGCATTGCGCCGGTAAAAGCTCCTTTCTCATGTCCAAACAGTTCACTGGCGATCAATTCAGATGGCAGAGCAGCGCAATTAACTTTTACTAGCGCACGAGCAGAACGAGGCGAGCGGCGATGGATCGCATGCGCGATCAACTCTTTGCCCGTCCCGGTCTCCCCTGTAATGAGAACCGTAGAGTCGGTGCGTGCAACCTTCTCGATCGCGGTGAGAACTTTTTGCAGCGAAGTCGATGAACCAATGATCTCCTCATAAATAGATCGCTGCACAATCTCATCTTGTAGCAGACGATTCTCTACTTGCAACTGTTCTTTCAGCACCTTGATCTCTTCATAGGCCAAAGCGTTTGAAACCGCAAGCGATACCATATCAGAGATGCCACACAGCAACTGCACCTGATCCGCACTGTAGTTACCCTTTTCATTAGAGAGAAATATGATGGCGCCGATCAGCTCGCCCTGCTTGACGAGCGGTATGTTGATGTAGCTGCGAAATCCATGTTTCCAACATTTTTCATCAGCTAGATAACGGCTTTGAGTCTCTAGGTCTGTACAGATATATGGCTGACCGGTCTTAATGATCTCGCTTATGGAATGTTCGCTCACTGGACTCTTAATTGATGACTGTTCAAGATCAGGTACGTGACGCGCGACAAGGCTCTCAATAGACTCTCCTTCTAGGCGAGGAAAACCTTCTATATGAATAGAATAGGCTCTTACCATATCGCCTTCCAAAATACCAACGGCGGTCGCATCGAAATGGACTATCGGTTTTAGTGTCGCGATCAAAGCTGCCAGCACATCAGACAATTCTAGATGAGCGCCGATCGCTTTCGCGACTTCCACGATTACTTGAGCATTGCATTCAGTTATATCACTACCCAGTTGTTCCGCTTTCATATATACAACCTAACATGTCGCGAACATTTCGTGATTTCACGAATAGGTTCGTGAATTCGCGATCACGATTCACCCCCTGTATCTTGCATGAATTCAATTAATTAGCAATTGGCACATCGGTTGCCTTGGTGATATCGCGAAGGTTTCCAATGATGCTCTAATACATTTGATCTCAAATTGAAAAATTATCGCAAAGGAGAAGTTCCGTCCAGCAGCAAACGCAACCGAAGGTGCAGAAAGGATCAAATGAAAACGATAACAGCTCGAATTGGAAACAGCGCCACCGAAAGGCAGAGCCATTATCAAGATGGTCTAATTCGAGTGTGCCGCAAATAAAGAGATATTTGCTATGCGGTACGGCAATTGCCGAACAACAGCACAAAGCAGACGGCTACGGCCTTAGAGAGGAATGGTAGAAATGATTAATCAAGAGATTGAACAGAGAGCGCAGAGAGAGAATCGATTCTTGCTGAAAAGAGAACATATTGTCTGGGTGACAATATTTCTCATCGCCATTACCATTTTGCTAGCCACTTCACACGATTGGAATAAGACTGCTGATGCAAGGGCAGTGGTGCCACCTCCTACGGAAGTTGAAGTAGTAGCAGTAGAGCAGAGAGATGTCCAGATCTACAGTGAATGGATAGGCACACTCGATGGAATGGTAAACACCGAGATCAAAGCTCAAGTCTCTGGCTATCTGCTCAACAAGAATTACGTTGAAGGATCATACGTCAAAAAGGACCAGTTATTATTTGAGATCGATCCCAGGCCATTTCAGACTGCGTTAGATCAGGCAAAAGGAGATCTGGCCAAGGCGCAGGCACAATTACTACAGGCTGAGGGACAGCTTGCGCAGAGTAACAGTCAACTCTTACAGGCACAGGCGCAACTGACACAGTCTGAAGCGAATCAACATAAGACCCAACTCGATGTTGATCGCTATACTAATCTTGTGAAGGACGGTGTGGTAGCTCGTCAGGATTATGATAATGCTGTGCAGATTAATATCGCCAATCAGGCTCAAGTTAAAGCCGCCATTGCTGGAATTGAAACGGCACAGGCTCAAATCAAGGCTGCCAAAGCTGGTGTTGAGATGGCCAAGGCCATTGTTCAATCGGCGAGCGCAGCAGTTAAAACTGCAGAACTCAATCTCAGCTTCACACAAATTACGGCTCCCATTGATGGTATTGCCGGCATAGCTCAGGCTCAGGTCGGCAATCTGGTCGGCCCGAACAGTGGTATGCTCACAATGGTTTCAACTGTCGATCCGATCAAGGTCTATTTCACTCTCAGCGAGCAGGAGTATCTCAACTATACAACTCGCGACCAGATTCAAAATAAGTGGGGAGCAGATGACAGAAAATTGGAGTTAGAGTTGGTGCTCGCTAATGGCGCGACACATCCGCAGAAAGGCCATTTTTTTGTAGCTGATCTAAAGGTGGATCAAAAGATTGGCGCGATCCGGCTGGCCGGGATCTTTCCCAATCCGGGAAATGTGTTGCGCCCAGGTCAATATGCCAGAGTCCGCGCAATAACCAATATGAAAAAGAATGCACTGCTCATTCCGCAGCGTTCGGTCACAGAGTTGCAAGGCAACTACCAGGTCGCCATTGTGAGCAGCGACAATAAAGTAAGCATTCAATCAGTCAAAGTGGGAGAGCGCAATGGCTCAATGTGGATTATTGAAGAGGGTCTGAATGGTAGCGAGAAAGTAGTTGTAGAAGGCACTCAAAAAGTCAGATCAGATATGGTGGTAAATCCCAAACCATTTGTCGAGCCTGTGCCAGCAACAGCGCGATAAGAGCGATAAGCACTACAAGCACTATTAAAGAGGAGAGCAGCCATGATTTCCAATTTCTTCATCAGGCGTCCAATTGTTGCGATCGTGATCTCAATTGTCACTGTTATTGTTGGCCTCATTGCGATGAATAGACTGCCATTGGCGCAATTTCCCGATATCGTACCGCCGCAGATCGTTGTCTCAACAACATACACGGGAGCTGATGCTGTCACAATCGAGCAATCTGTCTCTACACCGCTTGAACAGCAGATGAATGGTGTGGACAACATGCTCTATATGCAATCGACCAATGCCAATGACGGCACTGAGCAGTTGACGGTCACATTCGGCGTTGAGACAGATGTGAATACCGATCAGGTGAATGTGCAGAACCGCATATCGCAGGCGCAGCCAAACCTTCCTACCGATGTTAATCAATACGGATTAACAACGCGAAAGTCTACTGGACTGCCTATGCTCGTCTTTGCGCTCTACTCTCCTAAAACGACCTATGATTCGCTCTTCCTAGCCAATTATGCCAATATCAACATCAATGATGCGCTCTATCGTGTGCCTGGTGTCGGTGAGGTGCGGCTCTTCGGCGCGAGCGATTACGCGATGCGCATCTGGGTCAAACCGGATCTACTGGCAAAACTTGGTCTGTCGGTGCCTGATCTTGCCAATGCGATCAAGCAGCAAAACAACGTTAATCCTTCCGGCCAGGTCGGTGCCGAACCTATATCGGCAGGCATTGAGAAGACCTACACTGTGCGCGCGCTAGGAAGGCTTCAGACGCCAGAGGAGTTCGGACAGATAGTTGTCCGTTCTAACACGGATGGCTCAGTAGTGCGATTGAAGGATGTCGCGCGTATCGAACTAGGCGCGCTCAACTATCAACAGAAATCTCGTATGAATGGCCAACCCAGTGCGATCATCGCAGTCTTTCAGTCTCCTGGCTCAAATGCGCTGGCAGTTGCTGATGGTCTCAAGAAGACGATGGCGGAATTGAAAGGAAGCTTTCCTGCAGATCTAGATTATGCGATCGTGCTCGATACCACGCTGCCAATCACAGAAGGTATCCATGAAATTCTCGTAACTCTGATCGAGGCGATGATCCTTGTCGTGATTGTAGTCTTCTTATTCTTGCAGAACTGGCGTGCAACACTCATCCCTATGATCGCTGTGCCGGTCTCGCTCATCGGCACTTTTGCAATATTTCCATTGCTCGGTTTCTCGATCAACACGCTTTCGCTCTTTGCCTTCGTGCTTGCGATTGGACTTGTTGTGGATGATGCAATCGTGGTTGTAGAAGCAGTCGAACATCACGTCGAGCAGGGGTTATCTCCGCGCGATGCTACTCTGCAAGCGATGAAGGAAGTATCAGGGCCAGTGGTTGCGATTGCAGTGATCCTTGCTTCAATCTTTTTACCAGTTGCGTTCATGGGTGGCATGCAAGGACGGCTCAACAATCAATTTGCTGTGACAATTGCGATCTCAATGGTCATTTCGGCATTCAACGCGCTCACACTCTCGCCAGCGCTGGCGGCAATGCTGCTGAAACCGCGCAAGGAGTCGAAAGGCATTCTGGCCCGATTCTTTGGTGGCTTCAATCGGTGGTTTGACAAGGTTATGCGCTACTACCTTGGCTGGAGTCACGCACTGATTCGCAAAGCAGTAATAGCGGTGGTAATTCTCGTTGCTTTCACACTGCTCGATGGCCTCATTGGCAAACGGCTGCCGACCAGCTTTCTGCCAGAAGAAGACTATGGCTATGCATTCTTAAACGTCCAGCTTCCCGCTGCATCTTCACTATCAAGAACCGATGAAGTATTGAAAAAGATCGAGGGAATTCTCGCGCAAACAGAAGGCGTGCAGTATTCCACTACAGTGGGCGGCTTCAGTTTGTTAACACGCACATCATCATCTTATCAGGGTTTCTTTTTTCTTGGTCTCAGACCTTGGGACGAGCGCAGATCGCCACAACTGGAAGCGCGTGCCATCGTTGATAATCTCAATCGACAACTGGCAATGAAAGTTCCCGAAGCAATCGCATTTGCTTTCATGCCGCCTGCTATTCCAGGACTCGGCAATGCTGGTGGGTTCTCTTTCTGGCTGCAAGATCGTAGTGGCGGATCGGTCGAATTCTTAGATCAGAATCTACAGAAATTCCTTGCAGCAGCACGCAAGCGCCCAGAGCTTGCTGGAGTTGTTTCACCATTCACTGCCTCTACACCACAAATCTATGTCGATGTTGATCGAGACAAAGTGTTGAAGCATGGCGTTGCCGTCGCTGACGTATATCAAACGTTGCAGGCATATCTTGGCGGTCTATATTTGAACCAGTTCAACCGCTTTGGCCGGCAATGGCGTGTGTTCCTACAAGCAGAAGGAGAAGAGCGAAGGAGCCCTGAAGATATCAGCAACTACTATGTGCGCAATAATGAAGGCAACATGGTGCCGCTCTCGGCGCTTGTTACTACACGCAACATCGCTGGTCCGGAATATACCAATCGTTTCAATCTCTACCGCGCCGCACAAGTGATTGGCGCGGCAGCTCCTGGTTATAGTTCCGGTCAGGCAATGGCTGTGCTTGAAGAGGTAGCAAAACAGACACTACCGCCAGAAATAGGCTACGACTGGGCCGACCTCTCTTATCAGGAGAAGCAAGCATCTGGCAATGCATTGACTTCTTTCGCACTCTCGCTCGTCTTTGTTTTTCTCATCTTGGCAGCGCTTTATGAGAGTTGGTCACTACCATTCTCGGTGTTGCTTACTGTGCCGGTTGCAGTACTGGGTGCTTTTGGCGGACTTTTGTTGCGAAACTATGACTTAAATGTCTATGGCCAGATCGGTTTGATCGTGCTCATTGGCCTTGCCGCTAAGAATGCGATCTTGATCGTTGAATTCGCCAAGCTAGAGTTCGAGAAGGGGCGTGGCCTGATGGAAGCGGCACTGGAGGGAGCGCGGTTGCGCCGTCGCCCACTCTTTATGACATCGTTCGCGTTCATACTGGGCTTGCTGCCATTATGGTTCGCCTCTGGATCGGGAGCAGTGGCTCGACAGATCCTTGGCACGGTTGTGATCACAGGTATGCTTGCTGACACGTTACTCGCCAGTTTCCTTATTCCGGTGGGATTCTATATAGTAGAGAAGATTGCTGGCGCAGAGAGGAAGCACGAGACAGGAGTTGCGCCAGAAACAACTGCACCAGCAACGGGAGATTGAGATGATCTATTGCTGATCGCGAAATTGGAAGGTGAGCTTATCAATCATTCTTAGCAATTACTGAGAGGTTGTGATCCAGGTTGGTTACCATAGCCTTTTTTCTCATCAAACTTAAAGCTAGGTATGTTTGGCGACATTTTAGTACCCAGCCTGATT
>JBFLVQ010000482.1:0-7379 GCA_040758525.1 Acidobacteriota bacterium
CTTGAAAACTACTGTTCCGGGAAACCCTTCCGGAACAATCCAAGTAAAACTCTGTTCCAACGACTTACCGAGCGATTCAAAATGTGCACCTCGATCGTAAGAAGCGAAGACTTCAAAGTAGTTGACATCCAACACAGAACTGTGCCAAGTAAGCCTCACCGCATCTCCAGCACTGGCGCTAACTCTCATCGCTGTTAGTGTCACCTCTTCAACAGGACTGTGAGCTTGCTGAATACGGAATATTGAACTTTTCTTAACATAAGCTTTCTCAAAAAAGTTGCCTCCACCCTCGCTGCCAAAATGAAATATCAATACAGCCTTATCGGTAGGCAGATTGGGTACAGTCCAAACATATCCTCTTGCTAATCCAGAAAGCCGCTCGGTTATCCGTATTGCTCTAGTCTTACCGCCATCCAGAGATAGATAGATTTCCTGTTCGCAATATCTCAGATCCAGATCTCTAGGCGCATCTATCCCCCATGCTATGGTTAGCTTTTGCCCTGGAGTCAACACCTCACCAGGTTTTGGCAAAGCCAGCAGAACTTTGGGAAACCTTCTCTTTCCCTCACTGGTTTGCGCCTTCACATTATTGACAACGCCTACTATAAAAAAGAGTATGAGCACAAAAAAAATCGGCAATCCCTTACTAAGAGAAACTCTTTTCATCTATGAAAACCTCCTATACCAAACTTATTAACTAACAAGCCAGTCTATTGTTGTATTGTGGGGAGCGAAACAACAAACAGTTCCGAGTTGGCCAGCGAATCATCCTGCCAGGTAATAAACAGCTTGCCGTTGCTATTAACACCGCCACTAGGCAGCGAGGAAACGCCGGAATTGCCTGACAGATTGATAGGCTGGCTAAAAGTCTTGCCGCCATCCATTGAACGGGCAAGAAAAACATCATCTGAGTTACCATTATTCCTTGTAGAATCGTATCTGAACTGGGTTTGCCCCCACACGATATTTACCGTTCCTTTTGCGTCAAGTATCACGTATGGGGCAAAAATTACAAACTCGTTCTCAGCAGCGGGAATGATTGTTTCAGTGCTGAACAACTTGCCTAGATTAATCGATTTGACAATCCCAACGTTCCCAACGTTAATATCTATGAAGGCAATATAAATATTGTCTTCATTGTCAATTGCTATATGGGGACTGTTACGCTCAGAAGCAATGATTTTCGGTTTGCGCAGCTTGAACTTTTTTCCATTCTTAAAACTGACCATCTTGACAACTGGATTTGAAAAACCATCATCATCGGTAACTACATAGACGATGTAGGCATTTCCTTTGGAATCGAATGCCACCGGGTTGGCTTCATTAAAGACGATCCCAGTAGAAACATTTTCTCCATTTTTGGAAACTTGTACAGGCGTTGAGAAGGTCTTGCCGCCATCTGTTGAACGAAGAGCAAAAAGTACTCCTGTAATTACATCGTCATAGGTCACAAGAATATTGCCTTTTTTATCAATGGCAATTGCAGGAGCAAGAGAAAACTGTGTGTCCAGTGATACGACTAATGGTGCAGAGAAAGTTTTGCCACCATCCATTGATTTGGAGAACGAGATGCTCCCTAGACTACTCCAGACAATGTATATATTGCCAACGGCATCAAGCGTTAAAGTAGGATTAATGAAAAATGCTCCTTCCTTGGAAACCTTAACCTGGTTTGTGTAAGTTTTCCCACCATCAACTGATTGACTATAAAAGATCCCACCCGTACGCGGTGTTGCAGTATCATCGTTAAAAGTGAAGTGTATTGTGCCTTTGGTATCGACTTGCAGGTTTCCTGAACCGGCGTCGGAGAAGCCATTACTATGGGTGGCATTAACTGGCAGTCCAATAGTACGATCTGCGCCATAAATGCTTAAACGTAGTTGCGTCATTCTAGTTAAGCCTGAACCAGTTGCTGCCACGCTAATCAGGTATGTACCCGGCCGAACCGCAGCAGTCGTTGAGATAGTCAGGCGAGCAGGTTGACCAACAGCAACCATGGCACTATCAAAGTTGTAACTGAGACCATTGATAGCGGGGGTAGCACTCAAAGTTACATTACCAGAAAAGCTGTTAACACTATCGGTGTTAAATTCAAACTGAGCAGCAGAGCCAGCGATCACACTATCAAAAGGCTTTTTGACGCTAACATTGAAGTCTACCTGATTGGCATCACGGCTGACAGGCACTTTAGTAAAATAGACATCTGGATCTAGACCACGCTCATCACTCCAGCAGAGATAAAAGTCTGTACCATCAGTATCTATATCATCATAGTCGCCGTGGTAAGAGTTAAGGGAATTGGGGCCAAAGACCCAATTGTGATTAGTAATACGAAAGTTCTTACCGAATGTCTTGCCACCATTAGTTGAGATCGCCATATAAACATCGGTGAGGCTATTGTTGATTGGATCGTTGCGGCGATCCCACCACTTCACACCAACCTTGCCATCTGCGGTTGCCGCAATAGTTGGTAGAAATTGTGCCGTTGTCGTGCCATCATCATTAAGCTTGCGCGGAGTACTAAAGTTGTTACCACCATCTGTCGAGAGTATATAAAAGATATCAGAACGATCTCCCACAGCATTGGGAGATACTGCTGCATAGGTCAGATGAATGCTGCCATTTTTGTCTACCGCAACACTGGGGAAACTATTAGTTCTCACTCCGCTGCCCCCTGTCATTGGACGAATTGGTATGAAAGTAGTGATTTTCCTGGGAGCAGTGAAGGTTTTGCCACCATCAGTAGATTTCACAGAATTGATCCCTATACCAGAACGACTATCAAGGTAGAAAACGTATATATCTCCATTTGGTGCCGTCACGGGCATCGAGCCCTGCACGGCAAACGTATCGTCTTTGGGTGATAAAGTAATTGGTGGTTCAAAACTAGTGCCATTGTTAGTAGAACGGGAAAAATTGATAAAGCTACCTCTATTAGTGAAATCGGTCCAGCTAACGTAGACATTTCCCTTGAATGACGAAGAACTACCTTTATCAACAGTTAGCCATTCTTTATCCTGAAAATCCTCAGTATTGCCGGCGGTTGTACTGGCATCCACAGGTGTGGTAAAGGTAGCGCCATTATCGATAGATTTCGCCACCCCGATAATGCTCTTGCTTCCGATAAGCGTCAGCATCGCGTAGTAGATTTCTCCATTTGGCCCAAACTCAACCACTCCATCACCTCCGTTTTCTGAGTTAGGGAGCAATGGAATACGTTTATGAGTAAAAGTGTTCCCACCATTGGTCGAGAATGCATAACCAGAGATATTAGCTATTAGCATGTTGCCTTGAAGCTCAACTCCGCCGCTATCGTTAAAACTGATAATCACGTTGTTACCATTGACGGCAATGCTGCTCTCACTCTGGACACGACCCAAATTATCAATGCCTGGATCGTTAACACGCAGATTGTCACCATTATCGATCTGCGGCAACGGGTTCTCTTGCTGTATCTGTGCTGTTGCGCTGGTCTCGGCGACAGGAACTATTCCATTCATTCGCAACACTGCTTGCTGCCCCCCTGCTGATAATTGCCCAAACACTTGTGGAGCAAGCAACCAGTTTTTTGAACCTTTATTCCGCGTAGCCCGTCTGGCCATTAATAACTGCTGCTCAACGCCAGATCGACGCAAATAAACCCGATTTAATGTTGCAAGCGCTTTCCAAACCTGGCCATTCTCACTCTCAACCTCCCCCTGAGAGAACAACCGTGCAGTGGAAGTGCCCACTATAGTGATAATAAAGACCATGCCTATTCCCAACAGCTTTGCAATATTACGCTTCATAAAAACCTCCTTTATAACTCTTAGCTTATAATTGGTTCAAACTTTACGAACAGCATATGTCTTAGATAAAGCTTGAGATTCGAGATCTATATGTAAGTTGTAAGTCAGGGCGCTGGCCACTGGTGAGTGATAGTGAGCCACACTACATAATGCAGGAACAGGCGCATAATCTGCTCCCGAAATCAAATACCTGACCAGAGCCTGTAGAAGAACGTGCAAATCAAATCTAGAACGGCTCACGTTTCCGGAAAAATATTTCCGGGGAAATTGTGCTGGCGAGAAGAACCACTCACTTTTCATTAAGACGGGTAGTATGCTATTTTTTAGCCAAATAATTATCGCTGACAAGGCGATGGCTTATTAAAATCGAGTTAGAAAGACTCGTTTACCGTCAAGGTTGAGAATTAGGTAACTCCATTGAGTCTGCTCTGTCTATGATAGGGTGAACCGCTAGCTAAATTCTCAGCCAAGGTGACAACAATGAAGTCTTCATCCAAAGAAGTTACTAGGCTACTCTTGGAGTGGAATGCTGGTAATCAGGATGCGCTTATCAACTTAATCCCGCTGGTCTACGATGAATTACACCGTCTGGCCAGGCGATATCTACGTCGCGAGCGATCTTCTCATACTTTGCAAGCCACTGCATTGGTAAACGAAGCCTACCTACACTTGATAGATCAAGATGTACAATGGCAGAATCGTGCGCACTTCTTTGGCATTGCCGCACAGTTAATGCGACGCATTCTGGTTGGTTATGCACGAAGTCAGGCTGCTTTCAAGCGAGGTGGTGGCAAAACTAAGTTATCGCTTGATGAAACAATAACTTTCCCCAAGAAACGAGACATAGAACTGATAGCACTGGATGATGCGCTGGTTAGTCTAGATTCCATCGACAAACGACAAAGCCAGATAGTGGAATTGAAATTTTTCGGTGGGCTTACCACTGAAGAGGTTGCCGAGATATTAAAAATCTCTCCTGCTACGGTCAAACGAGAATGGACTGTAGCAAAGGCTTGGCTATATAAGGCAATTAATGAAGGTAAGTTATGAATGATGAACGTTGGATGCTGGTAAAGGAATTGTTTCATTCCGCTCTTGAGCGTGAACCAGCTCAAAGAGCAATGTTTCTTGCTCAAGCTTGCAGCCAAGATTCGTCACTAGTTGCAGAAATTGAAGCTCTCCTTAAAGCTCACGAAGAGGCTGAAGGTTTTCTTGAAACCCCTGTGCTTGAAGCCATTAGAACATCGTCTGCCGATACTATGTTGCAGACTGAGAGCAAAACGGAATCTTTGGTGGGAATCAATATTGGCCATTACAAGATTGTTCGGGAAATAGGTTGTGGCGGAATGGGTGCCGTCTACCTAGCCGTTCGCGCTGATGACCAGTATCAGCAACAGGTTGCCATCAAGATCTTGAAACCAGGTCTGCCCCATGATTTCCTCGTGCATCGATTTCGTATTGAGAGGCAGATTCTGGCCAGCTTGGACCACCCCAATATCTTGAAACTCCTTGATGGTGGTACCACTAAAGACGGACGTCCATATTTTGTAATGGAATATGTTGAGGGTAAACCAATTGATGAATATTGTGCTGAGAACAAACTTTCAATTGTAGCGCGGCTCAACCTTTTTCGCACGGTCTGCGCGGCGATCCATCATGCCCATCAGCGCCTTATAGTGCACCGAGATGTCAAACCAAGTAACATCCTGGTTACTGCAGAAGGTGTCCCTAAATTGCTTGACTTCGGCATCGCGAAACTGCTTACCCCTCTGCCCCACTCTCGAGACGAAGCTCAGACCGTGGCAAAAATGCGATTGCTGACGCCCGAATATGCGAGTCCAGAGCAGATACGCGGCGAAACAATCACTACAGCCAGTGATGTTTATTCGTTAGGCGTGCTGCTTTATGAACTACTTACCGGCCATCGCCCTTACAACCTTGATGACTGCCTACCTCACGAAGTTGAGCGGATCATCTGTGAAAAAGAGCCGGCCAAGCCGAGTGATGTAATTTGCAATATTATTGAGGAGAAAGTTGGTTCTAGAACAACCAGGCAAACTCCGGAATCAGTTAGCGGGACTAGAGCCGGCAAGCCAGAGCAACTACGCCGCCAGTTGGCTGGCGACCTTGACAATATTGTGTTAATGGCCATATGCAAGGAACCGCAATGGCGTTACAATTCTGTTGAGCAGTTCTCTGAAGATATCAATCGGTGTCTCAATAGACTGCCTGTAATAGCTAGTAAAGGCACTTTCGGTTACCGCAGCAGTAAATTCATAAAAAGAAACAAACCCGCAGTGATAGCTGCAGGACTGGTAGTAGTAACGCTATTAGGCGGCTTAGCGGCTACCCTGTACCAGGCTGCTAATGCCAGAGCAGAGAAAGCCAACGCCGAGCGGCGTTTCAATGAGGTGCGTGAACTGGCTAACTCTTTTCTATTTGAGTTTCACGACGCAATCGAAGATCTTCCCGGCTCGACACGGGCACGGAAACTAGTTATTGACAAAGGGCTGAAGTACCTGGATAGTCTTGCCCAAGACTCAACCGTGGATCCGTTACTACAAAATGAACTGGCAGTAGCTTACCAAAAAATAGCAGAACTACAAGGAAATCCATATAAACCAAACCTGGGCAATATACCAGGAGCCCTCGACAACTACAACAAAAGTATCACGCTTAGCAGGACTACTCTAGCAGCTAACCCGAGGAATAAAGAAGCCCGTGGCAGCCTGGCGTGTTGTTATCTTAGCATGTCTAGCCTGCTACAGCTAATTGGTGATAATGACGCTGCTCTGGAGAAGAGTTATAAATCGCTGGCCCTTAATGAAGAACTGTCTGTAGAGGATCCGACAAATATAAAAATCAAGTTCAACATCTCGATCAACCACAGTACAATTGGCGATCTGCTCAAAGAAAAAGGCGATACCACTGGAGCAATGGAGAATTATCGCAAGTCGCTAAGTATTCGCGAAACGCTCTTGACCCATGAACCGAACGACAAAGATGCTCACCGCAGTGTGTCTGTGATCTACTTGAGAATTGGCCTTCTATTACTTGATACAAATGATCTGACCGCAGCATTAGAGAATATCAACAAGTCGCTGACTATCTGCCACACTCTCTCAGAATCCAATCCGACAAACGCAACAATACAGCGTGACCTGGCTGTTATCCATGAAGTACTGGGAGACGTGTGGCTGGAAATGGATGATAAAATTGCAGCAGAAAAAAATTACAGAAAAGCTCGAGCCATATTTGAAGAATTTTCTGTTGCTGATCCGATAAATGCTCAAGTTAGCCATGATTTGGCAATCATCTATAAGAAGATGGGGGATGCGTTGCTTCGCGCCAATGATCACAATGGAGCATTGAAGCGTTATCACCATTCCCTGGCATTATGTGAGAAAGTGGTGTCAAAAGATTTGACGAATTCAGAAGCAAAAAAACTGTTGGCATCCATTTATGAGAAAATTGGCCTCACGCATGCAAACATGGGCAATATTACTGATGCAATAAACAGCCATAAAAAATCGGTGGAAATCGCCCAGGCACTGATAGCATCCGAGCCAAAGGATACGAAAACCCGCCATA
>JBFLVQ010000483.1:0-7340 GCA_040758525.1 Acidobacteriota bacterium
TTATCTAATTCCATTTTATATAATCAGAATATCTGAGACTATCGAAGATCAGACAAAAACTTCTCTAACCGTTATAATCATTTTATTGATCTAATGTATAAATATGCTTAGCAACTGTAGTAAAAGAGCAGCCGAAGATGGTGGTGGAGGGAATAGATGAGTCGTCGGGATGAGGATATCACGACACTGTTAGTGAATTGGAGCGATGGCAATGAAGCAGCAGGCGATCAATTGATGCTGCGAGTCGAGAAAGAATTGCGTCAGATCGCAAACCGTTACCTATACCATGAGCGCCCAGACCATACCTTACAGGCTACTGCACTTATTAACGAGGCTTATTTGCGACTAATTGATCAACAGCATATACGCTGGCAAAACCGCGCACATTTCTTTGCCATTGCTGCACAATTGATGCGTCGCATACTGATCGATCATGCACGTATACGTAATGCCGCTAAGCGAGGCGGTCAATTGCACAAGGTTTCGCTAGAAGGAATGGCCAGCCTCACACAAGTGCGTGATCGTGAATTGATTGCGCTTGATGATGCTTTGAAGGGTCTTGCTGTGCTAGATCCACGTAAGAGTAGAATTGTGGAGTTAAGATTCTTTGGTGGTCTAACAATTGAAGAGACAGCCGAGGTATTGAAGGTCTCTATTGATACTGTGAAAGACCAATGGAAAGTAGCAAAAGCCTGGCTCTACCGTGAGATCAACAAGGGAGGCAGGGATGACAGTTGAACATAGCAATGATCGAATCTTTCTACAGGCATTGGAATTGTCACCCAGTCAGCGAGATACATATCTACAAGCAACTTGTGATCATTCTAGCTTGCGTCGAGAGATATATTCTCTCATTAAAGCCTACGAAGAAGCAGGCAATTTCCTTGAGCAGCCTGTGCACGATTATTCTGCTAAAACTACTGATTCGCTGATCGGACGCACACTAGGTGATTTCTTGATACAAGAATGGCTCGGCGAAGGCGGTTTTGGTGTGGTCTATCGTGCTGAGCAGTTGACCTTGCAGCGCGCTGCTGTGGTCAAGGTACTACATGCCAAACATCGCGCCAACCCTGAAATCATCGAACGCTTCTTACGTGAAGCACGACTGGCGGCTCGTCTAGAACATCCTTATAGCGCCCATGTCTATGACTTTGGCGCCGAATCCGATGGTTTACTCTGGATTGCAATGGAGATGGTGCATGGCACTACTTTCGATCAATTACTACGTGCACATGGCCCTTTGCCACTAGAGCGTTTTGTCGCGTTATTAGAAAAGATCTGCGAAGTAGTACATACCGCGCATGAAAGTGGAATTGTCCATAGAGATTTGAAACCAGCTAACATTATGGTGATTGCACGCGCGGGGCGCTTGTTACCAAAGTTACTAGATTTTGGTATTGCTAAAGGGCTTGATCCAGAGCCCACTATACAGGAAGAGTGGGAAGAAGCGGCTCAGATAAGAGACGATTTGCAGGTAGTAAAGACACTTGGGTTACTTGGCTCACTAGCATATATGCCTGTTGAACAGTGGGAGCGAGCTGCTGAAGTAGATCATCGTGCCGATATTTATGCACTTGGAGTACTATCTTATGAAGCGATCACTGGCTCTAGGCCATTTTCAGGTGGTACCCCTTGCTTGTTACAGGCGCTCTATTTAGCACATAAGAATCAAGCGCCACCCTCTTTAGCATCGACATTTCCCATTGCCCTTAACAGTGTAATTGCTAAGGCACTGGCAAAAGAACCTGCAGAACGCTATCAGTCAGCAATCGAATTTGCTACTGCATTTCGTGAAGCGGCTGGTTTCGCTGAACCACAGATCGTCTTACCAAAACTCGACGATTTGTTATCTGAAACAATATTAGCACGTGCGCCACAGCCACTTGCCGATGCGGTAGCAGATTTCATTGCTGCACGTAATCCACATCAGGCACGTGAACAGATAATTAGAATTTGGCAGACAGCAGCACGTTATTTAGGCATTCTTGCGCTCACTTGTCGTACACGTGTAGGAAATGGTGGTGTAAAAGATAGCCAGGCAGCCATTGAGGCTTTACGTAAATTGGCAAAAGGCAGCCTTAATGAATTGGAATGGCTTGAGCTGACGCGAGAACTCAGTCGGCCTTTTGCTAAGCAACCAGATGCTTATCCCATTCCTGAGCTAGTAACACTCTTTTTTAATCGTATTGATGCTACACCACGCCAGCAAAATGGGATTATTGAGCTGATTAGACAATTACGTGAGCAGGTGGCAGAATCGATAGTAAGCGTAGAGTCTCAAATAATCCAGATACTCACCGACACCTTACCACATCTTACCACATTATTGCGGGAACTCTCTTTCTTGTCAGATTATCGGTTGGTGACACGACGCGCAGACCGTCTACAGTGTTGGCTGGGAGTGAGACGTTGGTGTAATGATAGTTTGCCTAAAGTAGAATCGTTAGTAGAAGGAAAACCAATCCTCATCGATATTGATGGTCGTGCAGTACTATCGCTCTGGCCATTTGTGCAGGTTGCTGAACCAACGCCAGCTACCAAAGAAGAACTCTTCTTTTTTGAACGTAGAGGCCGCTATGGTGCACGATTGTCAACCATGCCTGTAGGGTTTGCACGTGAAGATGAGGCAGCTTGGGAATGGTTAGGCAAAGAATTTTTTCCAGACGACGAGGACCATACATCAGTTACCTTGGCAGAACATACGCCTTATCCAGGTTTAGTTGCTTTTACTGCCGCCGATGCAGAACTCTTCTTTGGTCGTGAGCGTGCTACTGAGGTGTTCTTAAACCGGTTACGTGTACAGCCGCTACTCACTCTGGTGGGAGCATCGGGAGCTGGCAAGAGTTCATTTGTGCAAGCTGGTGTAATACCGGATCTACCACAACAGTGGTATGCCATTACTGTGCGTCCTGGTCCTCTTCCATTGGCAGCACTAGCAGCACGATTGGTGAAAGAGGGTATTGGACCTACCGATCTACACGAAAAGTTGCTGCAAAACAGTGAGAGCTTAGGCGAATATTTGCGTAGTGCAGCACAGCAGACAGGACGAGTATTGGTATTGTTAATTGATCAGTTCGAAGAGCTTTTTACTCTCTGTTCCAATTCTAATGAACAGCAGCTTTATGCATTAGCATTGGCCAATGCTGCGCGTATGGTCGATGATCCAGTGCGAGTAATATTAATTCTACGCGACGATTTTCTGGTACGGACGCAAGAACTACCAGGCTTGCGGGATCGCCTTGCACAAGGATTAGAGATTATTGCTACACCGGAAGCCGATGATTTAATGCGAATCTTGATTAAGCCAGCACGTTGCGCTGGCTATGAGTTTGATGATCCAGAACTACCGTGCCGGATTGTAGCAGCAGTAGCAGGACAACCTGGCGCACTACCTTTGCTTGCCTTTACTGCTGCTAATCTTTGGGAGTTGCGCGATCGCCATTTCAAATTGCTACTTGCTAAAGCTTATGATGCGATGGGGGGGGTAGGTGGCGCACTTGCACAACATGCTGAAATGTTAATGGCTGGTTTTACATTAGCTGAACAGCAGTTAGTTCGTGAGGTCTTTCGTCAATTAGTAACTTCAGTAGGAACGCGTGCTACACTGGCATTGCCAGATCTGCTACGAATTTTGGATGATGATAGATGGGCTGCACAAGTAGTAGAGAAGTTGATCAAAGCACGATTGCTAATCGTTCATGAAGGTGATCAAGGTGTAGAACGAATTGAGATAGTTCATGAAGCATTACTGGTTGCTTGGCCTAGATTGGTGGAATGGCAACGTGAAGATCGAGAAGGAGCACGATTGCGTGATCAGTTACGGGCTGCAGCACGTCAATGGGAGGAGCGTGGACGTGTAAAAGGATTACTATGGCGTGATGAGGCACTAGCCGAATACCAGCGTTGGCATAGACATTATCCAGGTAAATTGACAAAGAGTGAAGAGTCCTTTGCCATAGCTAGTTTAACTGAAGCGGCTCGTGGTCGGCGCCGCAACTTTGCCATCATTACAACTATTTTTACGATTCTTATTGTCGGTTTGATAGTGTTGTACAGTCAACGCCAGCAGTCGCAAGAATATGCTCGTCAATTGCTAGCCGAGAAAGAGCGTGCTGAACGCAATGCCATAGAAGCAAAAGAGGAGAAACTGCGCGCTGAAGAGCAACGTCTACGTGCCGAAGGCAATGAAGCGGAAGCTCATCACCAATCACAACTGGCTAAAGAGAACGCTGCACAAGCAGAGCGTCAGCTTATTGAGCTTTATCAAGAACGTGGCCGACAAGAGGCGCTAATGGGCAATTCTCTGCTTGCCTCTGTTTATCTTAATGAAGCCTATCAGCGTGGTGGAGATGGTGCTGCATTACGGTTTTTGCTTGCCGAATCTTTGCGTGCGCTTGATGCACAACAGGTTTCATTTGTTGGCCATTCTCGCGAAGTGATCGGCGCTCAGTTCAGCCCTGATGGTATGCGTATCGTTACTACCAGTCGTGATAAGACTGTGCGTATATGGGAAGTGGTTAGTGGCAAGCTGCTGGTCACCCTCAATGGTTATAAAGGTGGGGAGATCGCTGCCTGTTTCAGTCCTGATGGTACTCGTATCATTACCACTAATAGCAATCAGGTTGTTGAGATATGGGATAGTACTAATGGTCGATGGCTCAATTCTCTAGCAGGTCATAAAAGTACTATATATGATATTCAACTGAGTTCCGATGGCACACGTGTCGCCACTGCCAATGGCGATGGTACTGCAAATGTGTGGGACGTGGCTAGTGGTAAGTTGCTGTTTGCGCTTGAAGGTCATCGAAACAGTATACACGCAATCGCTTTCAGTAGGAATGGCAAGCTTATTGCGACAGCGAGCAACGATTCGACAGCAAAGATTTGGGATGCTGCCAATGGTATATTATTAGTCTCTCTAGCAGGTCATAAAAGCACTGTTTCCACAGTCCATTTCAGTAACGATAACACACGGATAGTAACAGTAGGTGATGATAATACTGCCAGAGTGTGGGATATCAGCAATGGTAGTATGCTTAATATTCTTAAGGGCCATAGAGGTCTAATCAAAGATGTAGAATTCAGTTCTGATGACAAACGTGTAGTGACGGCTGGTAGCGATAACACAGCAAGAATTTGGGATACAACGAATGGTCAACTGCTAGCCGTGCTAGAAGGTCATAGCGAAAGCATAAATACTGTTAGATTCAGTCCTGATGGTACACGTGTGGCAACAGCCAGTGATGATCATACCGTAAAGATCTGGGAGGTAGGGAGTGGGTTGCTGCTTGCTTCTCTGGAAGGTCACCATGGACGTATCTGTTCTGCCTCTTTTAGCCTGGATGGCAAAAAGATTGTCACGGCGAGTGACGATGGTAGTGCGAAAGTATGGAAAGCAACTGGAGATAGACTAATACTCTGTTTCGATAATCTTCAATCAAATGATAACTACTTTGACTTTACTCTGCAGGGAGCGCGGATAATCGCACAGAATAGCAGCAATATTGTAGAGATCTGGGATGCTGGCAGTAAAAAGCTACTCTTTTCACTGCCAGGCCACTATTATGGGATCTCGGCTGCTACTTTTAGTTCTGATGGTAGATTGATTGCAACGGCAAACGACTATAACACGACAAGAATATGGGATGCTATCAGCGGTAAACTACGCGCTACTTTGGAAGGCCATACTGTTGCATTCAGCCCTGATGGCAAACGTATCGTGACAGCAAGCGATGATAATACTGCGAAGATTTGGGATACTGCAAGTAGCAGACTACTTACTACCATTAACCATCAAGACTGGGTATATTCCGGCAAATTTAGTCCCGATGGGCGATATGTGGTAACAGCTAGTAAAGATCGTACAGCGAAGATCTGGCGAGTAACTGATGGGCAGCTAGTGGCTACGCTTACAGGTCATAATGCTAGAGTAGCATCAGCCGAATTCAGCCCTGATGGCAAGCGTGTAGTGACAGCAAGTGATGACAACACAGCCAAGATATGGGATGCTGCTAATGGTAGATTATTGATCTCGCTAGAAGGTCATAAAGGGAAAGTTCGTCATGCCGAATTCAGTCCAGATGGTGCGTTAGTGGTGAGTGCGAGTGTCGATAAGACCGCAAAAGTGTGGGATAGCGCAAGTGGTAAGATGCTTGCCTCACTAGAAGGCCATCGCGAATATGTTTATGGGGTTCGTTTCAGCCCCGATGGTACGCAGGTTGCCACGATGAGTCGAGATAAAACTATCAAGGTTTGGCGAATGGCTCTAGAGACCCGCAAATTAGCAGAAGTGGATAAGTTGGTACAACAGCAAGCCCCTTTCCGTTTTATTGATGGTCGATTGATGCCGGTTAATCAGTAATAGTGAGGGTAGAAAATGCAGCGAGAAGATCGCTGGTCACGCGCGCTGGCAGCATTTCTAGATAATACTAAGGATAATTCTGAGCCTATGCGTGCCTTACGCGCGCTCACCCTACATATGTTGGCTGGGCATGCTCCAGAGGTCTTTCGTGTTGCTGCCTTATCTCCTATTTTGGATCTAGCGGTGCAAGCACTGGCAGATATTCCATTGGTTTTTCCTAAGGAATTAAATGTTGATATTGGTATGGCACGTATAGATGCCTGGTATGTACTACATCAACGCGGCTTGCCAGGTAAAACGCCAGACATATGCGAACTTAGCGACTACTTAAAGTTTCTTGATGATACCCAATTAGGTATCTATGCCTGGCTATTAGGTAAGATGGCGCAGACACTAGGCGTTAATGTCGAACTTGATGAACAAGAACAGACTTGGCGTGAGCTATCGCGCCAGCACGATCTTTACTATCTTACACACATACTTCTGCTCAAGAGTTGTTATTTGCAGGAGCCTTTGCCTAGATTCGGCTGGCAAACAGCAATTAATAGACTCTTGGCATCGGTCGATTGGTTGATTGAAGAAAAGATGGTTGATCTAGGTGCAGAAGTAGCAATCTGCTTACAGCTTGCTGGTCAGCAAGAGAGTTTGTCGCATCAAGCGTTATTAGATCTGATTGCAATATGCCAGCAGCCAGATGGCACGATAGTAGATCCTACAATGGCTGACTCACAATGGGATATTGCCCATACTACAGCGGCAGCACTGCTGGCACTGGCCGGTGCAGCATAACCTAAAATTTTCTCGCTAACTCAGCAAGACTTGCGATAACGGTTACTAGTTCATTAGGCTCGATCGGTTGGTGATATGCATCTGAAAGCCGGCGGAGAGTGCACGTAAACGATCTTCAGCCTTGGCATAAGCAGTTAGAGCAATAGCAGGAATACGGCTACCTAGCGCTGTTTCCATTGTTCGTAGTTTG
>JBFLVQ010000484.1:0-7332 GCA_040758525.1 Acidobacteriota bacterium
GAGAGGATACCGAATAGAGCTAGCAGAGATAGAAGCAGTGCTCAGTGAGCACAGCCTTGTGCAGGAAGCAGTAGTGGTAGCCAGACACAGAGAAGGTGCAGACAAGCAGTTAGTAGCATACTTGGTGGGCAAGGATGGAGCACAGATAGCAGTAGCAGAGCTGAAGGCTCATCTTCAGAGCAAGCTGCCAGAGTATATGATACCTTCAGCATTTGTGATGCTAGAGAGTATTCCTCTCACACCTAACAAGAAAGTAGATCGTAAAGCACTGCCAGCACCGACTGGTTTAAGAACAGAATACCAAGCACATTATTTAGCGCCTAGGGATAATATTGAGCTTCAACTCGTTCATATTTGGGAAGAATTGTTGAACCTCAGTCCTATTGGAGTTAAAGATAATTTCTTTGATTTAGGTGGGCATTCATTATTGACTGTTAGAATGATGGCAAAAATAGAAAAGTTATTTGGTAGAGCTTTGCCTTTATCTACTGTTTTTCAGGGATCGACAGTAGAGCAATTGGCTAGTATTTTACGGCAGGAAACTATTCTTGAGTCAAGCTTGCCCTTAGTTGCTCTACAACCTAATGGCTCTAAACATCCTTTCTTCTGTATCCATGCTATTGGCGGAAATGTCTTCAGTTATGTTGAGCTTGCCCGACATTTGGGTTCACAACAACCATTTTATGGTTTAGCAGCATTAGGCCTACAAGATGAGCAAGAACCATTAACTAGTATCGAGGAAATGGCAAGTTGTTATATTAGTGCAATACGTAAAGTTCAACCATCTGGACCCTATCTTATAGGGGGATGGTCTTTCGGAGGTGTAGTAGCTTTTGAACTTGCTCAACAATTAACACGGGCTGGACAACAGGTTGAGGTTCTGGCATTAATTGATAGCGCTGCTCCAGGCATTGCTGAAACCGATCAGCCTGTTGATGATAGAGAGCTTTTAATCGGCTTTATGCGAGAACTGAGTAACAGTTTAACCACAGAACAGTATTTGGATCTTCATCAATTAAGTGAGTTGGCGGCAGAGGAACAATTGAATTACATGCTAGAATGGGCAGTAAGTTCCTATTTCTTACCTCCAGGAAGTGGCCATAAAGAAATTCGAAAATTATTCCAAGTTTATCAAACTAATTATCGGGCTAGAGCTAGTTATCGGGCTAGTATCTATCCAGGCCAGGCAATTCTTTTTCGATCAGAGCAGCGATTTATCGAGAATCAAATTAATCCAATGATGGGTTGGCAGCATCTAGTTACTGCTGGAGTGCAAGTAGAGGTTGTTCCCGGTAATCACTATACTCTGCTGAGAAAGCCTAACGTTGAAAAGTTAGCTCTACTGTTGAGTAGTGCTTTTAATAGAATACAGTCACAATAATGAAAAAGTTAATACGAAAAGTGCAGGAATGGAACGGCAGCGTTCACTGGATAGAGTATGAGAGGTAGAAGTGAAATAGGATGGAAAAGAGAAATGAGTGAAAGAAGTTAGGATAATGTAAAATTACCACAAAATCTCATTGTACCAAGCTTGCGCCACTCACCATTAAAGTAGACTTTCGTGCTGGTCTTAACACGCACGATAAAGCTAACTTTATCATTAATGGTACATCCGACATTTATATGTAGCCGTATACTCTTATAAGGTTGCAGAGAAATATTACCATTGGAAGAGGATTATCATGAGAGTTAGCAATAAGACTCCATTGCTTATTATTTTTATTTTCTCTTTGCTCGGATCTGTTACTGAAGTTAATGCTCAAACTAAAAAGAAAATAGATAAACCTACTGGTATTGCTATTCTATATTCTCTTGATCCACTATCACAAACATTCTGTTTTAACGATGCTCAACCTGGCCATATGTTTCAGGATTTTCAAGTAAAGAATCGGTGTAGTGATATTGATTTTGAGCAATATCACAAAGGATGTTTTACCGTTGGTATTGAAGGTGGTAGAAAAGGCAACATTATTGATCTTGGAATGGCTGATGAACTGCAAACAAAATATAAATATACAGAGACAGTAGGCAATGGTCAGGGTTATGCATCTATCCGCTATAGTAATGGCAAAATCTTAATATTAAAAGACTATGACTCTCAGGGGTTACAAGAGCTTAAAGAGGCTGAGGCACTATTTTCTCAAACCTCAAAAAATCCTTTTGCAGCAATTAAAGCTGGACATATTTATCTGCTGAGAATTGATGATAGCAGTGAACCAGATTTTTCCTTAATGGTTAAATTGTTGGTACTATCTTATATACCTGGAGAATCAGTAACATTTCGCTGGCAGATCCTTTAAGTATCAATAAGCCCTAATAAAGCTTTTGTATATACTTAAGGATTTTTGATCTCCATATTCTTTATCAGGCCATCTTCTATTAGATAGATATGCTGAACCATCTGATCCACTAAAATATTTCCTGCTAGATCTCGCACAACTTGATGAACATCAATAATAATTCGTCCCATCTCATCAGTTTCGAAATGTTGTGGCTCGACATATGGATCAATTAGACTCCATTGGCGTGTCCAGTAGTCACGCACACCGCTATGGCCATAGACACGTCCTCCTTCCATTCCATTCGGCCAATCTACCTCAGGATGCATAAGAGTCAGTGCTGCATCAATGTCACGAGTATTGAATGCAGTGTAGGCATGGGTGAGTAGCTCAAAGTCTTTAAGCATTGTCTCAGCACTCCTTAGGTATTCTCTAGCGCTCTACTTATTCTCTTGTTTGCTATTGGACTAATAATTCCACCAATGATTGCGCCAATCAGTAACCCTATTCTTAGACCATTGGCATCTTGATAGATAAATCCTTTACCAAGGAAAAGAATGCTAGCATAACCAATAACACTACTAGTAACTAAGCTATTGATCAAAGTAAATATAGTTGCCCTGCAGTGACTAAATTTTGAAGTAGGATAGTCAAATCTGTAGAGGATTTTAAAAGTCAATTTACCAATTAACGTTCCAATAAAAAAGAATATTCCACCTAAGAATCCACCCCCCAAAATAGAACTGATCAGATGTTCGGTAATGTTATTAAACCTACTATTATAAAAATGAAATAGCAGTATTACTATCCAACTTATTGCCGCTACATTAAATCCTATGATACCACCAACGATTTCACTGATATGAAATCTGGTTGGCATAACATTCTGTTGTCTATTATTGTCAACTATTATTATTGAAGAACAGCGTGTACATCTATTATTGAAGGCATCAAAGCAATCTGCCTTGTGGCATATCTCACATCGTGTTGGTAAAGATTCGGTTTTAATCTGTAATTCCATTTACAATACTTCGCGCTTTAATTGGGGGAATACTTTTGACACCTTATTTAGTAGATAATCACCATATGTACCTTCAAACTCGTGAACACTGGCCTGGTCCCAGCGCTCAGCCTTATTGTCATTGACTTGTGCATCCAACCTTATTGGTTTTACTTCCGAATGGAAATTAGGGTCAAAGAAGAATGCAAATGATAGACGATTATTTCCTGTGAGATTGCGTACACGGTGTGGTGTCGATAGATAATGCCCACCGGTCATACGATCTAACATATCTCCTATATTACAGACAAATGAGTTGGCAAGAGGAGGCGCGGCGATCCATTGAGATTTGGTTTTTATCTCCAACCCTCCTGACATATCTTGTCTTAGTATCGTTAGCAATCCATAATCGGTATGTTCTCCAACTCCTAAGCTAGATTCAAACTCAGGCTTACCTATAGGCGGTGGATAATTGAAGATACGAAACAATATTAATGGATCTGATGTATAACGGTCAGCAAAGTATGATGCTTCTAAACCTAGGCTAAGCGCAATACCTACCATTAGCGAGTGTCCCAGCCTAGTCATTGCTGCCATATAATCTAATACAGTCTCTCGGAACTGCCCTATATTGCTTGGGAAAAGGTTAGCGCCATGCATAGGTATGCCTGCTCTCACAAGCGGGTGATGATCTGGAAGTTCAGCGCCAAAGTATATACCTTCTTTTAGATCCGGTTTGCCGGCTGTGAGTTCATTACCGATAGCAAAATATCCCCGCCAGGCTTTGCCACCGCGCGACATACTTATTTGCTGTTTTGTTGCTAGATCTTGACTAAAAAAATCTCGACTAATCTCTTCCAATCTCTCTTGTAGATCTTCATCGACTCCATGACCAACAATATAAAAGAAGCCACATTCGCGGCAAGCTTGTCCTATTTTAGTTGCGACTTCATAACGATCATCGGTCTCATCTATTAATGCGCTTATATCAATAATAGGGATATGTGAATAGCTTTCTTCTGTGATCTTTTCCATGTTGCCCCACATCTGTTACTTGCCAATTAAGCTACTTAATAATAGTAGCATAACGAGTGCATTGCTGAACAACAGGATCAAATTAATCTGAAAGAATAACAAGTTTCATAGCTTTGAGGTGATGATGAGGCTAGATACTTTCTGCGCAGCATCTTCAAAAGCGGATGTTAGATGAGCCACAGCAATGACATTCTGAGGAACTATCATTGCTATGGCTCTCTGGCAATAATCAGCTAATATAGGGCATCTACCAGTCAAGCTAGTTGAGAATATAAATTTATCTGTTGCTTGACCCAGTCGATAAATGTGGCAATAAAGCAATTACTTCTTTTGTAATTGAGCCAGTGCGGCTAATACCTCTTCGCTGTGTTGTGCTACTTTAACACTAGGAAAGACCTTGGCAATCTTGCCCGCTGGATCGATGATGAATGTATTACGAGCAGATAATTTGTTGCCATTATACTCTATTACCGATCCATAAGCGGTCGAGATCTTAGCATCCACATCTGACAAGAGTTTAAAGCTTAATCCTTCTTTAGCACAGAAATCTTTATGCGATTCTGCACTATCTACACTAACTCCCAATACGACTGCATTGACTTTCTCAAAAGCGGCAATATCTCGTTGAAAGTTGCGTGCTTGGATTGTACACCCGGAAGTAAAATCTTTCGGATAGAAGTACAATACAATCCATTTGCCGCGTAAATCTTTCAAATTTACCGGGGTATTTTCATTACTCTTTAAGCTAAAATCTGGTGCAGCATTACCAACTTCAGGCATATTATTAAATGCGCTTACGAGCAGGCAAGAAAAGCTCAGTACTGCAACCATAGCACAGAGCCGTAGAATGGTTCTTTTACTCATTTCATACTCCTTCTTATTATATTTGACTGGCATTATCCCTGGAGGCTTCCATCCTAATTGACGACATTATCATTCTGAAAAAAGTTAAGCAAGTTTATTAGCCTGAATAATGGAAATAAACCATTTCTACTGCTATCGTATAAAGGTTGCGTGGCGCTGGAAAAGGCACAGAGTCGCGGATAGTACCTTTCGTCAGAATACCCAAATAGGTAAGCCGGCGCCACGCGTTAAATTTTAGAACCGAAATCTTGTATTATGGTTCAAGCCAATTCTCTCTTTTGATTCCGATAGATCTTGTCTATGGGTAGGGCAGTATTGAGGGACTGAAATTGTTCTATTACTAAAGCTCTGATAAAATTCTTAACAATAATACTGGTCATTAATCCTGTTATTAATATAGCGATGATTTACGTAAACCTCAAAAATAGTGCTGGGATAATAGCTAGTATTGCTAGGTTTGAGCGTGCCTTTTTAGCCACCTGGGATCTACATATTGTTGGCCAGCGAGAGGATAAAATAACTGATACGATCCAACTTGCCATTGATACTAAGACCCATGATCAAGATGATCTGGTACAGATACTGGTAAGAAAATATTTTGCCGATAAGGTAATAGGATTCCAATTAGCAATTAATAATAGAGGCTAGTATTAGTGAGCAAGTAACCACAAGAAAGGGCTTCTTGCTCTCTAATACTCAGTTGCTTAGAAACAGTCTGCGCAGTAACAAGCAGTTGAAGCTAGTATTGTTGCTATTGTCAGTGCTAATAGTGTTAATCTTACTAAATTGGTCTTGATAAATTTTACCTCCTTGCAAAAGGTTTATTCTGTTAATACCACGCTCTCTTTCGCTATCATTACAGTTATGCGGAAAGGGATTTGAAAAAGGGACATAGATTTAATAATAATTCAAAAAAATAGCGCTTCAGTCTTCCGTATTGTTACGGCATACAAGCTCACGATTATCGATTATCTTATCTAGTGGAAAGGGTTGAGAGCGTGCAACAAGCAGATCGGTTAAAATTAATGCAACAGCTCAATAGCCTGGCTGTTCAGCAATTCAATAATCTTGTCTTTATCCTCAGAGTTCCTACTAGTATAATGCCACCCCCCACTGCCCCACCTGGGGATCGCAGTTTTGCGCTATTACAATGGGCAGAAGGTACTGGCGGATGTGGATTGACTAATGTGATCGCAGCAGTCAGAGAGATTATCCAAGCTTATCAGGTGAATACTAAACTACCAGTCCAATCAGAAACTCAGTCGATAGTTGAAAAGCGTAAGCAAGATCTACAAAGGTTGCTTAAAGATGATTACGACCTGCTGAGGAGATTAGAGGAGAGATACCGTGTTGAAGATGACGAGAAACGCAAAGCCAAGCTTGAACGCGATATCGCAGAAGAGAAAGAGCTAATCGCTGCGCATAATCGTGAACTAGCTGAAATACAACAAGTAGATAATAGTCTAACTGCTCAGCAAGTAAGCCCCGAATACCTAAATAAATCTAGATCTATTGTTAGCCTTGGCAGTGATAGTACTGTTTGGGACTTTTTCATTGCGCACACAGGTAAGGATACGGATGTTGCCGAGCATCTATATGATCTACTTACGCCACACTGCCGGGTATTTCTTGATAAACGCTGCTTAAAGCTGGGTGATGATTGGGATATTGAGCTAACCAGAGCACAGCGTGCCTCTCGCATTACAATCGTATTGGTATCATCGAAAACCGAACAGGCTTACTACCAGCGAGAAGAGATAGCGGCTGCTATTGATATGGCTCGTGAAGAGCAGAGCCAACACTCAACACGTCATCGTGTTGTGCCTATTTACTTGGATGGTCAGCCTACTCAGGGCAGCACTATTCCCTACGGCCTACGTCTTAAGCATGGACTAGATCTAATGGCGATAGAGGTAGGGGGAATAGCTGGGGCCGCCGCCCAGCTATTGGAACTGCTTAGACAACTGCGCAGTATTGATGATAAAAGATAAGCTAATACGCTGCTGATCGGCTATTTTCTCAGTATCGCGATAAGATTGCTTTTACGAGAATAAACGACATTACTGATCTGCCATTGATCAACATTTTTGATCAATAGGAGTTTAAGTCCGGTCTTATCTTGACCAATAGAGAAGGAGACATCTACTGTTGCCT
>JBFLVQ010000485.1:0-7329 GCA_040758525.1 Acidobacteriota bacterium
TAATAGATACTTCCAAGCTAGTTAAAAAAGCATATAATTGTAGATGCCACTATATATTGGTACATGCTGCTGGCCATATAATTCATGTTAGGCGCACTTTACCAGAAAATATAAATAGTAGGGTAAAATTGATGAAATCAGAACTTGATGAGTTATTTAATTCTTTTAGGAATATAAAGAAACCTCAAGAAGTAAAGGGTTGCAATTGTTCGTTTTGCCTCAGTAGTGAAGAAATTACTGAACTTCTGAATTCAGATCAAAAATTACTTACTTATGATGCTCTTTATTTATATATTGATAATGTTTTAATCACTATTGGGTCACCGGAAGATTTTACTTATCTATTACCAGCCATTCTTAAAATATGGTCTGAAGAGCTATATAAAGATTGTGATAGCGCATTTAATCAGAGAGTACATGGAGCTTTAATTAGAGAAAGTTTGGAAAAATATTTAGATTTAGATATAGATGAAATATATCCTGTCTCTGCAAGGGATGGATTTCTATATAAGTATCTTCCAGAAGAGCTTAGAAAAGTAGTATTAAATTTCATGGAGCAAGAAATTTTTGAGAGGATTGGGAGAGAAAATTCTTTATCTATAGTTGGAAGATTTCCTTCACATAATTGGTTTAGAGTATTTGCATCTTACGGGGTGTTGTCTTTAGATGTTGGAAGATTATGGGAGAGATGGTGGAGTATCCCAACTGAGGGACATGCAATTGCATTAGTTCAATATGCTTCCTGTTTAATTTGTGATAAAGAAAATAATCCTGTATTTGCTCCTTGGGATCCGAAATTAGGTGGTGGCGCACCTTTACTCTGGAACTATGAAAGCTTTTATTTTGGTGAATACTGGATGAAAGAAAACCTGGAATTTCTTGCTAAGAGATTAACTGTAGAATACTTATTTGAAAGATTAAGTGATGCGCAGAAACAAATTAGTAATCCTAAGAAGAAAAAAATTAGTGAAGAAGTTAGGCAAATACTTGAGAGAGAGTCTCAAAGAACAGAATTGAGGATTATTGAACTGATCGAACTGCTAGGGAACCCCTCTACCTTTAATGGACCATATGAATGGACAATATAGCTTATGATTGCGCCTAACAATACGCTGGTGCAGCCGACGGAGGCTGCTTTTCTTGCTAGTGGAAGTCTAGCCCCGGCAATCGACCAGTCAGCCGGGTAGTATACCCAACTATTGAGGAGGTAACCAATCAATAGCAAGCTTTGGAGTAAAAGTCCTTGGCAGCTGCGAAAGCAGTAGCGAACGGTCAGAAGGGCGAGCAAACTGGAGGGCCACAACATAAAGGAATGTCTGACCACCTGCCCCATTGTCTGGCGGCCTTTGCGCAGGGGGTTCATATGTTTGACCGCCAGACAATGGGGCAGGTGAGCTTGGGGGTTATGCAGCTACGCGTAGCTCTGCACTGTGGCAAAACTGGAAGGGGCGCAATGTTTAACTGCGCCTCGTTCGACGTAACAAACTTAGTTCAGTTACGTCCCGCAGTCACGCCGCCGTCTACCGGCAACACGACGCCGGTAATCCATCCGGCGCAGCTATCATCGGCGAGAAATAGAACCGCCGCTGTGATGTCACGAGCCTGCCCGTTGCGACCTAACGGATGAAAGTGCTCCGGGGTCAATAACTTATCAAAGAGTGGTGTTTCCACGATCGCTGGCGCGATGGCATTCACGCGGATGTTGTCCGGCGCAAACTCGATAGCGAGGTTGCGGGTCAGCGCGTGTACTCCGCCCTTTGCTGTGGATGAACCGCTGCACGGGGTTGCGGCAATGGCGTGTAGCGCCCACATCGAGCCGATGTTGATAATGCTGCCACCTCCATGCTTGCGCATCTATATCTTCACTTGTGGGGATCTGGCGGTAATATCGCAGAACACGTCGCGCGCAAGGGCCATGGTATGTTTAGTAACCCCAACTCTGTCTTTAAACTCGTGAGTCGCGATAGGAAATTGGGCATCAATCTTGCCCGTGGTTAATATCATTCTAGCGACAAGGCAACTATCTAGCTCTTGGGTATCGGTTTTAAACAGCTCTTTCTTTACTTCAAGGCCGCCTTCATTTTGATAAATTTCCGCCATTGATGGAACCATTGTTCTAAAATTATCCGTTACACTTAAACCAAGCCCTGCAAAGTCGCCGTCAAGCTTAAGATCGTCGCCGTCAAGCATCCAGGCGTAATCACCGGCTTTTGTGAAATAATCGAACTCATTTTCCTGTTGCTTAACATCGTCGGCGGCAAACAATATTGCCGGCAAATGTGGTAAAAACCTTTTTTTGTGGGTTTCAACGCTGGAATAGCCGGGGATGCGGGCGTCCGGCAAAAATACAAAAAACTGGTTTTCATCTTCCACAAAGGCGCATAAACCTTCAAAAAAGATCCTCAATTTGTAAAGTTTGTCAGAGGACATATCTTTCTCCTTTTTATTTGTTGTTGATCGGGGCAACCCCGCCCAGTAGAACATATGAGGCCCAATACAGTGGCGCACTGAATCTATTGCCGGGATCATTCAGTAAAGCCAGTTGCGCCTGACGCAAAGAAGCAGCGGCATCATTGCCGGCAACTTTTTCCTCATGGAAAGCGGCAAAAAACCTGGGAGCAGCCTCATCGCTGGTGTTCCATAGGCTGGCGACAACTGTAGGAACTCCTGCGCAAAGAAAGGGATGGGCCAGGTTGATCACTCCTTCACCCCGCCAGCTTCGACCAGCCGCCGTCTGGCAAGCGGCAAGCACCACCAGACGTGTCCTGTGGAAACTTGTGCGATACAGTTCATAAGCGTGGAGAGTGCCCGGGTCATTGCTGCCTGGTTCATTGTTGTCTGTTGAGAAGATCAATTTCGAATAGAGCGGCCGGTTGGCGTTCATAACGGCATGGCCGGCGAAGTGAATAATAGTGTTGTCGCCGCCGCTGGCGAGAAATGCCGTCTTTGTCGCGTCTTTGCCAGTGAGCAGTTTATGGCGCTTGTTGTGGCTCCGGTAAAGATTGTCGATAAATTTGGCCTCTGCTTTCGCCGAGCTTAAATCGGCTAGGGATGGATAGTGCCGACGATCAAAGGTTGGGTTGCCGAAAGTAAGGATGCTCAGTTCGCTCTCTCTGGCTAATTGGTTATCCCTCTGAGCGCATTTCACGAACACGTTGGCGCTGGGTGCGAAGGAGAGCGGGTAATCCTCGATCAGGTATCGCCTCTTGGCGGGATCGATTAGCGCGGCAAATGGCAGGAGATACAATATTTTGTCGGGGACTATGACGAGAGTGTCGCGCGGCGAAAGAAACGGCAAAACAGGCTCAAGGACGGTGTTAAAAAGCGGAGTGGATTTCCTGATCAATTCTTCCTTCTTTTCGTTTCGTTCCACCGCGCTGATAAAATCCTTAGTCAGCCGCTCGATGGTAAGCTCGCCTGTCTGTGACTGCACAAGCGTGGCCATACCGCGTTTAACTATCCAGATCAGGAGACGGTCGGCCAACAGAGAATATTCAATTATTGTCGCGCCGTCCGGCAAACGGCGCTGAATAGCAGGGAGCGAAAGCGGTCGCGCCATTTTATAAAGTCCAGTCGCCTTTTTTGCGCTCAGGTCGATATTGTTGCGGGCCGCGATCGCGTCTAACAATGCCCGAGCGCGAGCCTCCTCAACATAATTGAAGGCGATATCGGCGCGGTTGCGTTTCATTGCCTGAAATAGGATCATTTCGTCGTAAACAGCTTGAGGCCCTTCTAGATACTTGATCCGTTGAAACACGTCGTTAATGCTGCCGCGCCCATGTTCTATCTCCTTTAGGCATTTTTGTAGGTCTGCCTCCGCTTTGGAATTCTCGTGCAGTGATATATAGGCCTGCGCCCGAGACAGGTAAAGGTACCTGATGTCGTAGCGCTCAGTGGTTTGTTCGTAGGTTTCTATCGCCTTGGAATATGCCTCTATTGCCACTTGAGGATCGTCCGTCGATTTTAGTGCCCCCTCCGCTATCAGCAAATAGTCCTGTCTGCGAGCGCGTTGAATCAAATCCATGACTTCGTCGTTCAGTTTTCTGGCAACCTCAAGATCGGCAATAGCCGCTTCCTTATTCCCGAGCTTGTTATAGATCAGGCTGCGGCGGTAGAAGGAGTCGAACAGGTTGGCGTTGCTCTGCATCATTGTCGCGAACTTGATCGATTCGTCATAAAAATATAAGGCCTCCTGGAAATCGCTGGTGGTGACAAGTTCGTTGGCAATGGAAAAAAGAAGGTAATAGTGAGACAGTATCGTCGCCGTCTTTCCAAAATACTTCCTGCCTTCGAAAAGATCTTTCCAGACTTCGTCCATATCTCCGATCCGGCTGAAAGTTCTGGCGATGAAGATATGACACATCACTTTCTGGTCTACATCGCCTAACGCTTCGAAGTATGGTAAAGCCGCCCTCTGAGCAGCCATGGACCCGCTGATCTCAGAACGATAAAGGAGCGCCTCTCCTGTAAGTCGCCACGCTCGACCCAGCAAATAAGGGTATCCTTGTTGTTGCGCGATTTCCCGGATCTTCGCGCAAGAATCAAGCACCCGGTTATGGTTGCGGGCCATGTCACAGCGGACACGCTGAACAACAGCGAGTGTTTTCCCGGTTATATCCTCCAGGCTAGCAAAAAGTTCTATCGCTTTATCGAGTTGCACAATGGCGTTATAAGGTTCATTGAGGGTGGCTAATCTCTCCCCGTTGCGATAAAGCCGATATGCCGAGACAAGATCAGCAATTCGAGCCGGATCGTCCTGTTGCATTACAGCGTCGATATTGCCTATGGCCTCGTTTATGAGATTGTCATTCTGGACTTCAGCCAGGATTGTGCCAATCATACGGGCGATGAGCAAGGAGTTGGTCGCATCGTTGAGCTGGCCTTCAAATCGCCTGTCTGCCCACTCTGGGAGCAATTCATTAATGGCGTACAGACGCGAGAAATGGGGGAATCGCTCGACAATGGCTCTCGCCCGGTTTTCCTCGCCGGCCAGAACTGATCTAACGAGTTCCTCCCGCATTTGCGGCAAGATTTCCCAAAGCGGTTTGGCGTTCAATTTGACGATGTGGTTCTGGGCCTCTTTGGCCCACTCCGACCCTTGATCTATCTTCAAATACTCTTCCCAGGCTTCACAAGCGAACGAGAACAAACCAAGTTTGTCGAAAATTAGCGCACGGTTGAAACGCGCTTCTAAAAGGCCGGGATTAACATCGACCGCCTTGTCAATTACGGAGAGGGCACGAATCATGTCATAGGGCTGGCTTTGTATCTCAGCACGAGCCAGGTATGCCGCGGCAAGATCATTCAGCAGCTTATCGTTGATAGGTTCTTTTACGACCGCCGGCTCTAAAACTTCTATGGCCTTTTCAGCCTTCCCCGACACTAGATAGAGCAGGGCCACTGAGTGCGTGGTTTCTGTAGAGGGTTTTTCGATAAAAGCGAACAGAATTTTAGCGGAGACCGCCTTTAATTGAGAGGATAACAGGCCGCCTGCCTTTGAACTACCAGCCATTTCACCGTCTGAGCCACCGTCGCGGTTCCGCGCTTCAGTATTGTTAAATACAAAAGGAACTATTTCCAGATAGTCAGTAAAAGGTTTTTCCCTGCTGCCGCCCCGCATAACCTTGTCCTTGTAATTTCGTCGGTCCATCACCACAGCGGGGAAGTGGTCATCGTTGCCACTGGTAGGCTTGGTAACAGAGGTGTCTATTTGAACCATATTGGAAGGAAGAAAAGGCCCATAAGCGAAACCACCTGTCAAACGCGCTTCGGTCGGACGGCGAGACCCTACCGCATACACTAGTTCTCTGATCGAGCCTACTTTCCGATCCGCTGATTCCCCTTGATAAACCCAAAGTGAGGCAAAAAAAATCAGCGTGACGATCGATAATACTATGGTAACCAGATAATGGTGGTAATATCTCATTTCGAAACCCTAAAAACCGAAAGGGATTGTTGTCGGAAGATGAAATATCCCTTACACACAAACCCATACCCTGTTAAAGACGAAAACCTGGGGCTTACCCATACAAACCAGTTTTTGTTTTTGCTGACAAGTATAAATAGATTGGATCAGCTTTTAGGATATGATACTCAAATCCATTATTTCTGTATGCCGTAATACTTCGGTATTTAGCAAAAAAAAGGGACACGAGGAAGAGAGTAGCAGTTGTAGTTTAAAAGAAAGTGACTCGGGAAAGGAAACTAGCGATGGGAAAGCAAGGAAGAGGCTAGTAGCGAGAGCAAAGGTCAGCGATCAGCAGAGGAATCAGATGAGGAATGATTAGGTAGGACAGCTTCGAGTTTGTGTTTAATGATCATAGCGGACAAAATCTTTTTAATAGCGAGCTTATAATCATCATTGAAATGCTCAATGGCAGCAAATTGCTCAATCAGTTCTTTATCATGCAAGCGACGAGCAGCAAGATCAATGGTCAATCGCTTACCTAACATGGATGAGCTACTAATGGCATAGGATGAACTGGCCTAATTGCTATTGGTAAAATCGAAAGGTTGTCTCTGTAGGGTTTTGCCTCATTAGTTGGCCTGTTTGTTGAGGATGCTGAGAGAATCTAGCCAATATTTCAGCCTTAGAAGGTCGTCCAGGTTTACGCTTAGGTCTATCCTCAATAGGTTTATTAGGCCTTCCTTGTCTACGTAATGCTCCAGTACTAACAGCTAGTTGTAATGCTATCTCAACATCAGCACGATAGAACAGCTTGAGCTTGTGATCATCTTGAGAGGATAGCATTCTAGTTAAGCCATGATCCTTGAGAATACCAATCCATCGGTAATATGATCTTTCACTAACATCAAACTCTCTCTTTAGCAACTCTCTATGCAGCCACATATTAGTATCACTGAAATGCTCAACAGGCACATCAGCCCAGAGCTGCGCATCGGCAGGGGCAGCAGGCAGGACATGTTCAACGATAGCCTGTTGCTGCTCATCAGCAGCATTTGAATTAGCATCCATTGTGGCAGCCATATTATCAAATGAGTCAGAATCAGAATGAGTATGCATAGGAGAATCCTCGACGATAGGTTTAGTTAAATAATGGGCAAAAGTAGGCGTAGCCGGTGACGTGGCGCTAATGGCAGGGATAGGTATTTGCTGGACATCATTTCCATCTACGACATCAGGCAAATCAGGGTCAAGGCTCGCAGCGGCATCAAAGAGACCCTCTTCTACCTGCTTCAACAGATTAAGCCAGACAAGATGAGATTGCTTGTTAGCTATGCGGTCGAAGTACTTTTGTGTAGGATCATCGCCGTGTGAGCGCTGGTCTGATATTTTGGTGCTAGTTTCAACAATAATCTTTTCAGTAA
>JBFLVQ010000486.1:0-7325 GCA_040758525.1 Acidobacteriota bacterium
TGAAAACTAAAATGCCCGTTCTGTAATTAAAGCTACTTACAATATCTTTGTAGCTGGAGTACGCACGATGAGTACCGAGCAGGGTGCATTGCGCAGCACTAGATCAGTAGTAGTTCTCAACATATCACTGATGACTTCATTCTTGCTGTGAGAGCCTAGACATATCAGATTAATATCAGTTTCTCGTACATAATCGATTATTAAACTGGCAACTCGGCTTAGATAATGAAAATTCTCTGCTTCATTTTGTGCGCCTAATATTTAGGATCCTATCCTTTCATCTATCAAACATCGGTTATCTCGACTTAAAGGCTAATGGAAAGGTATTGCTGCGCAAGCTCGGTTTTCCTCTTGTAAACCATTTTCGGCACTCTTCTATTACCAGCATGGCTATCGCGAATGGAATGGCAAAGAGCCAGGCTTTAAGTGGAATAGGAGATGTACTAAAGATCAGGTTTCCCCAATGGGTATAATCGATCAAAATAATCAAAACAATCTCAATAATAATTCCTAAAATAATCAATTTATTACTGAAGAATCCAAAAGCAAAAATAGAACGCTTCTCGCTTCTGCAAAGAAAGACATTGGCAACCTGCATTACAATGATCGCGCTTAAACAGGCTGTAGTGGCTTGTAGATAGAGCCCGCTATTGTTAGGTAAATTCTCGCCATATCTCCATCCTTCTTGATAAAGCACAAAGAAGAATGTTGATAATGCCGCAATAGCTTCCATAACCCCTAGAAAAAGATAGGCTCGTATTATCAACGGTAAGTTCACCAACCGTTCTTTAATATTTCTAGGTGGGTTATGCATAGCTTCGTGATCAGGTTTTTCTATCCCAAGTCCAAGCGCAGGTAACATATCTGTTCCAAGATCTACAGCAAGAATCTGAATAATAGTTAATGGCAATGGAATCTTAAAAAGCACAAATGCCAGATAAGGTACTATCTCAGGTATATTAGAAGTCAGAATATAAGTGAGGAATTTTCTAATATTGTCAAAGACAGCACGACCCTCTTCAATTGCAGCCACAATACTGGCAAAATTGTCATCAATGAGAATAATATCAGCAGCTTCTCTCGCAACATCTGTGCCCGATATTCCCATAGCAATACCAATATCCGCACTCTTTAGAGCAGGAGCATCATTTACTCCATCTCCAGTTACCGCGACAATCTCTCCCTTCTTTCTTAGTGCACCAACAATACGCATCTTCTGATCTGCGGCTAATCGAGCAAAGATAACCTCAGGCTCATCCAGGAGTAGTTGTAGTTGTGTGTTAGAGATTCTTCTCAATTGATCTCCTGTCATTACAACAGGGCTGTTCGATCGTACAAGCCCAATCTCTTCGGCAATTGCTTGGGCAGTGTGCGGATTGTCGCCAGTAAGCATGATCACTTTGATACCAGCTTCTCTACATATTTTAATTGCTTGTGGCACCTCCGGCCTGGGAGGATCTTCCAGTCCAACCAGACCTGTTAAGATCATCTCTTCTTCCAGATGATCCAGATCATATTTTTTTGGAACAGGTCGATAAGCCAGTGCAAGAACCCTGAGGCCTTCTGATGCCATTGATTCCTGAGCTTGAAGAACATTCTCTCTCATTTCTAAAGAGAGCGGTTCAATACTTTTTTCCATTTGAACCAGATTGCAGAGTGGCAGGATCGCTTCCAAGGCTCCTTTAGTATACATTATCAAACCTTCTGGTGTTCGATGAATGGTAGAGAGCCTTTTTCGATCGGTATCAAAAGATATCTCATCCAAACAATGGTATTTTACAAGTTGTAGGTCTGCCTTTTTTGCAAACTGAACCAAGGCAATCTCCATTGGATCTCCCAATAGATCTTCTTTTCCCTCTCTTGTTGACTCTTTCAGGTTGTGACAAAGAAACATCCCTTGAAAAAAGAGGCGATAACATTCTGCCATTAATTTCTCTGATTCAGCGGTATAATAACGATCAGATAGAAAAACTTTCTTCACTGTCATGCGATTCTCGGTCAGTGTTCCGGTCTTATCAGTACAGATTACAGTAGCCGAGCCTAATGTTTCCACTGATGGGAGGTGGCGTATTAAAGCATTTCTCTTCGCCATACGCTGAGAAGCCATTGCCAGTGCCATCGTAACTGTTGGCAACAACCCTTCAGGGACATTTGCCACAATGATACCAATTGCAAAAATTAAGTTCTGCCAAAGAGGGAAACCTAAAACCTGTCCAATAAAGAAAAAGATTAAGCCCATACCGATCGATATGGCTGCGACAATTCGGCTTAAATATATTACCTCTTTCTGCAAAGGTGAGAGAGATTCGCCTGAAATCTGAGTTAAATGGGCAATCTTACCAAACTCTGTATGCATACCCGTGGAAAAGACGACCGCCTTGGCTTGGCCAGATACCATAGCAGTACCTGCCAGCAGTATGTTTTTGCTATGGAGCAGATCCTCATCATCATTTCGTTGTTCATTTCTGGATAATGGAGTCGATTCTCCTGTTACCGTGGCATTATTTACTCTGACCCCAAAAGCCTCAACCACTCGACAATCAGCAGGAATACCATCACCGGCTTCTAACAAGATCAGATCGCCGGGAACCAAATCTGATGCTGGCACCTGTAAAATCGTGCCATCGCGCAGCGCCTTAACCTGATGTGGAAGAATTTTCTGAAGATATAAGATAGCCATCTCCGCCTTGTATTCCTGCCAGAATGAGAAGAGGCCATTTACAAAAATCACGCCGATAATGGCAAAACCAAGTGTCGCCATGCCTTTTCCTGGATCTTGCTTGTCAGCAATGAAAGCGAGCCCGGCTGCTACCCAAAGTATCACAGCAAAAAAGTGGGTAAAGCCCTTCAAAAATCGAAAGAATATTGGCTCGGTTTTGACTTTTTCCACACGATTAGGACCGAATTCCAATAACCTTCGGTTTGCCTCGGCAGTTGATAATCCATTCTGATCACTTTTCAGGCTTCTGATAGCTTCATCTATTGTGAAATGGTGTATCTTCACTGAGCACCTTGATTATTGTAGTTATAAAATGGCCTTCTATAACGCAACAACTATACCGTTATCAAAACTCTTCAAAATGTGGGATTTTTCCGGTAGGGTGAGAAATTTTGTGCACCCTTACACATAAGTCCTTGCTAAAACAGTTAAAATGGAGGCTTGATATTTGTATAATGGCCTAAAAAACATTTGAAAATATTTAGGAAAGGACAACCACAAATATCTGGTCGTATCTTGAGATTATTCCAGGAGGGTTGAAATAGAAAGCCAGTTCTGCTCCATCTGAACTCCAATAACCTAATTTGGAGGAAACAGATGGAGGCGAGAACAGGCTTAGAGAATTTGTGCTGTGTAAATGAAGAATGCAAGTTATATAGGCAAAAGGCAAAGGGAATCTGAAAGTAAGAAAGGAATATGGGCAAGATCAGTCCTGTCCCATATGAAAATTAAGCAGCCCGAGTGGACTGGCTTAGAAGGTTAGATGAAAATAGATAAGTTCTAAAGCACGACGAAGAGAACCATTAGCCAAGTTTGACCAAGGAACCAAACTCATCTCTTGACAGCGAACTACAAATTCATAAAGATGGGACACCATTAACAACTCTTTATCAGCAATTACGATCAGCATATGGTATATACAGTACTCGTAGTGAGCGCATATTAACTGATAGATCAAAGTTGGATAGGATAAATCCAACAACGAAGTTTATTGATAAGCTAGGATTTGATAAACCAACTGTGCATATCATAGATCGAGAGGCAGATAGTGTTGGGCATTATCTACATTTATAAAAACAAGCAATAGAAATAATCAGGGTTTGTCACAAAGAGCTTTACAATGCGGTTCTATTATGCCTAGTAGAATGGCACATTGCACTAGTTCAGAAATAGTATCAACCTGTAATCTCTTTCTAATATTGTCTCGGTGTGTTTCAACCGTTTTGCGGCTGATTTTAAGCGCTTTTCCTATCTCTTTACTAGTTTTACCCTCTGCTAATAACCGCAAAATTTCACGCTGTCGTTCAGTAAGCAAATCTGTAGAAGTACGCATATCTCGTACCTCCCTTCAATTCAAATTTCTAATAATGTTAGAGAGCAATAAACGTACCATTCCCAATAGATAAGGATCTTTCAGATTAGCACTACAGTAGATTGGTAAAGTCTTCGATGCAGTGTGAAAAGTCTTTGAAAGACCAGGAACGATTACCAGTTCCGAGCGGAGCAGATATTTCGTAGGTGAGAAAATATTCGCAGATGCGGATATTTTCCCATCTAGTATGAAATATTTCACAAACCTGTTTTTCTGATCACCAATCTAGCTGAACTAACTTCCCTATTTTCAATAACTATTGTGCAACCATTCTTGGCTCACAAGTTGATATAACTGATCATAAATGTGTTGTGCCCGAATTGGAGGAACCCATGACGAGTACATCATTCCAACTCTCAAGCAATGATTTTCAAACTTTATTCGAATCGGTGCCCGGGTTATATCTTGTATTAACACCCGATCTTACCATTGTAGCGGTGAGCGATGCCTATCTAAAAGCTACTATGACAAAACGGTCAGAAATTCTAGGTCTTAAACTTTTTGATGTCTTTCCTGATAATCCTGATGATCCAACTGCTACTGGTGTTCGTAATCTGCAAGCTTCCATTGAAAGAGTGTTGTGCAATCTAGTTACCGACACTATGGCTATACAGAAATATGATATCCGCCGCCCAGAATCGGAAGGAGGTGGATTTGAAGAAAGGTACTGGAGTCCGGTCAATTCACCAGTCTTTGATCAGAATAACAAAATCGCATTTATTATCCATCGTGTTGAGGATGTTACTGAATTTATTCGTCTCAAACAATTTGGCAGTGAACAGCACAAACTTACTGAAGAGCTCCGTGCCCGCGCCGAAAAAATGGAAGCAGAGATCTTTCTACGAGCACAAGCATTGGATCTAGCTAATCGTCAGCTACGTACTGCTAACGAAGAACTGGCAAGACTTTATGAGAAAACCAAAGAATTGGATGCACTCAAAACTCAGTTCTTTGCTAATATAAGTCATGAATTACGCACTCCATTGACATTAATACTAGGGCCTATCAAAAAACTGCTAAAGCAAAAGCTTCCATCAACAATTCTCAATGATCTAGAAGTTGTAGAGAAAAACACTCGCACTCTGCTCAGGCATGTCAATGATCTACTTGATATCTCCAAACTGGAAGCGGGAAAGCTAGCGGTTGACTATACTAATGTCGAGCTCAGTCAATTAGTGCGAGTGGTGACGGCTCATTTTGAGCTATTGGCTGTTGAGCGTCAAATCTCGTTTTCCGTCAATACTCCAGAAATAGTCGCAGCACAGGTTGATACTGAGAAAGTGCAGCGTATTCTATTAAATCTGCTCTCTAATGCTTTCAAATTCACGCCTATGGGGGGAAAAATCTGCTGTAGTTTATCAGTTGAAGGAACACACGCCATTATCGAAGTTCAGGATAATGGGCCAGGAATAGCGCCAGAGATGCGTGAGATCGTCTTTGAGCGATTTCGCCAGGTTGAGGGCGGGGCGACTCGTCGTTTTAGCGGCACAGGTCTTGGGCTTAGTATAGCTAAGGAATTTGCAGAACTACATGGCGGTACGATAAAGGTAAGGGACGCGCCCGGCGGAGGAGCAATTTTTAGAGTTGAAATACCGCTTATCGCGCCATCCGGCGTTGAATTAAAGACCGAGGTTATTAAACCAGATGAGATTGTTGAAACCTATCAACAGATAGTGGAAGAACTTGATCCAAGTCAACAAGCCATAATTGACACTCAAAACCCTAGTCTACCATTAGTGTTGGTGATCGAAGATAATCCTCAAATGAATAGATTTATTGCAGAAACACTAGCTGATGACTACAACATTGCTACTGCTTTCAATGGACGGGAAGGTTTAGAAAAAGCACTAGCATTACGCCCAGATCTAATACTCAGCGATGTGATGATGCCAGAGATGAGTGGTGATCAGATAGTGCATGAAATAAGGCAGAAACACCGTGAATTAGATACTGTACCGGTTATTCTGCTTACCGCTAAGGCCGACGAGTGTTTGCGAGTGCGACTGCTGCATGAAGGAGTTCAGGACTACATAATGAAGCCATTTTTTGATGAGGAATTGCGCGTTCGAGTGGAGAATCAGATCGCAATGAAACTGACTCGAGAAGCGCTTCAACAATTAGTAGAAAGCCAAAGCCACAACCTGTTGGAATTAACCGCCAAACTTACTTTCTATACTCATCAGCTACAAGAGCAAGCCACATTGCTTGATAAAGCACAAGACGCCATTATGATCTTTGATCTTGATGGAACTATTCTCTATTGGAATAAAGGCGCCGAGCGATTATATGGTTGGACATCTAGTGAAGCAATTGGGCAGTCAGTTACAAAGCTTCTCTTTAGATCCATTCCACCAGAACTTGAAGAGGCTAAGTGTGCCACGTTGAATAATAATGAATGGCTGGGTGAGTTGACTCAGATAACCAGAAATGATGGTGATGTAATTCTTGAGAGTCGTTGGTCATTAGTGACAGACTATGCTAACACTACCAAATCAATAATGAACATAAATACTGATATTACGGAAAAGAAGAAGATAATGGCTCAATTCTTGCGTGTTCAAAGGATGGAAAGTATTAGCTCGTTAGCCTCTGGAATTGCCCATGATCTTAATAATACTCTCACTCCAGTTGTAATGGCGGCTCAGATATTGATGGATCAACTAACAGATGCAGACAATAAGCAACTACTCAGTATAATTCTCAAGAGTACCATGCGCGGTTCAGAGATGATCAAACAAATACTGGCATTTGCCAGAGGCCTGGAAGGTAAACGCATGATAATTCAACCTAAACATTTGCTTCTCGATATAAGAAATATGTTGGCACATACGTTTCCAAAATCGATAAAAATTGAGACATTTATACCCAGAGATCTCTGGGCTATTGCTGGAGAGTCAACTCAACTACATCAAGTACTGATGAATCTCTGTATAAATGCTCGTGATGCGATGCCTGATGGCGGTATGCTTACTATTAAGGCCGAAAACACTACTTTAGTACAGACTAAGAATGGGTTGAAACCTGGTCGCTTTGTAAAAATATCTATAATGGATACCGGTGTTGGCATTCCCGTTGATATCAGGGATAGGATCTTTGAACCTTTCTTTACTACAAAAGAGATTGGCAAAGGAAGCGGAATTGGTCTATCCACATCATTAGAGATAGTGAAACAGCATGACGGGATAATCGAATTGCAAAGTACAGTAGCAGAAGCAACACAGTTCAATATATTCC
>JBFLVQ010000487.1:0-7316 GCA_040758525.1 Acidobacteriota bacterium
TATACTGTTATTTAGTAACCCAGAGACAATCTCGATTGAACTCAAACCATTGAATGGTGTTGGAAGTTAAAATACTACCAGGCAAATAACATATGGCAATAAGCTCTACAAGTTTACCTGCACCTTTGTCTTGTGCCCAAGCACGGCTTACAAGAGGTTCTACTTCACCTGAAACTTGAAAGAGATCTTTACTTATATTGTTCGTTTTGTTAACGAGAGTATGCGCTAACAATGGTTTTCCAAATTCCACCTTTACTCTAGGTCTATCAGTTGTAAAATCGCATTCCAACAAATCAAAGAGATTGGTAGTCACTACAGGTTCACCTTGAAGACGTAATTTCCCCCAACCAGTCTTGCGCTCGCCGCCTATTTGAATCTCTCTAAGCATCTTTTGCCACGGAATAGAAAAACCCGACTTAACAAAGATATAACCTTGTAGAAAGGTAGTATAACTGCCAATGTTGTCATCTCGGCGAGTATAAGGCGATAGAAATTCAATTTCATGAAGTGTGCCTTCTTGCGCGCTATTGAATTCATAATCCAAAGCTGTTGAGGCGTAACTATTGAGGTAACGCCAAGCGAACACATCTGGATCTAGAGCATAATCATCGGCGCCATACATTAATCCTTTGTTAGTAAAATATGGAAATAAAGGCTTACCATTTTGATCTTCAGGATAAAAGTAGGTGAAAGAGATGTATTCTTTGATCAATTCACCCATCTTCATATAGTCGCCAATAGAGACCTCTGTAGGTGGCAGCCATTCACCGTATTGAGTACTCCTCGTTAGTTTAGCAGTAAGCTCAGCCCATAAATTTCGAGCCATAACGAAAGATCGCGTGAACTGTATATTACCTGTTTTACTGCGTCCAATGTGCAATGGACTCAACAGGCGATATCTAAGCTGGTAAAGCTGCCAACTCATTACTAATTCTCCGGAGGATTATTTTGCTCTTGGCGAGCTTTGGCGCTATAACGTGCATACATAAGCGTCTGTTCGAAGAGATTTTTCACTAGCAGCAATGTCTGCACAGGTTTTGCACAAATAGAGGTTGCGAAGTGATTGAGTAACTGTTGTGGTGTCGGATTAACTACCAGCCCCTCAGTCAATGTAAAACTGCGCAAACTCTCTTCGCGTAATAGTGCAACTAGTTGGTTTATTACCTTATCAGCAATTTGCTTTTCCTTGTCACCACGAGAGAGCAGGTATAGCATACCAGCATAAATCCCTTGTTCCTGTACAACACCAAGAGCCTTAGTGATAACATTTTCCACGGTATTTTTGTCTTGGTGCATTGTCTCAGTGATAATAGCTTGGGCCTTCTGAGCAGCGATCATATCGAGGTTGGTCATACATTACCTCCTACCAGATCATTGTGTGGTACATTCCAACCGCTACCAACTAAACCGATACGACCAAACCCACGCGTACTCATTCCGCCTATTCCTAAGGCGGAAGCCCATTCAAGTGCACTTTCGACTACGTGATATGGTGCGCGCCAACCCTTCGGTTGGCCTTGTTCATCAAGGGCTGGCTTTGTAGCGTCGTTAGGGTTCGTGTAGAGGAAGGCTCCTGTTGGGGCATTTTCAGTCCAACCTTCGCCATTATTAACCGCAGTATGTATTATTGCTCTCTCAGTCCAAGGCTTAACGCCAGTTCGGTAATCATCTTGTACCAGATCAAAAGCAAAGAGTGTCGCACGTGGAATTGCTTCGTATGTAAACAATGCTCCAGACTCAGCGGCACCGGTTGTCGGATCAATACTAACCGAGGTACGAATTTCAAGGCCAGAATTGATAAGTTGACTGAAGAGTGACTCTGGTACTAGTACGATACGATTATGTATGCTTGTCCATTCACGAAGAGAGTCCCAATTGTTGATATTGTTATTTTCAGTTGGTGGCGTAATGGTCACTATTCCGTTCACTGGTAGCATCAACCAGCCAAGATTGATCGGTTCTGTTCTAGGTTGAGTCATTACACAAGATTCAGCACCATAGGATTCATTCGATTCAGGGCCATCAACATTAAAGCCAAATTCGATAAGTCTATTTTTTGTACTGATCCACAATGGCCCGATCATTGAGCTAACTGGAAATAATAAGATATGTGCGTCGTAAATATTAACTGTGCCAGAGTAACTGCGTTCAGAATCATCATTCCCTTTGACTGTAAATCCAAATGTATAACAGATAGGGCAAGTATTCTTTCCACAATGCCCATCTTTCTTTCTTTCAACTTCCTGCCCGTTCTCTAAGCTTTTTACAATCTTTTCCTGTCCCTGCCCAGCACAGCGAATTTTGCCATAGCGATAAGCAGCATAAGAACGAATAGCGCCACTCAAGCTAGTACCAGGAATTTTCGGTAGGTTAGTTCCTGGTTCACGTATAATACTGTTATCCACACGACCAATGCGATATCCGCCCGCCCCTATGTGGGTTGGATCTAGTGTCATTAAGAGATAACGACGATGTAAGTAGCTCATTGAATATCTCCTTGTGGGTTCAGGGTAATCTCCTCTTCGGATTTTTCCTTGAGAATGTGGATATAAAGCTCCAATACATCCAATAGTAATCCATTACCTACTGCTTCGTTGAAAGCGTTCTGTTTTTCTTCATCAAGGCTTTTCCACCAAGCTGGATTGAGACGGCGCAGTATATTCTGAGCAAACTCTTTGAAAGTCTGGGATTGTGAGGCTCTAATCAGGTCACCATTGAACCATTCCGTAATATAACCAGTGAGCAAGGTTTCTAATTGTTGTAGTTGTGATGTAGTAAGTTTCTTTTTGTCTACAGTCATCCACTTCCACAATTCTTCTAAGCGGTCGAAATCTTCTAATTGAAATGGTCTTGCTGGTCGTTCACGTCGGTGGCAAACATTAGTTTGAGTATCAATAGTATAACTAATCTCATTACGTCGTGCAGCTACGTCAAGGTATTCAAAATCAAATCGTGAAGGATAAACAAATACTTTATTCCCAGCCTTGAGTTCTTCGATGTGAATAGTTTCAGGTATTGGTATTTTATGGCGGTCGGGATTTTCCCACCACGATTCTAGGTTTTTTCGTGCATCAGGGTGGCTATTATTGTCAGCGAACATGTATGGATACCATTGATCCTTAGTTTTACTATCTCCCATAAAGACCGGTATATCCCAAGCGATCTGGTTCTTAAAAATGATTTTCCAATGAGTTCCCAAATGGGGGTTATCTTGAAAACTTGATTCTCTTGAAAGAGGTGTTTTCGAAGGTGAAAAAAATCTAGTTTCAGAAATTTCCCATTGTTCCCATTTATTATCTGGCATTTCCAATAGTCTACGCCCTGCTTCAAGCAAAGCGCGCATTGGTGTACGATGATGTGCAAATACAATACCTGTGTGAAGAGGGAGTCGATCTCGCACCTTTCCCATTTCAATTTCATACTTCTCTTTGATCTTTTTGATGACTAATAGTGATTTGTCTGCTGGAACAAGTGTCATGAAAATAGAGGGGCTGGCAAGAATAGGGATAAATGGGCTAGAGCAGTTGCTTTCTGTTTCTCCATGCAACTTGACTCCGTTGGGAGTAACATTGAATTTTGCTAATTTTTTCTGGCTTAAAAGATAAGAAGCGGGTTCATAAATGTTAATTGAATGAGTCTTAGTAACTTTATCTTTCAGCTCCACAATATTTTTAATTGCCGCGATATTGCAGAAGTAATCTAAATTTTCACAAGTGATGAAATACTGATTTGCCGGATCCCACACTACGCTTAGGCGATTCCCCGCAATATCAAGTTCATATGTGTGATACCGACCAAGATTAGCGGTGTCTAACAGGTTCTGTGGTGTAATCGTAAGACGAGGACGAAATGCTGGTTGAGCATTTTCGGAGTGAACCGTACCAACAGTTTTGGGAAGCTCATTCTCAATCTGTTTCCAGAATATTTCTGTTGTGCGCCAGCAGCGCTGAATTCGAGCAAAGGACACCCTTTTGTGCATTGTTGGAATCAAGCTTCCATCAAGCCAACCATTAAGTACAAAGCGCCCAACTATTAATCCAATTTGTCCATTATTGTCTGATACTTCATCAACCCAAATAGTCTGCGGGAAATTACTAATAGCCGTCTGTGCCCATTTTTGAGAGCGGTCATCGCGCCGTTCCATACAGATCCAGCAAATGGACCGATTTTGTGCTTTACAAATATCACATTTATTTCTTTCTTCTTCTGATAATGTTGAAGTATTAAGATGTTTATTTTCCCAATGTTTGTTCCACTTACTCCAATTCTCCTTGTATCCTTCATCGGCAATGGGCACCCATCCCTGCGGTCTCAGTCCACAAACGGTGCAAATATCAGAATATTGCTTTTGGTCATTCCACCACTCAATAACTCTTGATGGATCAGATTGGAGAGGTGGATTGTTCCACCCTTTTGCTTGATGGAGTTGTATCTGGTTGCCAAGTAATTTATCACTGATTGCAATCAGTGGGTATAGCTCTCCATCTAATGCAGGACGCTTCTCTTTATTTTCCAAACGGGTTGAGTCTTTTACTAGTTGTGCTTCAGAGAATGTCTTTACTAATAATTTCTCAAAGGTACCTTCATCATTACATGGCAAAGTCATCAAATCGATCTCACTCTCAGCATTCCTAACCTCAGGAACGATTAGCACGCTACCATTTTCATCTCGATAAACTTCGTTGCCAATAGGATACTCAACCTCAATTATAGCCTTAGTCGCGTTAAGAGCTGCTTCCAGGGTGTCCCGTCGTGCTAATAGATCACTGATATGCAAGGCATGACTAAGATAGGCAAGGCCATCATAACGTATGGAAAGTAGACGCCACTCGACTTTAGTTACATGAGGAACTTTTTCTTCAATAATAGCTTTAGCTACTGCGCTTTTGAAGAGAGTTGCTATGGTACTAGCATAATCCCATAAGGTGATTTCGTTGAATGGCCATTTTGTATCTGCTAGACCAGATTGAAGAATCGATTGAGATTCATTAAATAGTGATTTTCGTTTATTAGGTAGGTCAGATAATGGTGAGCAAGCTGTCATAGTAAGATCAAGCAACCTATGGCGGTTTTCCTGTAGTTTCCACTTATCTAGAGTTTCAAGTTCATAACCAAACGCAGTGGCAGTACGAATCTCAGACCATTTAGGATATCCTGTGTCTCCAGTTTTTTCAGCGATTGAAACTCTAGCATGGGACAGTAATAGTAGCCCAAGCAATCCAGTATCAACCTCTGAAGGCAACCATCTTTTCAATGCTGATTGCCAATTGTTGCTTTCTTCACTAGGGTTGAAAAAAAATGGGTTATCCCAAAAAAGGGTCAGCAAATCAGCAAGACGCCACGTCTCATTTGCTATTGAAAGCTTGGTTCGGAATGTTTCTTCTTTCTGTATTTGTATCAAACGTTCAGATTGATAGATTTTTTTGATGGCAACTTCCCACTCTTTCAATTTCTCTTTTCGCTTACTATCTAATACCTGCTTTAATAAGCCCAGCTCTTTTCTTTGCTCGACTGGCGCAGTTTTTAATTGATCAACAACTTGATAAAACTCTTTTTGGGTTGCGTCTAACTCTTGATAAATCTTTTGCCGTTCCTTTTCATTGCATACATAAAGTGGACCATTACTAATATTGCTCCACGAATGAAATGTCCAGAGTGTTTCCAGAAGTTTAGCAATCCAGGGGTGATCTTTTTCTGCACGAGTCCAGTTATTAGCAAACTGATCCAAGACAGTCTGTTCTATTGGATCAGTGAACTGATTTTTTATTGCAATAACTAGATCTTTTCTAGTTTCCCATAATTGGGGTTCAATTACTTTCCTAACCTCTTCAGTTAATATAGAGAATGAAGGGCCGGCAAAACGCTTAAAACTATAATCTGGTATCAACTGTAGATGTTGCTTAATATCCTGTATCGCACTATTTTGGGCTGTTTGCTGGTCGTCACTATCCTCCTTAGTATCTTTAGTAGAATTAGGTCGCATGACGGAAGCCAGGAAATTCGGATCTAGCTTACCAATGTTATGCAACAGGCCAGCGAGTTCTGCTAATAACACCTGATCTCGCTGTTGCCTCAAGTCATCAAGCGACTTCATTACCAGCCTCCTCCTTCACCTTTAACCTGCTAGCTAGTTCTCCTGCCTTATCCATTAACTCTTGAAAACTCTTAAATTCACGCTCAAAGACTGGTTTTGGTGGCGGTAACGGAATAATTTCAGGTTTATCTTTCTGCCTACGTTCCCACCATTTCCTTGCTTTTTCGTATTCTTGGCAAGTCTTTTTGTTGAGCTTATTCAGTTCATCTTTCGAACGTTCCCTGAACCTCCCATCAGGTGTTAGGTATTCTGGCTTCAAACGGTCGCGCTCAGCGAGATAGTTAGGTAATGGCTCGTTATTAACTGGCTTGATTTCTTGGATTTCATCAATACACATCCTGAATCTACCATTTTTAATTTTGCTCGCAGTGCCATAACCACTACTGGTTTTGGCTCCAAACCCATAAGTTGTAAACATTGCTTGCAATATTCGTGCGACTCCTAAGACGTCTTCTGCAACTTCTCCATATAAATAATTAAATGGGGTGGAATTAAAAGGAAAATAAAGAAGATTGAAATGCCCTTCACATTTTGCAGGAACAACTTCAAATTGAATCGGTAATGTTCCTGCACCACTTTTCCGGTTATGCGGATTGATTATTTCTAGGCTGATTTGCCTAAAGAAAGTAGGAGAAAATCTTAATCGGCCAGCATATAGATCATTTTCTTCACGTCGCCTATCAATTCCAAACAATCTCTCTATTTGCTTGTTGTCAAACTTAGCATCTGGTGTTGGTGGCGAGCCTATTACATTTCGAGCTGCTGCACGAGCAGCCCCTTTATAAGTTCCTGGTGAGACATAGGGTAACCTAAATATTTTATCTTTCTTTATTGGATTATCAATTATGTAAAATGGATCATCATCACGACTAATATATGGTTTACTTAATATAAAAGTAAAAGAAATATGAAAAGAGAGTAGTGGCATCTGATGTATTTGAATTTCCGGGGTTTCAAAAATATTAATAAGGTTCATTAAGTCATAGTCTTCCACTTGTGGTTTCCACTCCCCACGAAACTGATCGGGCTTCTTCTTATCATAGCGTTCGAGACAGGTTGCTTTTAGGTAGTTAAATGCAGCATTCGTTACCAACGGCTTAGCATTAACAAGAGTGGTTAAATCCTCTTTATTATCAGTAATCTCTTTTGCTATATAATCGATGATCATAAACCATTCCTTATCATGACAATAGGCAGCGCAACAATTCTTTACTTGTTGATG
>JBFLVQ010000488.1:0-7300 GCA_040758525.1 Acidobacteriota bacterium
TTGAACCACCAAAGGGTTTTCAGCATAACACTCACATTTTCAATGATTTACTCCTGACAAGGCGGATTTAAGACATCGCTATTTTCTTATCAGTGGAACCGTAACCAAGCCCAAGCAGAGAGTATTGTCGATATTAAATATCAAGATAGCTGCGTTGCACTCACCTGAAGAGATTCTAGAGACTTTGACCAACTCTCACTTAAACACCTCTCACTTATCCTAGCTAACCTATTAAGAGATATTGAGAGTGGCCTCTTTGATGCCGCTGCGAGCCTTGACCCTGATTTGCCTGATGTCGTAGATGGAAATGATGTCCAGCAAAGATCTATCCCTGCCATTAGTGCCATGTCACCAGCGCTACCTGCTTTTACCCATTATTTCAATAAACCTATCGTCGAGGATTCTCCTATGCATACTCAATCGGATTCTGATTCTGACTCATCTGATACTCCGGCTGCCACAATGGATGCTGACTCAAACGCTACTGATGAGCAACAACAAGCTATGTTTGAACATGTCCTGCCTGCTGCACCTATTGATGCGCAGCTCTGGGCCGATGTACCTGTTGAGCACTTCAGCGATACTAATATGTGGCTGCATAGAGAGTTGCTAAAGAGAGAGTTTGATGTTAGTGAACGTTCCTATTATCGATGGATTGGTATTCTCAAGGATCATGGCTTAACTAGAATGTTATCTTCTCAGGATGATCACAAGCTTAAGTTGTTCTATCGTCCTGATGTTGAAGTGACACAAGCTCTAGTGAATACCCACTAGCTATGAAGCTTGCTGAGTTGCTTGATCGGTCTTTTCATCAGAGTTTACCCTAGCAACCTAACACAGGAGTTGATCGTGCCACAGCCCACTCAAGAATAACAAACTTAATATTCGGGCTGTGGTCGAACATAGAGCCAGTCTCCTGTTTGAATTAAAGTGTTAGAATTTCTGGTTTTCTAACTCATAGAATTTCTGCGGATCTGTCGCAATAATATTGTAGGTTATTTCGTATTGAGTGGAATCCAATTCGCGTTGCCCTGTGTGCTGTAAAAATTCACTTAACGCATTTGCATCAATTTGAATCTTTCCCGACCCAGCCCAATGGCGATCAGTTCCCGTCTTCTTCACCCCAGAAACCCAATACTCATCCCTCGACTCAAGATCCAAAAAGTTCCCAGCTATACCTCCCTTGCGCATTTTTTTTAATGCCATTCCATTAAAGTAAATCGTCTCTCCACTTTTGGAAAAGGTGACGTTGCTGATCCAAGCTGGACCATTGTCCGAATAGCCTGTCTTTAATTCGATGTACATTAATCTTCGCTTGCTCATTTTCTTTCCTGCCTAACTTTAATTTAAGCCTACTAACTTGCATGAAATTTTACCTAGATTAGTACCGATAATCCATTTAAGATGCCAATAAAAGATGCAGAAAAATATCTCTGTTAGTATCAACAATCTACTAGCTGAAGGTTCATACTATCGGCTTAACTGCTGGCTAGATCCTATCATCAACCTCAACAGCTAGGTCAACAATCAGGCCAAGCTGTATCAATGCCTCCATCCTACATTAGTGGCCAGTCCAGCTCTACCTTGCCCTATGCCCTTAGCAGCTCATCACTTCTAGCTGAGAGGTTGGGTAGACCTTCGACTAAACAGATGGATGCTTTGGCGATGTCTATCGATAAGCTGGATAGATCGCTAAATGCCAGTATGCAGACCATCGCTAATCAGATTAGTGCTTTGCAAGATAGTCTATTGAAGGTGTCTCGTCAGCAAGATGCTATGGATAGAGCAATGAATACTTTCATTGTGAGAGCTGAATCTTTCTTCTCACAGTTCCCTGCTATTGCTGCTCAAGCTGATTCTTTTACTAAAGCTCTGGATGTGATCTCGCAGTTCGCTCAAACCAATCAATTGAATGCTCAGATACTATCTACATTGAAGAAGTTGAATAATAAAGTCGCTGGCAGTGCGACTAAAGTTAAGCCTATGGTCAAAGGCAAGAACACAAAATCTAAATGCAAATAGTTTACTTGTTCATTAGCACCATCTCTTGCAATTCACATTGATGAAGGGCGCCGCTTACTTCGTAAACACCAAGGGCTCATCCTCAAATTCATCGATACCTAACTGCAATGCCATTTTAGATCCTGACGTTGCTTTCTCATCTTTTGTCTTCATCCTCTTTTCTCAACACCCTTTCCATCATTCCTCTTTATAAAAAAGCTTATTTGATAGCTATAACCTTGTCATTTTGCTACCATATAATGCTCTAAATCCAATCTTTACAAGAGGATAAGATTTACCTTCAATTTCTGACTGCTAACCTCTTGATTTTCAATACGGGCGTTGTTGGTAAATCTATGTGGCAAAATACCACATTCTCTGTAACCTAGTGATTTGAAATTAGTTGACCCTATTTTTCTTGATGTTTCATGAGACTAGATTTACCTCCCTATATTTTCAATAAATTAGCTGTAGTAGAGGGAGACTTACCTACTACTTTTGAGGTATTTTTTTCGAGATGTGCAAAATTGCCCTTGCAAATATATGTAGAATATGGTACTTACAGAGGCAGGTGTCGCAGAGCTGATCGAACCTGAGAGGAACTGAAACTTAAAGCAACGATTTTTGAGCTTTCTTTTGAGTACACAGTCGCAGAGCTGATCGAACCTGAGAGGAACTGAAACTTTACTAGCGTCAGATTGAAGCTTTGAAATGTACCACAGTCGCAGAGCTGATCGAACCTGAGAGGAACTGAAACAAGAATGCCATAGTACAGAGAACCACTTGGTTCTCACTAGTCGCAGAGCTGATCGAACCTGAGAGGAACTGAAACTCATAAGCCCCTCCTTGCGGCGAATCATGTGCCGCATGTCGCAGAGCTGATCGAACCTGAGAGGAACTGAAACTCTGCATTCTCACCAGCTTGAACTCTTTTTTGTAACTCAGTCGCAGAGCTGATCGAACCTGAGAGGAACTGAAACTCGGAAGAGTACGAAATTTCTGAAATCATAGATAAAAAGGAGTCGCAGAGCTGATCGAACCTGAGAGGAACTGAAACTTAACCTCCGGAAATTCTGGGCATCTACTGGTACCAGCTAAGTCGCAGAGCTGATCGAACCTGAGAGGAACTGAAACTTATAGGTTACACCCTTACCAGGGTTACAAAAACCATGGTAGTCGCAGAGCTGATCGAACCTGAGAGGAACTGAAACCAGGTCGGTATGGTATATGGGCCATACTCCTTGCCGCTATGTCGCAGAGCTGATCGAACCTGAGAGGAACTGAAACTAACATTTTTACATGAACGTTAAGATTATTAGGTAGTCGCAGAGCTGATCGAACCTGAGAGGAACTGAAACAACATCTCGGGTCCCCCGAAGGTCACCTTGATGTCCGTCGCAGAGCTGATCGAACCTGAGAGGAACTGAAACTGTCTCAAAACATCCCTCCCGTCGTAAACGTTTGACGGGTCGCAGAGCTGATCGAACCTGAGAGGAACTGAAACATGAGACGCATGTTCTTTCGCCCGACCAAGCACGGGAAAGTCGCAGAGCTGATCGAACCTGAGAGGAACTGAAACTTTTAGCGTGTCAGGCAAGTGAAGTTTATTAGCTTTGTCGCAGAGCTGATCGAACCTATAAGGAACTGAAACTCTCTGGTGGTTCCACACAATCAGTATTACCAATTCCAGTCGCAGAGCTGATCGAACCTGAGAGGAACTGAAACGGAGCGCTAGATTTGGATCACCCCCTTCCTCCCGTAGGTCGTAATGGTGATCGTACTTAAGAAGATCTAAAACTCAGCGCTAGCTACCCCACTTACTTGGGGAGCCTCAAGTCGCAGAGCTGATCGAACCTATAAGGAACTAAGATTTGCTGTTCATTCCTTCTATCTCTAAAGCCTTATGGCTGTTATAGTCGCAACGCTGATCGATCTATAAGGAACAAAAGTACATTTCTCAGTAGTTAAAGTCCCATATATAGGTAGGGTTGAAAGGCTTACGAATCCATAGGGGACTAAGACTAACAACGCTATAAATCTAGCAGCAAGCACATCATACCTGACGCTGTTATCTCGTAATTATATATCTCCAAATAGTTATGTGAGTTTGCTCGCCAGTTTTGGCCCACTTGTCTTTTGTGATTTGGACACCATAAGATGATGATGATTAAAGACTTGATTTTGACGACGATTTTGATGATTTCCCTCTATCCTTTGGTCTCTCAATGGCTTAGAGTGGACCAGGCTGAAGAGATAAGTGTCCCATGCCGGGCGAGCAAACTCCGTTATGGCTAACCACGCGAATGGAAAAGAGCACTTAAGGTAAAGACGGTCACTAAACCACACCTTCCTAAGCGAAAATAAAATATTTTTAATTTGTCGTGTTATTACGGAATACAAACCATTGATTTTCCGTTATCTTATTAAAGAGTAAAATAATTGCTATCGATAAAGAATGGCCCCGTAATTTTCAAGGATCATTTAATTAAATACCATAGAATGATCCTTAGCAATTGCTTGAAACTCTACAATAAGTAGAGTATAAAACGGTCGCAAGCCTTGTAATTGTCATACATATGGAATTGGTCCTGTTGAAAGTAGAGTAAGCATACTACAAGCCGGAAGATTAGCTGTGGTTATCACAATAATTAGCAAGAATAAAGATAGACATCTCAACTCTGATAACTGACTAGACAAATGGACAAGCATATGGTCTCTAGTTTGATATTGAAACATGGTCTGAATCAGACGGGGCTAATAAAAGTAAAATATAAATGGCGACAAAGGATTATTACAAGGGTTCACATTTCTCAGCAATCCTCTCTTTGGATCAGTATCGATGTTGGGTGAGAAAATGTTGAAAGTGTATGTAGAGCGCGTAAATACATACAAAGTAGCGTAACAGAGCAACTCTGACACTACTGTAAAACCAGCCCCAACGTATTCATTCCTTCTGTTGAATAGAACATTTAGTTGGGGGTTGTATGAAAGCTGAGCATAATTACCTGCGAGAAAGACTGCAAGCAGCCAGTGAAAATATGGTGTCATTGCTTATAGCTGTATTGGGTATAGGGTTTTTATTAGGTATTACAACCAATATTGTCACTGAGTATATACTTGAACGCTCTCCTCGTTGGCTTGGGTTAGGAGTTGCCGCCTTACTTACCATTTTGTTAACGATATTTTTTATCTGGCGAGTATACAGTAAAGGTTACTCCACAAAAGACTCGATAGAGATAGTACTACCTTTCCAAATTACTTCTTGTACTGCAGAGATTCGCATAGTGAGGCCATACCCAATTACAAAGCAGATGCGGCAACAATTCCATGGGATTATGGAGAATGATGAGAACAAAACCGGATTTGTACAAGAATGGCATAAAGCAGTAAAAGATGGGAAACGTCCTTTTCAAGGATTGGCAAGGTGTTGTGTAAAAGACTTATTAGTTTATGCTGTGCTATATGCATTACGCGAGTATTCGGATCAGACATTGACAGTAAAACAAATCTTCATCGGACATCAATGGAAAATAAATAGGTTGAAAGAACAAAAATTGTCAGAACCTGATTTTCCCTTGTTACTTAGGGAAAATCTTTGTTTTCAAAATAAGGATAAACAACCTTTCAAAGTCATTAAAATTCCTCTGAGATTGACATTAGATGTTCAAAACAAAGATGTACAAGATAATATTAGTACCAACAAAATGGAGAGGACAGAGGTTATTCTTAAGTCATCGTATGGAACATTAAAATTCACCATTACACCTTACGCACAAAGAGTAAGCGCAAAGAGCCGTGAAGGCTCCATACTGTATAAATACTGTGGTGTTGATGAACAGATAGAACTATGGTTGGCAAAATTTTATATACAAATGAGTACTGACTTCGGCGGATTGCGTATTTTTACCAGGGACTTTCGTGAAGACTTTCTACCTTGGGTTGAAGGTCTTTTTGAATGTGTGAGAAATGAGTTGGATTGGAAACTCTGTATGGAAAGAGATTTGGAAAGGATGGTAGTGGATCTAACAGACAAGATGGAGGCTTTGCAGCAAGTTCAGTCACAGCAATCATCAGTAAAAGTACATTAGTGAATGCTCCAGAACCGGTATTCGCAATTTATCAAGCATATATCGGAGAATACTTGGATGAAATTTATATTGCAGATTTATACTCCCTTGTGGACAGGTAGCACTGATACCAAAAAAATGGACCGCATACATGAAACTGGAATAAGCGGAAGCTTGCGCTGGTGGTATGAAACCATATTACGTGGTCTTACAGGAACTAATCCTGATCGAGAGCAAGTATGCAATGCAACAAGCGAGAACGCTATCCAAAGATGTAACTATGAAAGAAACAGATGGGTATGTAGAGCTTGTGATCTTTTTGGTGCAACTGGTTGGAAGCGACGTTTCCGAATAGACATAAATAATGAAAAGCAATTCGTTACTCCAGGAAAAATTACCATTAAAATTAACCCAAATGGAAATGGATGGCATTTTTACCCACACTATATTTCAGTTGGAAGTCAAAACATTAGCGGACAGATTCATGTTCTAAGGCAAAGAAGTCAAGTAAACCCAATCGAAAGAATATCAAGTGTTGAAAACGATCTTTATATAATAGCTGCACTGATCAATCGATGGGGCGGGCTTGGCTCAAAGACTCAGCACGGCTGGGGTATAGTTAATCTGCAATTTGAAAATCACCCTCAGGCTGATATTAATTCCTTTTTGGTTGGGCTTCCCGATGACAACACAGACGATCAAGGACTGCCTACCATAGGTAATATGTTCTTTGCTCAGCTTTATCTAAAGTCTGGTATCGCTGACAACTGGTGGAAATCGGCTCATCTTGGCAACGGTGTTAAGGATAATGCCTCACAATGGAGGCTTGAGGATAGTGTTAAAGCAAAAACGAGCTTTTCAGTACCTAGTGCTCCTGCAGTGAAATATAAACTGCGTTATGGAAACAACGGATCTTCTTACCTCCCTGCAGCAGTCGGATGTGAGGAGTTTTTCTTCGGACAGATTGGTAATCAAGCAATCAAAGCAAAGCTTAATATTTCTAATGCATATAATGTGAATGGTCAATGGCAGTTTCGTGTCTGGGGCTGGTTTCCTGAACAGGAGATTCCTGGCAGTATTTCAAGAAACTTATTAGTAACGCAGCTTCAACAAGTAATCACCGATACTAAATATCAAAACTTTTGGGATAGCATCTTTGGCGCAGGTGTAATTGATTTAAGTAAATCTGTCTGGCGTGAAGTTGATCGTAGTGGCCATAATCGCAACTCCCC
>JBFLVQ010000489.1:0-7297 GCA_040758525.1 Acidobacteriota bacterium
ATGGTGGCAATGGTGACTTGAAAAACAGCTTCGATCCACAGGTACTGCAATTTTTTTATACTCGCTATGAACGACAACAGCTAGGCTGGTTAGATTCAATCTCAACAACCTTTTCTTTTAACCGTCAACGTGACAATAGGCAAACACAGGCAGGTAATCCACTCTCTACTATTACTTTTGAATCGACCCGTACCGACTCTTTTGGTTATGCCTTTCAAGCCACAACTCATATTGGCTCCCATCAATTATTAACTTTTGGCGGTGAACTCTACGATGAGTATATAGGTGCTCATAGAACCCAACTTAATCCTGTAACCAACCAGTTTGGTGGGGTAATACGGAGTCGGTTTCCTAATGGTGCCAGATACCAGACCTATGGAACATATATTCAACAGTCCGCTGATATTTTACCAGCAAGATTGAGCATTAATGTTGGGGCTCGATATAGTGCCTTCTTTTTTAAGACATTTGCCAGTAAAAACCCACTTGATAGTCGTGGCAGAGCAGTCGTGCCAGATATCTCATTTCGTACCGATGATGTTACTTTTAATGTTGGAGCAAGCCTCTTAATCAATCGAAATTTCAACCTGATCGGTACTATTAGTCGTGGCTTTCGTGCTCCCAATGTAAGCGATTTAGGAGCGGTCGGAGTATCATCGAATGGTTTTGAGATCTCAACAGATGAGGCTGCCGCTTTAGACGCAGAGATTGGCTCGACCTCTGATGCCAACGCACAGCCAATAGGAAAAAAAGTCTCTACACTTAAGCCAGAAAATATCATTAGCTACGAAGGTGGCATGAAATATCAAAACAATCGAGCTTTTGCTACGGTAACCATGTTTTATGCCAACCTTAGCGATTTTATTACCAAACGAACCTTGTTGTTACCACCAGGGTTTGTTGGCCAGTCAATAGGAGGTGAAAAAGTAATTTTTCAAGATCCTGTTACTGGAGCAGTACGAGTATCGGTGTCTCCTCAATCGGTTCTTACTCGTACTAATGCTAGTGACTTCTGTTTCTATGGAATCGAGACAGCAACACGTATTAATCTACTCAGCTCTCTTACGCTGGAAGGGAATTTCTTTTATCTGTATGGCAAAGATAGTAAACCTATTATCGCCAAAAACCTTCAACCCGGTGTGATAACAGGTCGTAAAGCATTTAATGCTCCAGATATTGAAGGTGGTCTGCCTCCAGCAACAGGCTTTCTTAGCTTACGCTACCAACCAGCGAAAAGACACTATTGGGTAGAGGTCTACTCAAATCTTGCTTCTAAGCAGGATCGCTACTCTTCCATAGAGCTTGCCGACCAACGTCTTGGTGCTATGCGCAGTCGCAGCAGCATTGCCAGCTTTTTCAGCAATGGCGCACGTGCGCGTGGATTGATTGGTAATGGTCGGGATGGTCAACCCAATACTGCCGATGATATCCTATTGGTAACTGGTGAGACACTATTGCAGGTTCAGGATAGAGTGCTTGGTCAGGGAATTATAAGTGCCCCTTTCTTTACCAAAACACCTGGTTATGGAACCTTTAACATCAGAGGCGGGTTCCTATTGGGAGAACACTCCAATCTCACTATTGTTTGGGAGAATATTTTCGATAAAAACTACCGATTACATGGTTCAGCTATTGATGCCGCAGGAACTAATCTGGTGATCTACTATAGCTGGAATTTTTAACACTTTGCATATAGAGACCTTTCTTATGAGATTTCATTAGATCGCAAAGAATAGTACTGCTCCAATTTAATAATGTAGTCTTAGGCTTTATTTAGGCTAGTAATTAAATTTTTGACTCGATTTTCAATGATATCTCTGACCTTACAGAACTCATCCGGTAACATATGTTTTGGGTCTGGAATATTCCAATCTTCCTTATGTTTTGCTTTTACCATAGGGCATTCATCACCACAGCCCATTGTGATAGCATACTCATAGTCTAGATCTGGAATATCCGCAAGCGATTTGGAAGTATGGATACTTAAATCATAGCCGACCTCGCGCATTGATTCGATAGCTTTGGCATTGACCATACCGGAAGGGCGAGAACCAGCGCTATATGGTTCAACAATGTCCTGGCCGTGCATTTTGGCGAAGGCTTCTGCCATCTGGCTACGGCAGGAGTTTTCCACACAAACGAATAAAACCCGCTTTTGATTGCTCATTTTCACTATCTCCTGTTAGCTTCAGAGCTGATTTTCCTAATAAAGTATGCTTACTTTCATTTCACACGCCTCTCAATCTGCTTATCCGTCATAATGGCTGTATCTGCTGGCAGAGTTGGCACAAGCCAGTTAAACAGTACTGTTGCCGCCGCCGCTCCAATGAATTGCGCAATAATAAAGCCTGGCACATCGGTGGGGCGAATCCCGGCAAAAGTATCGCTGGCTGCCCGCGCTAACGTTACAGCCGGATTAGCAAAAGAGGTTGATGATGTGAACCAATAGGCAGAGGTGATATAAGCAGCAACCGCGAACGGTACAACTGACGAACGCCGATGTGAGCAGCCCCAAATCACAGCCAGTAAGCCGAAAGTGGCGACAAATTCGCTGAACCATTGCGCTTCACCTTGACGGATGTGGCGGGAGGTAGAAAAGATTGGTTCGCTGAACATCAGGTGTGCTGCTGCCACGCCAACAAACGCACCAACAATTTGCGCTAGCAGATAAGCAGGAACGTTGCGCCAAGCAAGTCCACCTTGCCATGCATCAGCCAGCGTGACAGCCGGGTTAAAATGTGCGCCAGAGACCGGCCCAAAGGTGAGAATCAACACAAACAGTGCTGCACCAGTAGCAATGGTATTGGCCAACAAGGCAATGGCGACATTGCCACCCGCGAGCCGTTCTCCCATAATACCAGACCCAACGACAGCAGCCAGTAGCATCGCGCTGCCAATCAATTCTGCGATTAAGCTGCGGGCTAAGTTGTTACCGGTTTTATCTTCTTTAGTCACAGAGACTATCTCACATTCAAGTTTATCAACATATCTTTTACTGGTGATGGTTATTGAAGGTTCAATCTCATAAAAGCAGCAGAAGAGCATCTAGGCAATCGCCATTCTGGAGAATTAGCTAGTCGATTATCATATTCAGCTCTATCTGCTAATGAGAAATTGAACCGCCTGGCAAAGAAATCTTTTGCGGTAGTGGTTAGCAATACCAACTCTTCAATGCCATCACTGATAGCTTGCTTGATCAAAAATGAGATTAGTTGAGAACCTAGACCAGTACGTTGTAGTGCTGGCGAGATTGCTACCGATCTCAACAATCCTAGCTGTTGATAACGCTCCAAACCGGCACAGCCAACCAGTTCACGATTCTGATTTCGCGCTATCAGGAAATTGGTTAAATGCTCAGTTACACCTTCATGTGGTAGATCTGTTGCGGATAGTAATGCCAGAATTTCAGCCAGATCTGCCATAGTTGCTTTTTCAATCACAATGTCCTTATGCATCATTACGCTCTGTTTTGGAAAGACCAATTAGTTTTATTGGTTCTGTATTGGTAACACAGCAGGAAGCGGTTGCTGAAGTAGTAGTGGTTGAGCAAGTGGCTGACTCTGTCTTGCTCTCGCTAGTTGAAACAGGTGCGCAACAATTGGCAGCATTAACAACTTCCGGCAAGTTATCCTCTAGCACTACAAAAACTTCCCAGGAATTGCCATCAGGATCACTAACCCAGGTCTTATCCTGCACAGCATAGCAACAATCTGTCTTTATCTCATCGCGAGTGGTGAGACCAGCCTTCTGCCATTGCTCGCGTACTGCTAAGACATCCTCAGAAGTACCAACTTGTATACCTAGATGGGAAAGTACCCCTTTTTCATTAAAGGGAACTTGATTGAGTGTGAAATTGAGCGGTGGGTTCTGCACATCAAATTTGGCATAACCATTTCTCACTTTGCTCGGCTCTATGCCAAACATCTTCCTATAGAATTCGATACTTTGCTCGACATTACGCACATTGATCGCTAAATGCGCTTTTAATGTTTGCACAGGAAAAGCTGAATTGTTTTGCATAAATTTATCACCCTCCTTAAAATATATGTGTAGCCGAATATGAAAAGAATTTAACTTTATCTTTCATATATGTCAAGACGTATATGAAAGATTTTCCGATAAATTTTCTATGAGTGGTGAAAACAAAAAATTTAATCTAGAGTTGTTCTTTAGTGCCTTAGCCGATAAGACACGGTTAAGGTTATTGAATTTGATGAGGGAGGATGAGATCTGTGTCTGTTTCTTTGTAGAAATATTAGCAACAAATCAGCCCAAGATTTCGCGCCATCTAGCATATTTACGCAAGGCTGGTCTGGTTGCGGCGCGGCGAGATGCCAAATGGATGCATTACCGAATTATCAAGCCAACTCAACCACAGGCTGCCAAAATATTTGCTGATTTGATGAACTGGCTGGCAGAAGATCCTGAAATGCAAAAAGATCGACGACAATTGAGTAAAATCTGTTGTGCTCCACAATTGCCAATTCAATTACGAAGTGCGCCAATTCCTGTCAGTATGGCAAAAAATAACGCAGTTTAATTGAAACCTGGTTGGCTGATCTGTTTAGTATCCATCTTAGGAGCATATTTTTTTGCTACTTTGCTTGTCTCTTCAGCTTTGCCGATCAGCACAAAGACAAGGTTCTCTAGGGGAAAATATTGTTTAATGATACGACGTGCATCAGCCATTGTGAAAGCGTCGATCTGGGTAAAGTAACTATTTATTTCACGCTCGTCCAGACTATAAAATTCCAATAAGACAAGCTGCCCAGCAAGTTGGCCACTAGTTTCCAAATTAGGCGCATATTGACCTTTGATATACTCTTTGGTCGATTTTAGTTCTTCTTCTGTAAGACCATTTTCATGCAGTCGCTTAAGCACATCCAAAGCCATATCGATAGCTTGCTCAGTAGTGGCATTACGTGTATAGGTAGAGATGGCAAAAGGACCGGCAACCAATCTACGATCAAAGAAGGATCTGGCGCCATAAGTGAGCCCAGATTTTACTCGTAGCTCATTATTAAGTAGAGAAGTGAAGCGTCCACCAAAAAAGGTGTTGATGATATTGATTCCCACACGATCTGGATTAGTACGCGAAACACCAACATTACCGATCATAAAGAAGGTTTGGGTGGAATCGGGTTTATCGACAAAAAGTAGTTTACGCCCTTTGAAAGGCTGTGGCTCAGTCGGTTTTACTACAGTTGCAGAAGCGGATTTCTTCCAGTTGCTAAAACGTTCACTAAGTGATCTCTCTAGTTCTGCAGTGGAAAAGTCGCCTGCTACCGCCAGAATAATATTGCTAGGAGCATAGTAACTTTCATAGTGTTTCACTAGATCGGCACGAGTAATAGCAGCCACTGAGCGCTCGTCTCCACTAGTAGGTCGTGCGTAAGGATGTGTGCCATAGGTGTAGGCAGTGAAGTAGAGTGGCATTACTGCCATTGCCTGATCCTTGGCCTGTTTGATCCCATCAATACGCTGTTTGCGCATCTTATCAAACTCATTTTCTGGGAAAGTAGGATTCATTAATAGATCGCCCAATAGATCAAGAGCAGTGGAAAGATCATTTTTTAGAAATTCTGCTGTTCCACTACTGTAATCGGCTGCCGCACTAAAATCGAGTGACCCGCCAACAAAATCTACTTCTTTAGCGATCTGTTCGGCGTTACGAGTCTTTGTGCCTTTGCGCAACATCTCCGCAGTAAGTGAGGCAACACCTTCCTTGCCAACTGGATCGACGACACTGCCAGCGCGAATAATCATACTAAAACTGACAAAGGGAACCTCATGCTGTTCCATTAATAGTAGGGTCATTCCATTGGCAAGTTTTACTTTTTTATAAGTTGGTAGCTTTAGTGTCGGTTGTTGTGCTCCTGCGGGTACAAATAGCGCAATAACAAGAAAAAGTGTTATGAGTAGTTTTTTCATGTAGTAACCTCACTTTTCCACGGGCGGATTAGCCTGTTGTTGGGCTGGCTGCTGTTGTGGCAGCAAGGTAACCACAGTGCGATTACGCTCGCCAAAGTACTTTTGTGCTACTCTACGCACATCCTCTAGTGTGACTTTGGCATAATCCTGTGGTGCTGAGAGCAGTTTGCGGTAATCGCCAAAGAATACTTGATAAGTTCCCAGTTCGTTAGCCTTGCCATTAATTGTCTTCAAGTTGTTATAAAAGTCTACTAACAGAATATTCTTGGCCTTTTGCAGTTCCTGGTCGGTAATACCACCGGTCTTAATACGCTCTAGTTCTTCATAGAGCGCTTTCTCTACCGTAAACGTATTTACTCCTTCCTGTGGTTGTATGGTAATGGTGAATAGCGTGGGATCAAAAGCGCGGTCGGTATCGCCTTGTACCTCTAGTGCCAATTGATCCTTGTCTACTAAGCGTTGATAAAGACGTGAACTTTCACCAAAGAAGAGAATAGTTTCTAATACTTGTAGTGGGTAATAATCGGTGTGAGTGCATTCTGGAATATGGTAACCGATCATCAATAATGGTAGTTGTGCAAACTTCCCGACCACAACCCTCTTTTCACCTTCCTGTTCTGGTTCACGTGTGGTTACTGGTGGCGGGGGTGCATGTGATGGAATCGGTTCAATATATTTTTGTGCTAATCGCACTACTTCATCGTAACCTACATCTCCTGTTACTACCATAACAGCATTAGAAGGAGAATATCCCATCTCAAAGTGGTGTTTGAGATCTTCCATCTTCCAGCCCTCTATGTCCGACATCCAGCCAACCACTGGCCACTGATACGGGTGTGCAACAAAAGCAGTAGCCCAAAGTTGTTCACTCAACAAACCAGTATTATCGTTATCTACAGAAGTGCGCCGCTCCGAGGCCACTACCCCTCTTTCCGATTCGATAATTTTCGGATCGAAAGCAAGGTTAGCAATACGGTCTGCTTCTAGATCAAAGATCAATTCAAGTGTGTTGGCAGGGAACCAATTTGTATAGACGGTAACGTTTTGTGAAGTATAAGCATTATTAGCACCGCCGGCTGCCTCCATAACTTTATCAAACTGTCCAGGACCATACTTCTTAGCACCATTGAACATCATATGTTCAAAGAAGTGTGATAGCCCAGTTGTACCAGGTCGCTCATTACGCGAACCTACTCGATAGAAAATATAGAGCGCAGCATTAGGTATAGAATGATCTTCATGTACTAAGATCTTCATTCCATTCTTCAGTGTGTGTGTCTTTACTTCAATTGTTTGCGCTTGTGTTGGCGCCATATACACACCTAAAATGAGCAGCAAAACAAGCAGATAACGCATTTCTACCCTC
>JBFLVQ010000490.1:0-7292 GCA_040758525.1 Acidobacteriota bacterium
AGAGGTTATGTATGAAATGGAGTTTGATAATAGTAGAGTATTTTCAGAATTTTTATCTAAGGAGCTGGAACGTAGAAATAGCGGGGGCGCCTTGCCAACCACTATCTACCGCCCTGCCTATCCTGATCTTCCCACCGAAAGATTAAAGGAATTAAAGATTGATTACAGGCAAGTTTTCTTCAATTTTATTATTGAAGATACTGCCACCAGTGAAAGCAATGAGCTAACAACGTCAAGTGAGGGAAAACATCTTCCTGGTGGCGATATGTATCATTATTTTCTTGTAAATATCTACGACAACCAAAAAAGCATAAAAGGCCTGTTCAAGTATGTGGTTGAAAGGTTTGATGCGAAGACAATTGAATATCTGGTTGAGCTTTATAAATTGCTATTGGAAAGAGCTGTTAGGAATCCATATATGTTGTTATCTGAACTCTATTCGGAACTGTTAGCAAGTGTGGAAGCGGGAAAAGCATTCAAGGGAAAAGATGGTACTCTCTAGCTGATCTCTGTTTGTCATTACCCAAATCTTTTTTGGTATGAAGAGGCGAGAAAAGCAAATATAGAGGACTTAGCGATTAAACATACAAAATGTAAGTTTATGGGTTTAATAAAAGTTATGTTTAACCGCATTTGGGATAGTGTGGGATGTTGTATGGCTCTCTGTCCAGGCTTCTACTCAATCAGAAAGCAGGGTTTTCAGCACTATAAAGTAGAGACTGAAAGTCTGTCCGGAAAATCCCTGAAGATTTTTTCATTCCGTGTCTAAGCAGGCAAAAAAAAGAGCTTTTAAAAGATATGGGGTGATCGATCGCTATTAAGTAGCCCCTCTTCTAACACTTCCAAGCTGATCTTTGAAAACCTTGAAAGTGATGGATGGGATAGCTATGTTGAGGTATTCTTAGCTCTGTTTTATCTCCATTGTTTATTGAATTAGAACTCGACGTAGAGTCAAACCTCAACTGCATAAACAAGTTTCTCATCCAACTCTTCGCTATGGTTAAGTTGTCAAGTATTACAGGGCAAGAAAGTTGATTTCCATAAGCAAGAGAGTTGTGTTTGGCATTGCAGAATTAATTTCATCAGTACACTACTGTGTACAAACTTTTATCCTTTCGAGCTTCTATATTTTCAATGATCAGCTAGGCAGTATCTTTTCTCTAGCCACTTCAAAACAACTAATGGAGGCTAAAATGTTCAGAAAAAAGATTATCATGTTTATGATGGCAACCTTGATGATGACAACCTTGATACTACCATTTGGAATTACTAGAGCCGATGGTCCAGTTACCATTGGAGTTAATGGGTCAGGGCCATTAAGTCGGAATGCAAATCTAAGCTGGATACGATCTGGAGACTACTGGGCCAACATCAATCCTGCATATGGCCAATGGAATTTTTCCCATGCGGATCTTGTTGTCTCCGAAGCCGAGAGCCAGGGTCAGGAGGTACTATTCATTCTTAGTGGGGCACCGGCTTGGTGTGGTGGGGGCCCACGTGGAAACACCCCATGTGCTATCGAGTTTTGGAAGACCTACGTTGATCAAGTGACACGTCACTTTCAGGGCCGCGTTGCTGCTTATGAGATCTGGAACGAACCAGACTTAATCAACCAATCTGCCTTTGGTGTGGGATGGGATTGGTGGGATATTAATACCTATCCCCACCGCTATATTGACTACTTTGTCGAAGCCGCTCGCATTATCAAAACAAATGATCCCTCAGCACTAGTTGTCGGACCAGCCATGTCAGGCAGTACTACCAGAGCAGTGACGATTTGGCAGCAATTCGAGAATACCTATTTTCCTGATGGAAACGCTTCTGACTTTCTCGATGTGGTCTCGGTGCACCATAACGGACAGGAGAGCCAGCATAGTGAGGATATAGCACGGAAGATTCGAGAGAGAATGCAACTCATCGCACGCTGGAATCCTCGCAATGCTAGAAAACCAGTTTGGATCACTGAATTCGGATGGAATGCAAAGGATATCAGTGAGAATTCACAGCGCATCCGGATCAAAAATCTTCTCATCGAAATGGGGGGAGGAGGCTACGGATATCTAAGAGGGTACAACATCCCGAAGGCTTTCATCTATGTGCTCAGGACCTGTGATGGTGACGAAGGGAAAGGGATCTATCGCTGTTCTGGTTTCCCAAGGCCTGTGGTGAGCCAATATCTACAGACACTTCCCTTTCCTGCGACACAAGACCCCTCGGTACCAAGAGAGTGAGCCTCAACCCGGCATACACCAACAATCGGGTCAGCATCTATCAGATCATGGCATTTAAATAACTGTTAGAAGAATGGCAACGTTGCTCTTGTTGTTGATCTGAAAACTGACCAGATTATCATCAAAGATACAGTGTAATACGATCCGGCTTATGTTCATCTGTGCAGAGTGCTTATACTTTGTTCAAGTTGGCGAAGGTATAAAGAGTGTAGTGCCTGTGCTGCTCTCCAGTTGAGCTGTGGCTTGGCTGGAGAGTTTGATACCTTGAGATAACTTATTCATGGCATGGAATGGCCATAATTAGATTATCATTTTTATCGTATTCAACACAAAAATGTATTACTGGAGATAGCATAGACCTATAACTTAATACCTTATAATCCAATCTAGTTGTACCAACTAAACAGCCGTTGGTATCTGTTCTTTCACTGCGAGTCTCAATAAGAAACCAATATTTCCATTTCACCTCGGCACGACTGATACCTGGTTTTAACGATGAAAAATGTGACTCGATATAGAAATATGAAAGCATAGGATTAACAAGGAGATGGCAAGTAATGACCGCTATTAATACTAGTATTAACAATCCTACAGTTTTACTCATATACCCTCTTAATTTATTCCTTACCAGCGATACTCTATTGTTTACGCCGCAGGTGGCAAGTCTGGTCCATGTTCCAAATGTGCCAAATACCTCTCATACTTCTCTCGTTCAGCTTTGCGCTTTAAGTACGGTCCATTGATTTCTTGGATGAGGCGCTTTAACTCGGCATCTTGCTCTGGAGTAAGGAGCTTGATCTCAGGTGCTTTGATCAATGTGAAGTTGCGCTTGGTGGTTTTGGATTTCTTCTTGGTCATAAGTATAGGGTACTGATAAGGAGCAAATAGGTCAATCGATTCTATACTTACGATAGGGAGCTTGGTCGCTGTGACCTTGCCCTCGTCCAGTTTCAGATAGTTGTTTTGTGGTATAAATGTCGGCTATGAAAAATGAACTTTACTCTATTATACAGACCGATCCCGAGCCTTTTATTGTCTTGAAAAACTCTATACATTATAAAATCTACCTTGGTGCTTCGTTATTGCTCTTTTTAATTCCTGGACTTGTCGTATTTATAGACATGTGGCACAGCTTAGCTATTACAGATATTTTATACTTAGATGTCAGAGGTATTGTATTTTGCGTTTTTATAGTGGGTTTTACCATTACTCTAGTAGACAGTATGCAACGTATTTATATCTTCTATCCTCATGAAGTCCATGTTAGATATCTGCTCTTTTGGCGTGTCTATACTCTACCCGAAAAAATATTTGCCGAGACAAGTTATTATTATAAACCTTCTATAATAACATTTATAGACGCCTATTATCATAAAAGGTTTGCCATGATGGCGCTTATAGACACTTTTTATCATAGGGAGTTTAACATAATAACATTTATAGACTCAGATACAATGGAGCGAATTGTCAGTATCAATGACCTAGGAAACAGGATGTTTCAAGATCAATTAACAGATTTCTACCGGAAGAAGTTAGTTTCTAAAAGAGTCCAGAAAAAGAAAGAGTATAAGCAGAAATCTAACCCATCCCAACAACCGCGCAAGTAATTGCCCTATCACCACTCGCTCTGTATGATGACTGTGTGGGTTGGTTGATGCAGGAATTTTCATAACGGTTTATTGTACCACTATTTATCAGTGACGTAACTTTTCTTTCCTTCCACCAACCCATCAGATTATTTGATAGCTGCAAGCATCCCTCAATAGTATGTGAGTTGCTCTGCAGTTCCATAACTAGGTCTCCTTTTTAGCATTTTCTTTTGGTTCGCAGGCCTAGTTTATCTCTTTCAGCTCTTTATCTGAAAAAGATCAGTAGGTAAAGATTAAAGATCAAGACTTGCAATTGGTAGGATTCGCCGAATAGAATTGATATTGTTAGGCGATTGAAATTGTACTGTGCATATAAGGTAGAGTTCTAATTATGAATAAAATAATAATTAAAACAGAATCGCTACCAGGAAGATGTGAAACCTGTCACCAATCAGATAGATTTGATCCTAAGAATAACTATTGTCTACGCTGTGACGAGATAATTTATTATAAGAATTCTTACAGCATATTAGAAATTGAAGAACTAAAGATGGCATTAAAGAAAATGAGAAATGAGATCTATGAGATTAGTGAAGTGATTGAGAAAAGAAGTAAAAGGATTAATGGGTTTGATATGGACTCATTTTTATCCACTACGGGAGAATTATTATTCAGGAATGCCATTTGGTTACTTGTAATTATAGGTTTTACTCTTACATTAGGTTTAGTTGGATTAACTCTGCTTATTATAAGAAGCATTGACTAATAGTTAATATCTGTATCTGTCTATTAAATAGTAATAAGAAACTCTCCATTGACCCATTATTGTGCAAGATAACCACCATCCACAGCGAATGCTTGACCAGTAACAAAGGACGCTTCATTAGAGGCAAGAAACAGAACCGCCTGTGCGATCTCTTCAGGTGTAGCGACACGTCCCATTGGATGAGCAGCAGTAATTCGGGCTTCAATTGTTGGATCTCTAAACCATCGGTCAACCATTTCTGAACGAGTTACGCCTGGACAGACCGCATTAATACGAATACCTTGAGCAGCGTATTCCAGTGCTGCTGCCTTTGTAAGACCTATTACACCATGCTTACTGGCTTGATAGATTGCCAGCCCTGGTCCAGCTACAAGACCACCAACTGATGATGTATTCACGATCGATCCACCGCCATTGCGTAGCATGGCAATGATTTCATACTTCATAGAAAGGAAAACACCCTTAAGGTTGATAGCCATTACCTGCTCCCAAGCTTCTTCCTCCTCATCTGCGACAAACCTGCCTGCTCGTCCTATGCCAGCGTTATTAAATGCAATGTCTAGACGACCATATGTGTTAATCGTAAGTTCTACCATTGCTTGGCAATCTGTAGCACAGGAAACATCGGCACGTACAAATAGTCCTTCACTACCAGCCTGCCGAACGAGACTAAGCGTCTCTTCACTTTCAGATCGACGACGAGCTGCAACAACAACTTTGGCCCCTTCACGTGCGAAGAGAACCGCCGTAGCACGACCTATACCGCTGCTTCCTCCCGTGATAAGTGCTACCTTACCTTCAATCCGTTTTGTCATATATACCGTACCTCATAACTGACATACCTTTACGTAGATATGGTTAATTCTGCTAAACCTTGCTCACGAGTTATTATCGGTTTGTAGTCGAGTTCTTGGTGTGCCTTATCAATACAGATCGTACATTCACTCGACATCATAGCAGCAGCTAGGCGCGTCAGCGGTGGCTCAGTCTTTAGCCCTAACAGACCCCAAACACCTTCGACAACCATTGCCATAGCCCGCGCCAATGGACTTGGAACTGATGTATTTGGTGGAGTCAGTCCTTGTGTCTTAAGTAATGCAGTGAGAAACTCGCGTAGCGTTGTAGTTGTACTATCGGTGATAAAGTAGGCTTGTCCACCACGACCACGCTGCAACGCTAGTGTCACAGCATAAACGACGTTGGCAACGTGTGTGGTAGAGGTGCGTGCTTGTCCCTGGTTTATCCACATGAACCGACCACTAGTTACCATTTTCTTCAACACTAGCAAAACTGTCTGATCGCCAGGTCCCCATACTAATCGAGGGCGCAGAGACAGAGTCTCAAATCCAGGTGCATTGGCAGCTAATACCAATTTTTCTGCCGCACCTTTAGATTCAGAATATAAAAATGGAGTGTGGGCGGGGTAGGGATAGGTCTCATCAATGTTGTGCATATCCTGGCCATGAAATAATGCTGCTTCGGTGCCAATATAGATAAAGCGCGCCACACCTGCTTGGCGTGCTATTTGGAGGAGTTGTGAAGTTCCATCTACATTTGTCTTCCAAAACTGCTCGCGTGTGCCCCATTGCTTGGCGAACGCTGCACAATGGATCACCGCCTGACATCCAGCGAGATGCTCCAGTTTGACTGCACCCAATTCTGATCGTAATGGTTTCACTCCAATTTCAACTAAAGCCTGATCGCTCTGTTCTGATCGCGACATTGCTCTTAGAGTGTGTGTTTGGCTGAGAGATTTTGCTATGGAGTTACCGATAAAACCCGATGCGCCCGTGATAAATATCTGCATTTTATCTCCTAAGGAATTGAAGAAAGCGGCTTGGAGCTATTAACGAAATGATCACTTGTATGGCTATCAAGTGCCAATAAGCTTACATTTTGTTAGATATCGCTGCAATCAAGCTTAAAACTGCGCATTATTATAGCTGGTTGTGGTGACGTTGCAAACAAGTCGCTAAACTGCCTCAAGCTGATCGCAAATAGATTGTTCACATTCTCAATGCTTTTTAATAACTTTGCTGCTCAATTCCAACTCGGCCTCGCCTTTTTTATCGGTGGTAAAAGAGGTCAATTCGTTGCTGTCGATAATCAGTTTGAAGTTGGTCGATGCTGCAAGCTTATTAAGTGAAACAGCTATTCCCTGATTAGTAATACTATCATCTGTCTTCTCCAACTCTATCTCGGCCTTACCAGCAGCATCAGTATCTATACCAGTTGTTGTTAGTTCGGCAATACGTTCAATCTCATTTACACCTTCACTTGCGACTGTGAAATGGCCAGTGAGTAGAGCTTGGCCAGTAGCATCCTTAATTTCAATCATCTTCACTTCGGCAAGCTTTACATCTGTTGGTAAGGGTTGTTTGATCTTTTTGGCACTACCAATTACCGTAATATTAACAAGAACAAATAATGCCACAAGCAATAAAATCGCTTTTCGCATGTTAACCTCCTGTAATTATCTTGGATTAGGTGGTGAATGGATCTATCGATTTGTGATAATCTCTTTGACAATGTTGTGATTCCCAAACAGGGTATAGAACTTTATATTACGGTGCAGCAGTTCTGTATAAGGCTGCTTAGACATCTACACTATTCTTAATTTATAGTGCTAGGTACACGTTAATATGATATTGGAGAGGTCATTGAATGTTTCTATAATGAGAGCGGAAAGTTTCCTTATCTGGAAGG
>JBFLVQ010000491.1:0-7231 GCA_040758525.1 Acidobacteriota bacterium
ATTGAATGTTGGTCCGTTATCGGTTAAAAAAAGTAGATCTTCAGTAAGGTCTGTTGTCCAAAGCAGGTTCAAATTGCGCGGATCACTGGCATCAATGGTGCTTAAAAGAACCTGATCTCCGATTTCAGAGAAGTAAACGAGCGACAACAGCCGTTTGCCAGCATCATTCTGAAAACTGCCGAGCGTAAAGCTACTAAAGCAATTAATCTCAGTCTGGCCAATTATCTCACCAGTGTCGGTGTTGAAAGCAAGGACAGCTTTTGCCACGTCTGAGATAAAACCGATCTTACCATCTTGACTGAAGAAGACCTCTGAGCTATCTATATCGATAAGATTTGCGGCTGGGAAAGGTTCTATAGTGGCTTTATATTGCCAAGGGCCACTATTAAGCGAAGCAAATAGCTCTAGTCTGAATTTATCAAAAAAAGGCTCAGTTTCTCTTGTTATTACCGCCAAGCGACGCATTTCTTGCGATTCAAAGAGTTTTATTGTGAGAGGAAAATGGCTCTTAGTCTTAATACGATTGAGCAGTGCGCCTGTAGATGGTGAAATCTCTAGTATTTCATCTGATAGTGCTGAGGCAAGATAAGCGCGTGTGCCATCTTGAGTAACAGCGGGCTTTCTCGTCTCAAACGCTGATCCGGCAATATCACAATTAAAGCAGACACCATCTGGGACAGCAAACTTTCCACGCATTTGCAAGCTGCCATCAGCATTGGCTTTTACTAGTAATACTTGTTGGCTAACAAGTTCTTGCAACATAAATTCTGTTGCTATACTGTTGGTGGCAAATCCTTCCGTTAAAGATCGATTATCACTATCTTTAAAGGTAAAAACACCACGCACTGTTCCTTTCCTCATATCAAAAGAGATTAACTGAGTAGGAAATTGTCCTGACACAAAGCCAGTATTTCCATCTGCGCTAATTGCTGCTGCGTTAGGAAAAAAATCTGGCAGCGAAAATTTACTTAATTGTTTAGGCGGTTGTAGACCAGCAGGATCTAGCTCGAATGTGGTTATTGCTCTGCTGAAAGCCTCGGCAACTATCAGCCGATTGTTTCGTCGTGCCATTACATTTACAAGGCTGCGCCTTGAACTTCCAGGAATTGGAGTCTGAGTCAATATCTTGGCTCTTTTGATATCGAAACTTACTAAAGTACTGGTTGATGGATTACCAGGTGAACTACTAGGTGCATCGAAAAAGCCTATGTCATCGTTGTCACTGACGATCAGTGGAATGTTAATAAATGATGTACCTTTAGTCGGCACTGGGATAGCGCCACGCTGACGCATAAAGCTTGGATTAGTAGCATCAATGAAGACTAGACGATCTGATAGGTCATTGAGAACCAGAGTACGTTGACCATTGCGTTCATGTACTGCGATTACTCCTATTCCCTCTACCTCTAGATCACTAGCTATTTCACCGGTGTGTGAATCAATGGCGATAAGAAAAGCTTTGTCTAGATCGAAATCGGCTGCATAAGTAAAAAGCCAACGACCATCCCGGCTAAGGATAAGAGGGATGAACTGAGAAAAAATTATCCGATTCTCAGGAAGATCTGTTCTTACGGTTGTAGGATTACGAGGATTGCTAACATCCAGAAAGAAGATTTGAGGCGGAGTGATAAAATCAGCTTGGTCAAAGCTAAGAAAGGCTGCGCGGTCACCTTGCATAGACATTCCTACTGGTCCTGGTATCGCCACATCAGCCAGCTTTGCTCCAGTTTTGGCATCGAATGTGAATGCTGTACTAGTCTGCGGAGAGTAGGCAATACCAAAACGCTCATTGCTGTCCATGGCTATATTAGTGAAGAAGTATGGTAGATAGCCACGCGGGAAGGTAATGGTTTGAGCTGCTTGGGTCTGTATTTGTGCAGTTACTGGAAAATTGTTAGTTGCGCTGCTACCACAAAGCAAGCAGACAATAACAAAGTAGCTAAGAAGTTGAAACTTTACATGCATGGTTTGGCAGTGAATTTTCATAATAATTCCTCAATATAAATAGTTCTAGGTTGAGTTTGATTGTTGTTGCACTAGTGAAATACCACACCAAGATCTTTGCTTTAGCTAGCATTGAAAACCGCTTAATCAGTTCTCAAGAAAATGTAGGATAAGATCTTGGTGTGCATGCTATAAAGTATAAGAAGGATTTTTTATCATACACTATACTTTTCTGATCGATATTGATCAGAAAAGTATAGTGAAGAAGAGAGTAGAGGATTAGAGTTACTACACATTAGTTATCTATGGATGAATGGTGCAAAGATAGATCTCACTTTGTGCTGCCGCCGCACTCCTCCAATAAACGTGCAGATTTTTGCGATTATCAGTAACAAATCTAAGATCTGCTAGACCAGTATTGAGTTCGCGGAATTTACCAAAATTACCAGACAGATTGGTAATACGACCAACCTGTCCGTTATCAAGTAAGGTGGCAACTAAGACACCATTAGCTGATAGCCAGGTAACATTAACTCTGCCATTGCGATCAACTGCCATATCGGCAGAACTACTGCTAGTAAAATCGATACCTCTGAGAACTTGGCCATCTTGGGAAAGATTGAAAGGTTGACTAAAGGTTAAACCTTTGTCAGTTGATTTAACAAAATAGATATCTTTTCTTGTTACCTCTTCTCCCAGAGGTGGATGAGGTGGAGTAAAGGCTAAGAATGAGATATAGATATTGTCGTCTTTATCAATACTCAAAAGTTGGGAGCCAGAAAAAAGGAGCTCATTATTGATAATAGCACTATCGGTATCACTGAACTTTAACACCTCCCTTTGCTCGGTAAACTTCTTACCATCGGGAGCCACTGATAGAAAGACTGTTGTCGGACCGAAACCATCATCTTCAGTAACTGCATAGACAAAGTAGGCAGTTCCTTTAGAATCAAAAGCACTGTTTCTTAGAGGGGCCTCGGCTGGTGAGACCATCTCAGGTTGAGAGAAGGTCTTACCTTGATCGGTAGAGCGAACAACAAAAAACCCTAAAGAACCTTCAAAGAAAGAGAAAACAGTAATCTTAATATTACCGCGTGCATCTACAACCATGGTTGTTCGTGTGGAGCTTACAGAACCGTTAAAAGCAAGCACTGGCGAGGAGAAAGTCTTTCCACCATCAGTTGATTTGATCAAAAAAAGAGCTTCACTAGCAGGATTATCGAGAGTGTCTGCGACAAAAGCGATATAGATATTTCTCTTGCTGTCAAGCCCCAGCAAAGCAGGCCCTCTAGGGTTGCGAGTAATACTTGCTACTGTAGGAATGCTAAGCGAGGGTGAAAACTTCTTACCGCGAGCAGTTAATTGCTGGTAAAAAATGCCTGATGTTAATGTCGCGCTCTGCGGATCAAATTTAACATTATCATCAACAAAACAGACATGTAAGTTACCCTTGTTATCAAATTTCATGCCATCTTGAGAGATATGTGAATTATTTTTGCTCTTAGAGATGTTAATTGGTGTGCTGGCAGGATGATTGGTAGGGAAGACAGTTAGGCGAAAGTTGGTTCTTCTGATTGTCTGTCTGCTTGTTGCTGTAACCGTGATTAAGTAAGTATCAGGCTTTACATCATTAGTAGTGGAAATGGTTAACATCGCTTTGTCACTTACACGCGCTGGTGTAGGAGTAAAGTTATAACTAAGCCCAGCGATTTGTGGTGTCGCAGTAAAGCTAATATTATCTGTGAATCCATTTCTACCAATCAACTGTAGAGGAAAGGTTGCGTTGCTACCCGCAATCACACTACCATAGGTGCTTGCTGCCGAGACACTGAAGTCTGGTGTTTTAGTATTGTAGTTGGCTGGTATCTTGGTGAAATAGACATCTGGATCACCACTACGTTCATCGCTCCAGGTCACAAAGAAGTCATTGCCAAATGCAGCAATGCCATCATAATCTGAATGATAGTTCCCGCTAAGGGTGAAGTTAAATTCTGCTGAACCAACGTTCTCTTTTTCTACTGGATCAAAAAACCAGTTATGATTAGTGACCTGAAAGTTATTTGAGAAACTCGTTCCACCATCTCTAGAGATCGTCATAAAAACATCCGTTAAGCTATCAGAGATGGGATCGTTTCTACGATCCCACCAGCGCACTCCAATAATACCATTATCCGTTACCGCTACTGAGGGAATAGATTGACTTGTGCTAGTGGTATCATCATTAAGCCTAATGGCATTGGTGAAAGTGTTGCCGGCGTCGGTAGATTTAGTATAGAAAATATCTCCTTTATCAAAAGCTGATCCACCAAGATCAACACCAGCTCCATATACAATATGGACTATTCCTTGTTGATCTATTGCCATGCTAGGGAAATTATCTGTTCTCACTCCAAACAGACCACCCGTCAGGGATGGACTAGAGAGAAACCGTCTACCTGCTACTATTGGACTGGTGAATGTTTTTCCACCATCAGTCGATTTTACAATCGAGATATTAATTTCCATACCTTTAGAGCTGGCGAGATCACTACGATAGGCAACATAAAGGTCGCCATTAGGGGCAACCGCCGGCATTGCTCCTTGCAAATCATCCTCATTCTCTACAGAAACGGCTACCGGTGGTAAAAAGGTTTGACCCCCATCTGTAGAGCGCGCAACAACAATCCTACGGTTGGCGCCAGACCTATCATTTGACCAGCTTACATAGACATTACCTTTAAATGGTGAGTTAGCATGTGTATCTACTGCAATCCATTCTTTATCTTGAAAACCTCCCAAGTTGCTAAGTGAGGTACTAGCATCAACCGGGGCGCTAAAGGTAATACCATTATCAGTAGATTTGCCAACCCCAACAATACTTTTTCTTTCTGTATTCACTATCACAAAAGTTAAAGTGGAGTAATAAAATTCGCCATCATTAGCACCACGCACAACAACCTGATCGGCAACATTGAGTGAATTGGGAAATGCAGGAAAACTATGCTGAGCAAAAGACTTCCCTCCGTCAGTAGAAACAGCGTAATCCGCGCCTTGCTGACGATCTCTGAAAGTAACAACAATACTTTTACCATTAACAGCAATACTACTCTCACTCTGGGTAAGAGAGTCGGGTTTGAGATCAGGAGTATTAACCCGTATATTAGTATTTATCGGTTCATCAACGATATCTTGGTAAGAGAGTCTTGCGTACTTTTTCATTCCATTACTGTTGGCAATAGCTGAAGGTAGCTGCGGTATGATGACAAACTGTATGAAGACTATGATTAATAAAAATCTTGCTACACTATTTTTCATAAGTATCCTCCTTGGCCTAGGGTAACAAGAAGTTTTGCTAATGCCTTATACTTTCCTGATCAAGATCTGTCAGAAAAGTACAGCAGGTTAAATCACGGTAATTTCCTAGTAAAAGTTGGGAAAAAGGTGGCTAGTATCAATCATCTTGCAATTCTTGGTTAATTGGCTTACCTTGGTCTATCCTAGCTGTTACATATTTAATCAAACAGTATTAAGTAATTGTTTTTACTATGCCACAGGCAAACGATCGGATCGGACCATATACATTAATTCGTCAGCTTGGTCGAGGCGCTTATGGGATAGTCTGGTTAGCGGAGCGGCGTAGCGCATTGGTGACTACCCAAGTAGCGATTAAATTAGCCCTTGATGAAGAGCCAGACTTGACTGCGATTGCCCAAGAATCACAATTGTGGGCGAGTTTAGGAGGTCACCCTAATGTGTTACCGATCATTGAGGCAGACATATATGATGGGCAGGTAGCGATTGTTAGCGAGTATGCGCCGGATGGTTCATTAGAGAGCTGGTTAAACCGACAAGGCGGTTGTGCCCCCACAATTGAAGCCGCGCTCTCAATGGCCACAGGTATTCTTGCTGGATTAGAACATCTACATTCCAAGAAGATTATTCATCGCGATCTAAAACCCGCTAATATACTGTTACAGGGTGAGACTCCCAGGCTGGCTGACTTTGGATTAGCAAGGGTATTAAAGGGAAGCGCACATTCTGGTGCAATTGCTGGCACACCAGCCTATATGGCACCAGAAGTATTTGATGGCAAGCGCTCCGAATTGTCAGATCTATGGGCTGCGGGAGTGATTCTCTACCAATTGTTGACTGGACACAAACCTTTTGCTCATGCTGATCTGGGAGCACTGATTGGTGCGATTATGCTCAAGATGCCCGATCCGCTTCCCGCTTTTGTACCATTGCCGTTACAAGAAGTAATTACACGTGCGCTGGAAAAAGATCCTACACGTCGATATCAATCTGCTCAAGAGATGCGCACTGCCTTGCAAGCCTGTTCTGCACATACCATGAAATTAGTAGCATTACCTGGCAATTTTACTGGTAGTCTACTTGATGATCTACCGACAAATCGAGTTTGGCCATTAATGGAGACAGCTTCTACTTTGGCTATGCCCAAGCGCACCGACACAGTAGAACTAATGCCTATCCTTGATAGTTATGAGTTCAATTATGTAGTGCTGGATGCTAAGGGCCGTGTCACTACCTCAGGCAAGGGACAGGCTCAATATTTCTTAGAAGATCTAGGCGGCTTATCGCTGGTAATGGTACAGCTACCTGCAGGTAGATTCTTAATGGGATCATCAGAGAACGAAAAGGGTAGAGGTTTGGATGAAGGCCCGACTCGTTGGGTGACGGCGACCCCCTTCTATATGAGTAAGTTTCCTATTACACAACCACAGTGGCGCGCAGTAGCAAATTTGCCTAAGGTATATAGAGAGCTCAATCCTAATCCATCCAACTTTGTTGGTGATGACCTACCTGTAGAACAGGTTTCTTGGGAGGAAGCGCAAGAATTTTGTGCACGACTGTCTCGCAAGACTGGTAAAAGATATAGTCTGCCTACTGAAGCACAATGGGAATATGCTTGCCGTGCCGGTACAACCACTCCCTTCGCATTTGGAGAAACAGTTACTGCGGAACAGGTCAATTATAATGGTAACTATCCTTATGCAGGGGCGCCAAAAGGGATCTATCGTGAGCAGACAACTGTGGTAGGTAGTCTAGGAGTCGCGAATGGATTTGGTCTTTACGATATGCATGGTAATGTTTGGGAATGGTGTATGGATATATATGGTAATTACCATGCAGCATCCAGTGATGCAAACAACTGGACAGAAGGCAGCAATGAGATATTAAGAGTTTTGCGAGGTGGCTGCTGGCATAATCTTGCTAGTTTCTGCCGATCCGCTTACCGTAATAGAAACCTACCAGTCTTTCGCAATCTCAATCTTGGTTTCCGTGTTGT
>JBFLVQ010000492.1:0-7194 GCA_040758525.1 Acidobacteriota bacterium
GCCTCGGGGGTGGCATTTCTACAGCCGCAAGACGATTTTCATAAAACCTTGAGTTATATTACCTGGGGACTTTTAGTCGTGTTTATTTCTGGAGGGATAGCTGTACTTTTCTTTACAGATCTGGTAGCCAGCCTACTAGAGCGACGTAATAGGCAGCGTTGGGTGGACAGGTTACGAGATCTAACAAGCCTTACGCGAGGCTTTATCTGGAATTACCGGGTTGTAGGAACAACCTTTCTGCTTTCTGTAGGTGCACAAGCACTGGGGATATTAGCAGTTCACCAACTCTCTCTAGCTATTGGTGGTGCTACTGAAGCAGCTTCAATGTTTATTGTTGTTCCCTTGGTTTTTCTTGTTACGGCATTGCCGATCTCGGTAGGTGGGTTAGGGACGCGTGAGTTTGCGTTTGTCTATTTGCTCTCCAATGTAGGGCTTGATAAGACACAAGGTACTACTGTGGCATTGCTTTCACTTGCTGTTAATCTACTCACCAGTTTACCGGGCGCAGCCAGCTATCCAATGATACGGGCAATCGATATTAACGAGTAAGCTTGGCAATGAGAAAGCATTACAGCTACAAGAAGTTCTCTAACACTAGATTATCATTGTCTCTGCGTATCGGCCTGTGCTTGATTATAGTGCCATTGGGACTGTGTATAGGCATAGCGGCAGTCCAGGCTGGTGCACAAAGTGGGCCAGTATTACAAGGTCGTATTCTCGACGAGAATGATCAGCCACAAGCTGGTGCAACTGTTTCGGTCTCTTTTGATGGAATCTTTGTACAATCTGCACTTTCATTACGCGATGGCCAGTTTACTATGAATTTGCCACGTGCTGGCCAATATCAGGTGAGAATTGAGCTGGATGGATTTCGCCCACATAACGAAATAGTACAACTGGGCAAGGATGAGACCATCTTCCGACTCTGCAAATTAATCCCCAGTTCTTTACATGTGGTTGTACTTGATCTATTACAAGAGAAATTGCCAGATGCAACCGTAACAATAAAAGGTGAGGATGACGCAATCAAACGCGCAATCGAATCACCCAAAGGAGACTACTACTTTGGACGTCTCAAGCCAGGCATATATCAGTTGACTGCCTCCATGCCTGGTTATGAAGTCTCTGTTGATGATGGCGTTTATATCTCGCCAGGCAATAAGACACTCTTTCGCCCACTGTTGGCAAAGCCAGCCTCTTCTATTCCGATTGGGGATAAATTAAAAGATCGCTATGGTGTTCCTAGTCTTCCTGCTAATACTGTGCAAGCGCTTTGGCAAGATCGTTTAGGAACCATCTGGTTGGGTACATCTCGTGGTATCGCACGATTTAATGGTAGTGAGATTACCTCCTCTGATGGTCAAGACAATCTGTTAGTAAAGTTGGTAGGAAGGGATATACGTGTGCTTTTTCAAGATAGTAGTGACCGTATATGGTTTGCTACCGAGAGTGAATTGCATGTTAAACAGCCTGGCGCCCGCACAATAGAAGCAGTGCCATTACTGGCTGGACGTAATATACGTGCGATAACTGAGGATCAGCAGGGTGCTCTATGGTTTGCTACTAATCGTGGAGCGGTTCGCTACCTAGATGGTTCGATTACTGAGTATACGACTCACACAGGATTACCTTCTGATGATGTTCGACATATTAGTACTACCTCAGCAGGTGAAGGGGTTTGGATTGCCACTGCTGAGGGTGTTGTACGTCTTGTCAATACGGTGGTAGAGCCGCTCCTTGATGGTGATCAGCCGGTCAATTGGCCAACCAATTTTGTCTTGATAGATAGCCGCAAGACAGTCTGGTTCTTAACCGAAATGGGCCTAAAGAGATTGGATGGCGAGCAGGTTGTAACAATCCCCAAAGAGGGGTTAACACGACCGTTGCGAGTAGGGGTTGAAGATCGTATGGGCAACCTCTGGTTTGCTGCTACTAGTGGCGGGGCGTATGTTTATGACTTGCGTCGTGATGATGTTGATGATCTACTCACTGACGAGCGTGTGCTAGCATTACTGGCTGATCGAGAGGGCAATGTCTGGTTTGGTACAGATAATGGCGCAGTACGCCAAGATTTCTACAGTTTTGTAAATTTCAATACCAGTCGCGGACTACCAGATACCAATATCTTCTGTCTATTACCTGATCCAACTCAACCAGAAGCGCTTTGGGTAGGTACGGAAAAAGGATTGGTGCATTTTGATGGGGTACGCTTTCGCCGTGTTAACGGTATCCCCAATATTGAGATACGGCATATTGTGCGTCAGGCGAACGGTGTGCTATGGTTTGCCACTTCTGATGGGCTCTACCGATTACAAAATGAGAAGTGGCAGCGATTTGGTAGTGAGCATGGACTGGCGAGCATCGATATTCGTGCGCTTTGCGAGGATGTGCGAGATAGCAAGTTATGGGTGGCGACAAAAAAGGGGATCTCTCGGTTCGACACAGGTTTTGAGACTGGGGTAAATGCTGCAGTTGCCCCTGAACAGCTACAGATTACTGCAGATGTTCGCTATATATTTCAACAGAGCAGTGGACTCTTATGGTTTGCTACCAATCGGGGAATTTATCGTTATGATCCTACCACCTATGATCTCACCATCATTGGTCAGAACACTGGTCTGGAGAGTGTAGATGTACGTTGGATTGAGGGTGATGAAGCGGCAGGATTACTCTGGTTAGCTACTGCCAAAGGAATAGAGTTGTTCAATGGACAACGTACCACACCAGAAAAATTACCGGCTGGTCTAGCCAGCGATAATACTCAATGTATATTTCGTGATCGTGATGGAATGCTTTGGATAAGCTCGGCAGATGGTAGGATCAATAAGATCAACAGTAGCATACCTGGAATAGAGACATTGATTACCACTTATACACGTGATCGACATGGGTTGGCAGGTAATATAATTCGCCATATCACACAAGACAGTAGTGGTGCATTATGGTTTGCTACAGAATCGGGCTTGACAAGGCATCTGCCTAGTCGGGTTGTTCCTACAGTTGATTGTCGTTTAGAGGTAGATGGTGCTGAAGTACTAACGCGTGACATTGCTGCTGGGCTACATAATATCAAATTTCGGTTTATTGGTTTAAGCGCATTTGGCGAAATCAGTTTTGTACACCGTATAATCGTCAATGGTCAACCCAGAGAATGGCGATTAGTGACACCACAAACTGGTAGTCGGGAAGCCCTCTTTAATGATCTGCCTGATGGTGAGCATATTTTTGAGGTACGTGCGATTAATCGTGATCTTTATGGTGTTAATGCACCTTCACTAGAGATACGTCTGCGTATCGACCGACCTTTCTGGAAGAAACTCTGGTTTTACCTATTTATTGGTTTTACTGTTATGGGGGCGACAATAACTACGGTAGTAGTGCGACAAAGGCAGCGCCGTGAGTACATGCTACCACCACATCTACGCACTTTTGTACCTATCGATCCCAATCCTTATATTGTTGGTAATCCGATCCGTAATCCAGCTATGTTCTTTGGACGGGAAGACGACTTCAATTATGTAAAAATAAAGCTTGAAGGGGCGGCGCAAGGGGGCGTCGTACTGGTCTTCTGTGGTGAGCGCAGAGCAGGGAAGAGTTCCATACTTTATCAGATATTGAATGGTCGTTTAGGAGAACGCTTTATTCCAGTATTTATTGATCTACAAGAGATGGTAGTCTCTAGTGATCATGAATTCTTTGGTCGTATTGCCAAACTGATCGCTGAAGCTATTAGTCATGCTAAATCGGAGCAGAATGAGCAAGACCCAGTTTCTACTACCACCCAATTGCAACAGTATCGTTTTTCTGATCAGTCAAAGAATGCCTTTCATCTGTTTCTCGATTTTCTTGATAGAGTGCTTATTGAGATCGTAGACCGTCGATTGCTTATCTTAATGGATGAGTATGAATTATTAGAGAACAAGGTGGAAGACAACAAACTTAGCAAGGAGATCTTCACGTTTATGGCGAGCTTGATCGATAATCATGATCGGCTAGCATTCCTTTTTACTGGCTCGCGTAGGCTTGAGGAGCGAGACCGACGTTACTGGCGTGAGATGCTGCGTCGCTCCCTCTACCGCAAAGTAAGCTTTTTAAGTGAGCAGGATGCCAAACGACTAATCACTGAACCGGTTAAAGACAAATTGGTCTATGGGCGCGGAGTTGAAAATGCAATCTACCGTCTTACATCAGGTCAACCATTTTACACTCAGTACATATGTCAGGCGATTGTTGATCATCTCAATGAATGGAAGCGCAATTATGTGCTTAAGGCCGATCTTAAGCAGGTAACCGATGAGATTGTCGATAACCCATTGCCGCAAATGATCTATTTTTGGGAGGGTTTTAGTGATGATGAGAAATTGGTGATGTCGCTTTTGGCAGAGGAATTAGAGGATGCCGATGCGGCTGCCACTTCGCTTCAGATCGCACAAGCAATCACGCGAGAACATTATCCTGTGAAGCTTTCCGAAGACACTATACGCCTCACCTTGGAGGAGCTTTTCCGCACAGACGTACTTAAGAAGATTGGTGATGAAGCATTCTGCTTTCGCATTGATCTGTTACGGCTATGGATTAAACAGAGCCACAGTATTTGGAGCGTAGTACGCGAAGTGCGCACTCTATAACGAAACGATAACGCCATTAGTATTTATTTATGAAGAATCCCTACCTTAATCGTGTTGCTATTCGCGATACCAATCAATTTTATGGCCGACGCAAGGAATTAGCGCGAATATTTTCGCGTATTGGTGCATCTCGTCCACAATCGGTTGCCATTGTAGGCGAGCGACGCATTGGCAAGTCTTCGCTGCTAAACTATATCTATGCACCTGAAGTACGTGCCCAGCAGCTTGATGGAGGTGCTGGATACATATTCCTCTTTATGGATCTGCAGCAGAAGCGCTACCCAAGTATAGAGAATTTCTTTGCTGAATTACTTAAACTATTGGCAGACGCATTGGGTGAACCTATGCAAGCAGCGGGCGCCGATTTTGATGCGATACGCAAAGTCTTCTCTGAACTACATCGTCGGCACTACAAGCTAATTATTCTCTTTGATGAATTCGATGCGATTACAACCAACCATGTCTTTAACTTGGATTTTTTTGCTTTCTTGCGTTCCGCTGCTAATAATTATGATGTAGCTTATATTACCTCTTCGGCTCGTGATCTACAGGTCTTATGCCATACTGATCAGATTGCCGATTCACCTTTTTTCAATATCTTCACCAATGTCTATCTACGACCTTTTACATTAGAGGAAGCCGCCATTCTGATACAACAGCCGTCACGGGCAGCAAATGTTCCCCTAGAATCTTATACTCAACAGATCGTAGAAATAGCAGGATATTTCCCATTCTTTTTACAGATTGCCTGTTCTAATTACTTTGACCATATCGCTGAAAATAATGCTCTCTATGATCAAAGGCGGGTAGATGAAGGCTTTCTAGATGAAGCACGCGTACATTTTCGCTATATCTGGGAGCATTTCCGTGACGATGAACGGGAGGTTATTAAGACCTTTATTAGCGGAGGAGAGTTACCAAAGGCATATGCACATGTGTTTGAGGAGTTGCGCCGTGCTGGTTATTTCATTGAAGAGAATCAATCGACACGCTTCTTTTCACGCCTTTTCGCTAATGTTATTAGTGAACCACGTTTTGTTTCCAGTGCAGCAATACCACGTCCTTCTGAACGTTATAGTGACGAATTTCTTCCTCCTACCGATCCTGTGCTTACATTAGCAGAGACTCGTAGATTGCCTGCACATGCATCTACCAGGGATGGGCTAGAACAGGTGAAGCAGTACGGCCGTATCGATCGCTTTGAAATCTTACGTACGTTAGGGCAGGGTGGTATGGGTGAAGTATTGCTGGCAAGAGATCGCGAATTGACCCGCCTAGTGGCAATAAAGCTTCTGAAGAGTCGGTTTGCCTCTGATGATCAGATACGTCGGCGCTTCCTGCGTGAAGCACAGACTGCTTCAATACTCAGCCATCCTAATATTGCTACTATCTATGAGATTGGCGAAGTTGATGATATCCCTTATATTGTAATGGAATATGTTCGCGGTACAACACTAGCAGAACGTCTGAAGAGACAAGCCTTCACTATTAAGGAGATTTTGGATGTAGGAATACAAACAGCAATGGCACTGGGAGAGGCACATACTGCTGGTATCATCCATAGAGATGTAAAGTCATCAAACATCCTCTTGAACGATCGTGGTCAGGTGAAGGTACTAGATTTCGGTTTGGCTAAACCAGGTATTTTTACTCCACGTCTGGAAGTACGCGCCGAGGAGGGTGACTCTACCAATTCAAATCTATCCAATATTACTGAGCCTGGTATTCTGCTTGGCACTGTTACCTATATGTCTCCTGAACAGGCCTCAGGTGAGGGAATAGTTGATCATAGATCAGATATATTTTCGCTTGGTATTGTACTATACGAGATAACTACAGGTGTACTACCATTTGATGGATCGACCTATTTTCAAATTATCGAGGCGATCACTAAATTTGACCCTACTCCGGTTGAGCGTCTACGTGAAGATATGCCATCAGCATTAGCGACTGTGATAATGAAGGCGTTGGAGAAAGGGCCTCAAGCACGTTTTCAAACTGCGCAAGAATTAGCTGCTAAACTCCAATTAATCAAGAGCTAAAGTTGTTTAAGCGAGGTTAGCGACGCTGCCCGTTCGGTAACCTCATTATTTTGATTAGTAGAAACGTCGCCAGATGTTAAAGCCGAAGGTAAGGCCCTTTCTTGCTCCACCAAAACCAGAATTATATTGACTGGTAGTAGTACCCTGAGAGTTTGAAAGGGTAAGAGTAAAGACATGGCGATAGGTGCGTTTCTGTAGACCAAAGGCGACTTGAGCCCGACTGCCGTCTGGTCGATAACCGACCCTGGGGGTATATTCGAAGAGGAAACTGCCTGTAGGACGGAAATTAAATTGACCACCAAAGCCAAATGAGCCAGTATGATTCGCTTTGGTATCAGAAGACAAGTTACGGAAAGGGTTACTATTGATTGAGACGGTAGGAGCAAAGAAGACTGAGCCATAGCGAGAGAAGGAGCGTCCTAGCATACCAGCAATATTTTCCGTGAAAGTGTCATCAAAATTATCCCGTCCTTCTATACTGGCATAGACTGCTGCGCTAATGGGACTCTTCTTACCTTGATGAA
>JBFLVQ010000493.1:0-7193 GCA_040758525.1 Acidobacteriota bacterium
GGGATGTCGAGTAGAGTAGGGTTTTTGATAAGAGATACATTTCTGCTAGAGACAGATTTTGTAGATCCTGCATTGGGCCGCGAACTATATAGAGTGATAACTGTCCACGAGTGATAGGCTGATTTTTACAAAAACCTCCTGAGAAGCATCCAGGACTCGCCACAGAGTTGGAAACTATCCTTAGACTGGCAGGATCAGGGTAGAAAGGAGAAGTTGCAACTTTTTGCACCCATTTGAAATCACCATCATATGGTTGTACATCACTAAAAAAGATTATACTTTGTGGATAACCAAAGTTGTCGTTTATACAGTTATAAGAGCAACGGTAGTCTACCAATTGTCGTGTTCTGACAGCAAATATAGCCGCCTGTAGATTAGTTCCACCATCATTTGGGCAATACATTCGTGGTTGTGCCTGGCAACCGCTAGTAACTCCCAATTCGTAGAGTTTTTGTATGTAATCAAATCCGAAAGAGCCATAAGGCACATCCACAAAGTAAGGTGTTTGTGATGGAGGCGCATAATACCTAAAACCCTCTGTACTACCAAATAATTTTAGCGACCATGCGCGCACAAAAAAGATCGCCATTTGAGCGCGTGTTGCTATATCAGAAGGGCAATAGAGCAGTGGGGAGGTTTGGCAGCCAGAAGTAATGCCGTTGGCGTACATCAAGTTTACTGTATCAAAGTGGACTGATACGGTTGATGGACTGGAGTCTTGCAATGGTACATCCTGGAACAATTTAGCGGTGCGACTCTGAAAAATTGTATACTCTTCTAGAGTTTCACCTGTTTGCGGGCTTACAAATCTGATAAAACCTTTACGCGGTGTACCAGTGTAGTTAGGCAGAACGTTAAATATTATTGTGGTACTACCTGTGCCAGATAGTCTATCTAAGGTGATCCAAAAATAGGATTGTGCATTCCATTGCACCCCCGGTGCGAGCGTAGGGGTTAAATATATCTGGGATGCACCGTTTGCATCAAATGTAAATAATCCATCTGAGACAGTTGCTGCTTGTGCTGATAACTCGGTTTGAGATACAGCGGCTATGGGAATAAGCAGCGTAAATAGCATAGTGGTTGCTAAAAGAATACGTACCCCTGTTGATCTAAAAGAACTAACGTGTGACATCTTTTTACTCCTTTCTTTGATCGAGATTTTTTGTGTTTATCAAACCTTCTTAGAGAAAAGTATTTTTTATGACTATTACAGAGAAGGTAATATGTAGATTGCTCTCGCCAGAATGCCTTGCCATAATAGAGCAAAGCAGATCCCTACACCGTAATCATTCTTAATCACTTTTATTCTGAAAAAGGTACGGTCTACACTCATGCCTAGGTATATTTTCAAACTTTGCTATATTCTCGGGATAAGGTCTTCAATCAGCCATAAATGAGGAGGTCATATAAATGGAGGCTGGCTTCCTGAAGGATAGGAAGAGTAAGCAGGGTTTTGATATAAATACAAAAATATTGGAAAGCGCCTGGCAGACCTGTTTTGCGCTCTTAGGAGGTGATACACAACGTATAGATGATATTGTTCTTAATGCTATTGATGGATGTTTAACCTATCAAGAGAAACGTACCTACTTTGATCTTAAATCTCGTGATACAAGAAATAAGATCATTTTTGACTACCCTATGCTGTTACAATATCTGGTATTTGGAGTTTGTAAAAGATTTGAGATCGATCAAGAAAGGGATCATCTAGCAGGCAAAAGAGTTCTTAATGAACAAACAATGACTGTGCGTTATATAAAACACCTTATCTATATATCTATTCCACATAAATCATTTCATGTAGCGGTTGGGGTGTGTAGGGTACTACATAACTATAGCTATGCCGAGACAAGCCGTATTTATGAGATTGGGCTTGCTCAATCAGAAGACCCTAACAAGTCAGATGTTCAATATCGTGATTGGAAAAAAATAATTATGGACAGTCTCAGTACCCGTTTTGACGGTTTTATAAATACTTGTGAAGGTGCGAGAGGTGAAAAACGATTTAAAACTCGTAACAAGACACAAGAGTTGGTTAGATTTGTGCAAAAATATTTGGATATTTTCATTCCTTGGGAATCCGCTTGCACGATTCCCAGAAGTTTTGGTAAGAAGCAATTCGACATTCCTGCACTCAGGTTTTTCGGTGTAGACGCGATTAAAGGCACACATCCTGATGAAGAGCATCCGGTGGAAAAGAATCGTATGCATACGATTCTTCACTCCCATTGTTTCTTACGCTTAGTTGATGCCTTTGGTCTCGATCATCCTGAGGATCGTTTAGAGATACCAAACTTTTTCTTGAATAAGAAAGATAATATAGATTCTGAACCGCCTATTGACCTTAACAATCTACCCCCTGCGCCACCGGAGTATTTTACTAATGTATTAAATGGCATCTTAAAACAGCGCTCTAGACGCAAGAGGTTCTATGCAACAACACTATATGTCTTTGTTGATGGTGTTGAACAGGCATGTTTTGATCTCAAAATGGCAAATAGCTTGCAGATCGATTTAGCATTAGATGCAGATCTAATTCAGATCTTTGCGAAAGAAAATGATGAGTATCTTCTTCTCTCCACGTTATCACTAAAATATAGTCAAGTGCTTCAATCAGAAGATACATGGCATTCATCCTGTATACTTGAAGGAGGTCAAAAGATCAATATATCACTCTCTTATTTGAGTAGCCTTGCATCAGAGATGCGCATATCTGTTTATATTTCATACTCTGAGACAAATTTTATTAAAGCGTTATCTCTTTTATTTCAACGGTTTGGATCGCTAATAAAATATAGATCTGATTTTCTCTTTCAAAGACTGATATTAGTATTAGCAATTATGGTTGTATTAGTTTTAGGTATTACTCTGTATTTACAACTAAGTAAGCCTGAATTAAAGCAATCTCAGAAAGAGAATCAGGATCGCTTGCTCCATTCACCAGCAACTAGCAAAGAGATAAAATCTCCTACTGCTGTATCTCCATCGGACTCACGACTAATGGATAACCGAGAGAATAAACAGATAAAATCACCAGTAGCAAATTATAAAGACTTGCCTAGCAACCAGAGAAAGTTTGAAGACCGTACCCGACGGGAAGTAACTTCAGAAGAGATCGCATCAGCAAATGAGAGAGGAATAATAAGTAATGGCGTTTCACTAAAAGAGGTTAAAACTGTTTATATTGAAATGAGTGAAGAGTCTCCATTGAGCCAACAACTGCACACTAAGCTTATTGATACTGTGCAAGCAAGTGAAAGATGGACGATTGCTAATACTCACCAATCGGATGCTCACCTAATCATATCAATTAATCGGATTTATTCTTCTGGCAAGTCAAGAATATCCATTACAGCCAAGCTTGTTAACGCTCGTGGTGATCTACTCTGGCCATTAAAACTCCCAGGCCGTCGTAGCAACTATATTGGTTCAATAGAGGCAGTAGTATCTAGTCTGGTAAGGGATATACTTACTGATATCGACAGATTAGATGATAAGCGTTAATTGGGCTCCCCCTGTAGCACGAATGCTGCCCAGTAATATGGTGCTCGCCATTTTTTTTCTTTCCACATGGAGATTTGTGCTGCTCGCAATGCCAACACGGGTTTTAATCGCTTTCTGCCTAGCATGTTTTGATAGAACCTGGCCATTAATTCTGCTGTAGCCAGATCATTTACTGCCCATAGACTAGCCACTACCCGTGCTGCACCTGCATACATAAAACCTCTCGTCAATCCAATCAACCCTTCTCCTTTTACTTGCTTGCCAAGACCCGTACGACATGCACTTAACACCACTACCTCTGCCGACAGATTTAGATCATATAGCTCGTACATATTTAGGAACCCACTCTGCTCAATACCCTGTTCATTTACTAGTGATAGCACGATACCAGACAACTCAGGATGATTATCGTTCAATAATGCATGGGTGGCAAAATGGATAAAGCGATAATCTTTCAAATTTGGATCGATTGCTGTAAATCGGTTGGCTTTAAAATCAAGCGCTTCCTTTCGTTCTGACGGGGGTACAAGCGCCAGAATTGCTCTTGCTTCTCTTCTTGTATAAGGTAGCCTTTTTAGCCCTTGATAAGATAAATCAAAAGGTGGCACAGGTTTTTCAACAGTTGGTGAGCCTGAAAGTACTCTATGGGAGAATTTCTTTACTTGTGAATCTCGATGCTGAGGAACTCGAGCGATAACTCTGCTGTCACTTTTGCTAAAAACCGGGTCGGCAAACACTGCAACAGATCTAGTTGCAGGATTGCGTTGTGAGATCTGTTGTTTGAGTACTGCAAGTATCGAGGCAGATGGCAAATTAACAATTTCATGATTTGCTATCAGGGGTATAAAACCTACTTGATTATGCGGTTTCACACGAGAAACAATGGGAGATGGTAATGCAGAGAATGGAATATAATCTAAGGCTGCGTGAGTTACTATCACCAATCTTTTGTTCTCTATCTGAGTTACAACAGGCGCTAACAATATTTGACTCAATTGGGCGGCAACTTCTCGATAGGCAGTGTCAGCTTTGTGGACACGAGCTTTTCTCTTCTCAATCGTATCGTATGGTCGATGACTGCGTGCTGTCAATAAATCATATACGCGTAATGCAAGAGATTCTATCTCAGCACGTTTTGGTAATATATAGCTATTAATAGAAGTATTAGTTACGACCCACAAATAACTCTGTTCTTTACCTAGCCAGTATTCCAAAAGTACTGTGTCAGCATCCATTACCTGGTGCTGAATCTGTGATACTTTGAGTGTTTGAGGTTGTGTTAATGAACTATAACGAGAATAGTGGATTCTTATTTTTGCTTCAATCTGCTGAAGTTCTAGGAGTAACTTATCGATCTCCTCTTTTAACTCTGCATCCTGTTCTTTAGTATGTGGTTCATTAAGCAAGTACATCTGATTTTCTGCTTTTGTATTGAGCAAGTGCCGCAATTGGTGCTCGCGCTCCAACAGTGTCGGCTCCATATCTCTACGAATGTTTAATTTCGACTCGGTTAAAGTCTCTAACAATGTTCGTGCTCGTGCACGCTCACTTACCTCCAAAGCTTTTCCATTATATCCATCTAATGGATAGAGCTGATGGAGTTGCATAAGAATGTTAATATAATCGTCATAGCAATGTTCGAATGAAGAGAAATAAGAAGTGCGTAAGCCCCGATTGATAATCTTGAAACGTAAAGACTCAATAATATTAAGAGCAGTTTCAATATTAAGGCGAGCTTCCATTAAATTATTGCGCTTTTGTTCAAGCAGTGCTATATGGTAAAACATCGTTGCTTCACCAATCTTGTTACCCTCAGATTGGTAGATCTCTAGTGCTTTATGGAAATAATTGAGACTCCTCTCCATTTCACCTAATATATGATAGCTTATACCTATGTTTGCCAGGATATAGGCTGTTCTTGAAGTGTTGCTATACTTTGTCTGTTTCAAAATGAGAGCACGATGGAAATAATCTAGCGCCTTCTGACTCTCGCCCAACCTGCGGTAAACATTACCAATGGCGACGAGAATATCAGCTTCTAGAATGTGGTTATTTGTTGTTTTTGTTAATTCTAGCGATTGATTAAAATAATCTAACGCCTTCTGATTATCCTCTAATGAATCGTAAGCCAGTCCAATGCTAAGCAGCGCATAGACTTGTGCAGTAATATCTCCTATAGCTTGTCCGAGGGTAAGCGCTTCCCTGTAATATTTAAGTGCCCTGGTATGCTCTCCCAATCTTTGGTGGAGTACGCCCATATTGGAGAGTGTAGCGGTTTGTGCAATTCGATCACCTACTTCTTGTTCAATGGTAAGTGCTTGGCTTAAATGGTCGAGGGCTTTTTGATATTCTCCAAAACTACTGTAAACTACGCTTATGCTGGCCAAAGAATTGGCCTGTCCAACACGATCACCTGTTTCCAACATCAGCACGAGTCCCTCATTTAAGTAGCTTAATGCTCTTTGCATCTCACCTGTTTTACCATAGCTAATACCAAGTCCGATGAGAGCTTTAGCCTCCCAATAACGATTACCGTTGGCTCGTGCCAGTGCAAGTGCTTGTTGAAGATAATCAAGTGCTTGCGGATTTTGGTCAAAGCGGGAATAGATCTGTCCCAAATTTTGCAACACTCCAGCTTCTCCTACACGGTCACCAATTTCTTGTGTTATATTGAGAGCATCATTGAAATAGTCTAGCGCTTTGCGAGCATCGCCAAATACTGTATGGATAATGGCTATGCCCGCAAGTATACGAGATTCAACTAAGCGGTCGCCAATTTCTCGTACTATCAACAGTGCTTGCTTAAAGTGATCAAGAGCCTTTTTATTATCACCCCATATCTGATAAATAGTTCCTATGTTATGGATTAGAGTAGCCTCACTAAAACGGTCATGGGATGTTTGGCTAAGAGAGAGCGCTTGGTTAAAATAGTCCAGCGCCTTCAGATTTTCACCAACTGTTTGAGCAATTATGCCCATAAAGATAAGTGTAGAGATTTGGCCAAAGCTGTCATCAGCGGCTTTCCAATGCTGAAAAGCTTCTGTAAACTTTTCAATTGCTGATTTAAAAGTTTCTGCTGTTGCTTTAGCATACAGTTGTCCCCCCTCTGCAAAAGCTCTTTGAGCAGCTATAAGAATGTGATCCTGTTTTGTAGCAACTCTTGATTGCTCGATGCGCACACTGTAATGCCCCGCGATAGCATCTTTTTCTAAAGATTTTATTTTCAATTGATAATTGCCTGTGGATTCTGCTAGCAATAGAATTCGCTCTCGTCCATACATTCCTGTGGGATTATCTATCTCTGCTATCTGTTCACCAGTTGGATTAGATGATATTATTACCAGATCAATGCCTCGTTGCTCTACTATCACCTGAAGAAATTGTCCTGTGATAAGTGCAATCTGGTAGCTATGCACTTCACCTCCATTAATCTTGCATTCTAGCAACTGGGCCTGCTCTAGCTGTTTAGGTTGTTCTTGGGTAGGTATTATTTCACTTGAATTAATACTTGTCTCAACGCTATTTTCAGAGTGCATCTGTACAATATCAATTGGATATAGTAAGGAAAATAACCCCATGCAGAAAACAAAGCCATAAATAAAATGTCTTCGCAGTAACCAAATAATAGTGGTATGGTTTAATACACGCTCAAAAGCATTTACCATTGCTGTTGCACTTTAGCCATT
>JBFLVQ010000494.1:0-7180 GCA_040758525.1 Acidobacteriota bacterium
TGAAGGGATTTGCATCGCTTTCTCCTTATAAATTTATTAATGAATTCTTAAGCTCAATTAAAGTATTGCTCTTTGAAAAGCTGTTTACACCTCTATACAATAATTATCGAGCCGGTTGCCAGACAAGTTGCCTATGTAAATGTTTGTATACAGAAAGGTATTTAAGTAAATAGTAGCAGATTAACGGTGTTATTATTACGCAGACTTGCTCTTGAGATATTGCGAAATCTTTTCAATAGCGTAACCTAGGTCGGAGTCTTTATGTATGTAGCCTTCTGCGCCATATCTAGCAGCTTTTTTCACCAATTCTTCCTCATCCAATGAAGAGTAGATAATGACTGGAATAGTAGAAAGGGGACCGAGTAGTGAGCGTTTTTTGATTAGCGAGCAGATTACCCAGGCATTCAGCATAGGCATTTCTAGATCCAATAATACTAAGAGTGGACGTTCCCGTAATATCGTAACCATTGTGCCACTATCCTGCATATGAATTACGATTTCGAACCCGGCCTCTCTTAGTGCTGGGGTAATCTTTGCACCATCGCCTACCATCAGTAACTTGGCTCGCTGCTGCCCTATTAATGTAGATGTTCTTACCTGCATATGATCACCCTGTCTTTGCTAAATAATATAAAGCTTAATTTAATCGCGGACATCGTTTGCAAATGGTGCGCCAGTCCCCTGATCTTCAATTCAACAATTTAAATCGTTGTAAAATAGCAGCACAGATCTGATAAGTAAAAAATGGCTGGCGATTCTGTCTTAGTTTAAGACAGTCTTCTAGACTTCAGACTGTAGGTTAATGTGACAGACGAGAATTATGTAGTTGGCTGAGTAATACGCGTGCTTGCTCAAACTGAGGATAGCTGGCCAATGTGCGATTGAGCAGTGCGATTGCCTGCTCCCTTTGACCATTATCGATATAGGCCTGTGCAAGGTTGGTGAAGATCTGCATGTTCACATCGCCTTCTCCAAGCTCTATAGCTCGTTGATAAAATTGAATTGCTTGATTATAATCCTTGCGATCATAATAGTATTTACCTAACCCCAAACAACTACAGCCAGATTTGCCATTACTCTGTTGAAAATGGCGTGTGAAGTACTGTGCAGCCTCTTCCAGCTTACCTTCGTAGTAGAGTGACCAACCATAATTACACTGTACAAAAGCCGAATTTGGATTAATGGCTGCTGCACGAGCAAAGATGGTTTCGTCGCTTTGCCAAAAACTGTTTTGTCGAATCGTAAGCCCTAACAATATTGCTACTACTAGCAAAGTTGCGATCAATAGCCCAGGTTTAAGCAATGTGGGTCTATTGATACGCTCAAGTAGCACACTCAATCCCATTGCCAGAGCGGCGCAAAAGCCTAATGAGGGCAGAAATGCATAACGATCTTGTATCATTAGTTCTGGAATAAACAGCCCTATGTTTAGTGCTGGTAGTAACGTTACCGCCATCCATATAAATACATAGCGTAGCGTTGGTGGCATATATAGACAGACCAACACCGCCACTCCTATAAATAATAGTAATGGTGCCCAGAAATTTGCATTGCTGGCACTCTCTACAAGCGGCACATTGTAGACTATGTTCAGATCCAAAGGGAGAATAAGCAATCGAAAATATTGTAGCGCGACCTGAGGAATAGTAAGCAAAGTAGTCTTAAGCGGCATACCACCGGTCACTCGTAACGAACCACCATAAGCAAAATAACGAAGCACAAAATAGCCTACTACCACCAATAGGAAAGGAATAGCTGCACATGTAGCAAGCCAAGTACGGCGCCAAAAACCTTCTTGACTATTGATAAAATGATAGGCTGCCACTAGTATGGGAAAACAGAGTGCTGTCTCCTTACTAAGCATTGCAGCCGCTACTAACACTAGCGAACCAAGAAAAAATATTCGTCTTTTACGTATCTGATCTTCTACTCGGGCCTGGAAGTAGAGGGCAAATCCGCCCAATAGAAAGACAGCTTGCAATACTTCACCACCATTAAGCCAGGCGACTGCCTCGGAGTGTATAGGATGTACAGCAAAAAGTAGTGCGGCTATCGCTGCAACAGCTTGATGATTACTAATACGCTTGATGATCAAGTAGACAAGCACAACGATTAAGCAGAACATCACTACATAAGCAAGATGCCAGTATTGCGCATTTAGACCAAAAGCCTGAAAGGCAAGTGAGAAATAGATGCGTATAAAAGGACGATAATAGTCTACCGGCAATGTCTGCAGATTGAGCCAAGACCAATCTGAGGAGTGCGAACCAACAAAAGCGGTCTTAAAATAGTTCCAGTCACGTAGCCCATAATTGGTCTCAATAACTAGATGCTCTTCATAAACAAAGCGATCGTTGAGTGAGTTGGCAAAAGCAGCAAAAGCTACCATCACAAGCGCCAATATAATATATCTGTCAGCACAATTCTTTAACCAGCGCCATGCACGCGGTTCACTTATCTCATTCTGCTGTTGACCAGCAATACTCTCTGATAACATCTTGCCGCCTGTGTAGGAAAGATTAAATGCTATTCTAAATCGAAACAGGATATTTTGTAGAGAGGTTTGTTTACCCGAGCAATACCGCAACTATCAAGTCGGTATTGCTCGGCAACAAAATAGCTTTAATTATAGGCAAGGGAGGCAATACCAGCAGTCGCAGCAAGCTGGCTAAAGCTCAAGCCGGGATTAGCAATGTTGAGTGAAAGTTGTGCTGGTGTAAGAAAATGAAATTTACGATCATTGAAGGCATCAGCAAAAGTCCGCTGCGTCAATTCTAACTCATACTCTCCACCCAGGGTTAGTATTCGCAACGGTATTGTCTTCTCTTGGGCGAATTTCTCACGATAATAAATGGCCAAACGATAGAGTTCATTTTCACGCTCTGATAGATCACAACTGCGGGAGCGAATCATAACTGGCTCTTCATTATGTAAGCCAATTGCGACAAATCCACAATCGCTATGACTGACCAGTAGTTTATCGCCTTTTTCACCATCACGCGCTAGCCATAAAGATTCACCAATATGGCGAGGCATAATCAGCCCTGTATGCCAGCCTAATAAACGGAAGACGGCTTCATATTCGGCAATCACACTTTCGTGCACGGCAGTGACAAGAAAGCGAGGTGGACCAACACTAGAGATCTGTTGTCGTACCAAGCGTAGCTGTGCAGACTCTACACCTAGTACTCGCTCCACTTTCCAAGCCGTCATCTCTTCCAATTCTTGGCGTGATTCTGGCTGATTATCGAAATTGATCACTAGGCTACTTGCAACCCCTTCTGGTAGCGCGATTGACCAGCGCGATTCACGTGTCAACCCAGCCTCTTCTGCCACTTGTCGTAATAGGTTTGCTAATGAGGTTGGATCAGCAATATTAGGCTCGCTAAAATCCGGTTTTACTAACGACTTTGGTAGTACAACACTACCTATTCGCTCTAAATTAAGTTGATTGCGCCGCTTCCTCAATTCTAGTGCTACCAGGCTATTGTCAACAAAGCCAGTTGCTACTCGCGGTAAACGCACAACCGATAAAAATTGCCATACTGATGAGAAGATCGACATAAACCTTCCAAAAGATTGAGATTAAAAATCCTTGTAAGGCACACCTGTGCTAGCTTCACCTTCTGCGCCACTAAAGACATTCTTGATACCACGTTTTCCCGTACGGCTCACTGGCTCTTCTTCCATCTCCAATTCCCAAGTCTCGGAAGAACCAGTGATAGGATCAACAGGCACTTCACGAATGTAATTGGCCTTTACCAGATCCTCCAGCGATTGTGGTGCCTCTTCTTTATCAAGAGTGTATTTATCAACAGCATCACGTAACTTAAAAAGGGTATCCTTAAGTGTGGTCTCCTTGGCCTGTCTAACGATAGTTTGGAATAAAGGTACTGTCATCGTCGAAAGTATCACCAGCACAGTAATTACAATAACCAATTCTAATAGCGTGAATCCACTTGTTTTCTGCGATTTTCTTATTTGTCTTGCCAGTTGCCACATAAACCACCTTCACTTACCAGTCACGGTATTTACTACCATTAAGAGCTTTACCGTCACTTCTTGAGTAGACATCAAAGACATCTTCATCATTAGAAGAATCAGAGTCAGGATCATCTGTTGAGGATTTAACTCCCCATTTCGCTTCTCCGGTCATAGGATCAATAGGAATACGGCGTAAGAAGCGCAGCTTTTTGTCATCAACTCGATTGGCTGGGACAAACCCTTTTACCAGCACCTCAAGATCCTTGGGATATCCAGTAGGGGTCTTTACCTGTATCGGAATAAGCTGTCCAGGCGGCACAGTAGAGTTATGGTACTGATGGTAACGATCAATAGCCGTACGCAACTCGCGCAATGCGCGTCGCAACTCTATCTCACGGTTACGACGTACCGTGTTGTAAGCAAGTGGCAGCGTAGCGGCTGCCAACATGCTCAGGATCGCTAATGTTATTATTAGCTCTAATAATGAGAGGCCTCTTTGGCCCTCTCGCTTGCCGTTCAAACTATTCTTCACCATCTTCACCATCTTCACCATCTTCACCCTGTTGACCACCATCGGCGGGAGGTTGACCATTGGGGCCCTGCTGATCCTGCTGTACCTCAATATTACCATTAATGATCGAGACAGCTACGGGTTCACCATTTGGCCCACGTAGATCTATCTCACCAATATTGAGGTCCGCCGAGCCAGCACCAACTCCCTGGAAGTAGATCAATGCAAGTTGACCACTAGCCGGAACAGGACGGGTTCCTGTTGGCCGATTGATATTGATCCCAATCACATCACCAGCATCTGTATGATTGAAATCTGCCTGTGCCCCTTGTAGGCTAAGTAGTCCACCATCGCGCACTGAAGTAACTTTAATTACACTTGGATTGAAGCGTAACGAGAGCGAGGCCGACATCAGGTTAGTACCACTTGAACTAAGAATAATTCCGATCAAGCCGCCTTGACCTACCCTGATCTGTGGATTAAGTACTCGCACAGTTACAACCACTGGGGAGGCTGGCTGCCCATTGGACGATTGTCGATCAGTAGCCTGATTGTTTGACTGATTATTGGACGGATTAGCTGCTGCTGGTGGCTGAGCTTCAGTAGGTGGTGGATTTGGCGGTGGATTCTGTACGGTTGTCTGGTTGTTGGTCGGTTGGATCAACCGATTCGCCGGGTTACGCCCCGCAGCTAGACTATTTCCATTGGTAACACCTAGCCCTGTATTGGCGGTATTGTTACTGGCATTGACATTACCATTCGATTTTGTTTGACCATTTGGAGTAGAACGCTCTGTGGTATTAGCAGCAGTAGCTGGAGACTCTTCTTCTTCTGCTCGTAGAATCAACTCTTCCATAGATACGGTGGCACCATAGGCATTGGCTGTGCCATTGGGACCAAGAGCAAGCCGGTCTTCAGGACTAAACTCTGGTGAGCGGATCACATAAGGTGTCACCGTGATCACAATATTAGTATTACTATTCTGCTGCTTTGGTGTGGAGAAGAACCGACCTAGAATCGGAACAAAACTTAATGCTGGTACTCCAGCCCGTTCGTCACTCTTGTCTAGGCGCATAACACTGGCTACCATACCAGTCTCACCTGCTTTAATACGCGCCACCCCTTTCATCTTACGCTGTGTAAAAGTGGGATTATCAACATTGCCATTGGCAACCACGCCTGTTGATTCAATATCCATCTTCATCTGTACATAATCGTTGAAGACCTGTGGCTTGATACTGATGTTGATACCTACATCAACGTATTGAAACTGTTCTACACCAAAATTGGAGTTGGAGTTAAATTGAAAGCCATTACCATTATTACCGTTCTGATTATTGCCCTGGTTGGGGCTATTAGGAATAATCGTTGTACCGGTAGGAATGGTAGCGGTTCGTACTGGCACGCGTGAACCGATATTAACAGAGGCATCCTCATTCTCAAAAGCGCGTACCTGTGTAGAGGCCACCAGTCGGCTTGTTCCCTTGCTTTGTAGTAGTGTCAACACTGTTGGTGGAGCAGCGAGGGCAAGACCAAAGGGACCAAATAGTCCGCCCGGAGTGCCACGACGTATTGTATTGCGTCCAGCATCGGTTAGGGCGCCACCTAGATTACCAAGTGTTGAGACCCTCTCGCCTGAAGTAACAAACTGGTTACCAATCTGTAAGGCAGCTTGGTTACTTACTTCATAAAGGTTTACATCTAATATCACCTCAGATTGTGCCTTATCTATGCTTGTCAACAAGGTATCAATCATATTGAGGTTTTCTGGCGAATCACGTACCACTAAAGCATTAAGCTGTTTAAGGGGAACGACCTGCTTGCTGCCCACAGCAGTCTGTATGACATTACGGGCATCATCAAGAGTAGTATTTTTGATATAGAAGGTACGCACCATCAACTCTTCGTAGCGCTGCCGATTGGCAAGGGCTTCCTGAAAGATCATAACAGTGCGCCGATCAACTTGCGCAAATGCCAGTCTATGTGCATTCAGAAGGATCTCAAGCGCACGGGGTGCCGAGATATCCGTTAATTCAAAGTCGATCTTCTTGGTTTCAACTAGCTTGGCAATCTGATCTTCAAATATTACATTGATCTTCTCAGCCTCTGCCAGCGTACGTATCGCGCCTTCCAATGAAGATTGACGAAACCTATAAGTTTGTAGACGGAACTTACGATGCGGTTGGGCAGCCTTCTGATTTAGACTGCTACGCTCACTCGCCTTTTTGATCTCGCTAGAAGGCAGGTCGGACTGCTCAACAGGTATACCCTGTTTTTCCAACATCTCGCGCATACGTGTAAGCGCTAGTTCATTGGTATTATCGAAACTATAAGCCTGCCGGAAAGCTTGATAAGCGCCATCATAATCTTGAGTTTCTGCTAACTGTTTGCCACGCTCCATAAACATTAATGAAGCTTTGTTGAGGGAGCGTAATAAGTGCAACTTATACTCAGCATTGCCAGGATCATCATTGAGCGCCAAGGCATACTGTTCAGCAGCCAGATCCCATTGCTCGGCTACCTCATGCTTTTGACCGCGCTTAAAGTACTTGTTACGTTTCTCAGCCAGTGCCTCTGCAGGTGTCAGGAGAAATCCTAGCACCAGCAATATCGCCAGGGTTTTATGGAACGCTGCGCCTATTGTCATAATCACTCCTACTTAACGCATGATAGTGCGCTTTTTCC
>JBFLVQ010000495.1:0-7176 GCA_040758525.1 Acidobacteriota bacterium
CAAACTGATCAGGTTCTGACGGCGTAGAATAGGTACTATCGAATGCTGCAGGTTGAGATAGTAATTCTGAGTTAGCAGCAAGTTGAGATAGTAGTTCAGCATCATTCACTAATGGTGACACCGTTTCTGCCTCTGGATCGCAGCGTGGTGTCTCGTCATTATTATTTGATTGGCGCGGCGGTATAACATTATCAATAAGCAATCGGGGTAGTGCGGTGCTAGTTGATTCTTCAGTATCTTTGTGAATCTTGTCTGTCGATACTTCTTCAGTTGGGGGCTCAGTCGTTGATTGATCGTCAACTGCAGGCTCTTCTTCTGTTTGATGCTCTTCTTCCTCTGCTAACTCTTTCTCATATTCTTTGATCTTGTCTGGTGTCATTATCCAGACTTCTGCAGTCTCTTTGAGTAGCTCCATCTGTAATAGATCGATATTAGGCTCAGGTGTCTTCTTATTGGCAGATTTTGGCTCACTAGCTGAGCCGGCTCGATTGGACTTAGCCACTTCCGGCTTGCTAATAATCGGCAATGGTGGAAGTGGTTGGCTATGCTCTTTAGGCTTAACTGAGTTGGTTATTTCAGATTTGGCAGAAGAGTGAGTAAGACCAAGATTTATCGTTTCTTGTGGATACTGACCAGTTTGATAATATTCCACCAGTACATCTTCAGATTGTTGTGAAAGGTTCTCTGTGGGCGCCGTTGCTGCTTCATTATTGAGAGCTTCTGCCACAGTCTCCTGAAAGATCATTTCCAGTGGTTGCTGAGGCGCCGGCTCAGGCGTAGCGTTACGTGCAATGGTATAAGGCTTAGTAGCAGCAGCTTGGCGTTGGATAGATTGTGGTGAGCAGATATGGCTGTAACTGGCCACATCACAACCACTACGTATACCTACGCTGGTAAGGATCACTTCATCAGTCTCATTAGTGAGAATAAGGTGGCCTGCAGCAGCAGCACCTAGCACCAATAGCAGCATTACTGGCAATTGCAGACCAAAAGGTTCAGCCCGCATGGTAGTTTCGAATTGTACGCGATTAAGTCTCTGGTCATCGGCTTCCTCGATAAGTTTAAGTAACTTGCCAAATGGTGACTCCTCGGGGATATCTACCCGACGTGCATATTCGAAATGCTCTCCTTCGCGTACTACGATATGGAGTGGCAAGGCAAATTGCTCAAGATATTTTTTCATCTCTGTACGGTTCCATTCCGAACGGTAAAAGAGACCACGAGCAAGTATCTTGAGAGTTTTGGCATTGAGCAGTTCATTAAAACAGGGATGGGCAGGAAAGCGTTTTTTTAATGGTTTGTCAAAGAGATTACCAAGCAGATTGGTGAGCTTTTTCTCTTGTTTTGGCAGCTTATGATTAGTTGTCTCTGGCAGCAGGCTGACACGGCCCTGTTCTAGATAGCAACGTAAGAAGATTTTATTAACCTGTGAGGTAATAAAAGGCTGTTCTTGTGCCAATTCTTGTGGACTTAACAGCTCCTTACCTTCTTCTCGTAAAACCAATAATCGTTTTAATAACTTAATATCATCAGGGGTAAGTTCGCCAGGATGCCAATAACAGACCGTTGAGATCGATTGTGTTGCTGCTGGCAGTTGCGATTTTGAGAAAGCAGAGATCAGAATAATCTCCCATTCCCAACTCTTGGTTTCGCTCTCTTGACCTACGGAAGTGAGTGAATCGCCAAATTTGATAATACCCCGTCGGGCTGTGCCTCGCCACCACAACTCCATCTCTGTACGTCGCTTGAAAGTTTGTGTGCTACTGTCAAAACAGAGTGGCCAGTCCTTAAAGCTTTGACGAGCGGTATCACAGAGGAGCTCTATCAAACGGTTGTCATCATCAGGGATCTGTTGGGTTGCAGCAGTGACAGGATCTTTTACTGCCTGTTGTGATGAGAGGTAGAGTAGAAAACGGGTCTTTTCGCCTTCATCGCTCACTTCCATACGATCGCCAGCAGCAGTGGCCATAAAATCCATTACAGTCTTGAGTGATTGACGAAAGAGCACCGGAGGAATCTCGTCAAATAGCATTACACTATCGGCGATCTCCAGTGTTGTGTAGGGACGTTCAGTAAGTGATAGCAGTGTTAAGCCACGTAGCAGCATCTTGCCATAGAGTTGTTGAGTAGCTGGCAACGAGCGTACAAAGTTCTCTACTAAATGATCATAAGCAGCAAAAAGATCTGTTAGTAGTGGGTTGCGACGTAGATCAAATTCAAAAGATTCAAACAGTTCGATTAGACATACAAGGTTTAACCCACGCCGTAGGGTAGCGCGAGGGGCAACATCATAGAAGAAGCCAAACAGTGAGAAGGTACGAGCATACTTTCGTAAGGCTGGCACCAATTTGAGGATTTGTGGATGTAGTGGATAGCATTCCAGGAACTCACGCTCACTCCAGAGGAAGTGAGGCATCTGACGTCGCAGCTCTTCATAAAGTGACTGTATATTGCGTCGCTGAGTGGCATTCTTCTGACAGATAAGTTGATCCGCAATGGTAGCCAGATTGGTAAGGGGAATTATCTCCACTTCGCTATATTTACGCCAACTATCAATCACCGAAGGATTAGCATCAACAAGGTCCTGATCCAGGGTCAAAAATAGCCAGTACTCTTTGGCCTTAGCGCGGTCAACCAATTTCTCCAACCATTTGATATAGGCATCACGGTCAGGCTGACGTAACAGAGGGGAAAGGCCGTCAATCAATACTGCTAGTGTTATTCCTGCGACAGTTGCCGAGACAATTTCGCTTTCGCAGCGGTCGATTAGCTTAGCAGGTGACGTTGTGTCCTTATCAAAGTCACAGTAGAGAGAGATATTTTTTACACGTAATTTCTTGTTACGAAAGAACTTTTCCAGTCGTTTACGAGCTCCTGGAAGTTCTATCTGTTTAGTCAGATCGGGTTGCTCTAGCAATGCGCGCAAAAAGGCCAACAGGTGGCTCTTACCCACCCCGCGTTCGCCCGCAATAATCGCTATCCGCCCCTCATTTGCCCAATCGATCAAACGTTCGATTGCTCCGGCCATTCCCTCAGTACATTGATAAGCACTACAAATCTGCTCTGCACTGGCCGCTTCAAAACGAGAGATTTGAGCAATATTGCGGAGTGTTATATAGGACTTTATCGGTTGTGATGACATATTTGATATTGTCCCTACAGGGGCTATTGTAGCGATCCAGCGCAATAGCGACAAGAAGTTTCGCATTTTGAGCAGTTTTGCTACATTTTAACACTACTTTAAGGGATATTAACGACCGTTTAATTACGATTTCTCAATGAAAACCCTAACCATAATTTATATTGCAAACTAAATGGTCAGGGGGTAAACTCTCTAATCGCTAGCGCGCAATCCAATAAGAACCATAAATCATAGTACATAAGAACCGAAAACCGATGACAAAACGCCCGAGGATTGTGGTAGTCGAGGATGATGATCAGTTTCGTACTGTACTGATCAAAAGACTACAGACGCAAAATTACGATGTTGCAGCTGCCGAGGACGGCATGCAGGGTTGGGAGGTGATCAATAAATTCCACCCTGATCTTATTGTTTCCGATCTTATGATGCCAGGTATGGATGGCCAAGAACTGTGTCGTCGGGTAAAGTCTGCGCCAGAGTTGGAACATATCTATTTTATGATGTTAACGGCGCGTGACTCGATCGATGATTGCGTTGCTGGATTAGAGACAGGAGCAGATGATTACCTTTCTAAACCAGTAAATAATAAGGAGTTAATGGCGCGAATCCGTGCCGGTCTACGTATTAGTTCGCTTTATAATCAGGTTAAAGCTTCAGAACAGAAGTATCGTGCGCTAATCGAGAATGCTTCCGATGCCATCCTACAATTTGACGTCAATGGTCGCTGTGTAGAGGCTAATGAGCGTGCCTGCCAGATCATTGGCTATACCAAAGAGGAGATGCTCGCCTTAGACTTTGCCGATCTACTGCCTGTTAAGACACGAGAGTTTGCTGACCAGAAATTTGCCGCGATGTGTCGTATCGGTAATTTCATTGAAGAGATCGAAATGGAACGCAAAGACAGTATTGTGATTCCTGTGGAATCGGCCACTACCTTGATCGAAACCGAGGCTGGTGTGATCTGTCAATGTATTGTACGTGATCTTACCCGCCGTAAGGAGGTTGAGCAGCAGCTTATCCAGGTTGAGAAATTACGTGCGCTGGGAGGAATGGTAGGAGGCATTGCGCATGATTTTAACAATCTATTGGCTGCCATTCTTGGTTATACCGAACTTGCCTTACGAGATGCGCTTAGTGCACAAGATGAGACATTAGTGCGGCGCTTAAAGTTTATTGAGAAAGCTGCCCTAGATGGTGCCGAGACTGTACGCTTGTTACAAGAGTTTACCAAAGTACGTAAAGAGAGCCGTAAAGAGAGCGTCAGCGTCAACAAACTGTTACAGCAGGTACTACTGTTGACACGCCATCGTTGGCGCGATGCTGCGCAATCCAAGGGCATTGCCATCCGTATCAAGGCGGACTATAGCGAGATCCCACTAGTGCAGGGTAATTTGGCAGAACTACGAGAAGCTTTTACCAATATTATCTTCAATGCCATTGATGCAATTCCTGCCGATGGACAGATCTACTGTCGTACTTGGGCCAATGGCGATTATTTGCAAGTGTCGATCAGTGATACTGGTGTGGGTATGTCGGAAGATGTACGCCAACGAATCTTTGACCCATTTTTTACTACTAAAGGGATCTCTAATAGTGGTCTGGGTCTTTCTGTCTGCTATGGCATAATCAATCGACATGGTGGCGAGATTCTTGTTGAGAGTGCATTAGGTAAAGGTTCTACGTTCACAATAAAATTACCCATATTAGGTCCAGTCGAGCTTAAAACAGAGAGTGATCAGCCCAGTCTAGCTGTCAGTGCCAATGTTCTGATCATTGATGACGAGAGCCTTGTGCGTGGCATGATTCAGGAGCTACTGGAGGATGAGGGACATCGTGTAGTAAGTGCAGAGAGCGGTAAGGAAGGGGTAGAGAAGTTTGGTCATGAGAAGTTTGATCTGGTTATTACAGATCTTGGTATGCCAGGAATGACTGGTTGGGATGTCGTTGCACGTATAAAAGAGATCGATAAAAGTGTACCAGTAGTGCTCTTGACAGGTTGGTCTAATGAGCCTGATAACAAACGTGCGAAGGATTGCGGCGTCGATCTAGTATTAGGAAAACCGATCTCAAGCAAAGATCTGATCTCGATCGTGACAAATGCGGTAGAACGCAAGTTAAAAAGTTGATCACGATTATATACTGTTTGTGTAATGTTATCTGCTTACCATCGCCAATGGCAGTCTTATGAGCGAGAATGCCAGAATACGGGTGCTTATCGTTGACGATGAACTACTTGCGCGCAAGAAACTGCGCCGCTTGTTAAGCAGTGATGCCGAGATTGAAATTGTTGGCGAGTGTGGTAGTGGTGGCGAGGCGGTTATTACGATTCGCGATAAGTCTCCAGAACTGGTCTTTCTAGATGTACAGATGCCAGTAATGGATGGATTCCAAGTTTTAGAGGCAATTGAAGCTCCGTTAGTACCGCTGGTAGTCTTTGTTACTGCTTATGATCAGTATGCCTTACGCGCCTTCGAGGTTTATGCGTTAGATTATCTACTCAAACCTTTTGATCGGCAGAGATTCGATAAGGCCTTGCAACGTGCTAAGGCAAGAATCAGGCAAGAGCGAACTGGTAAGCTGAATGAACAAGCGATTGCACTGCTAACAGAACTGAAGGCAAAGTCGAGCTATCTAGGACGTTTGGTTATTAAAGCGGGGGGGCGCGTCTTTTTTATCAGGATTGAAGAGATTGACTGGATTGCCGCAGAAGGGAAGTATGTGCGTGTCTATGTGCGTAAAGAGTCCTATTTATTGAGAGAAGCGATAGGCACGTTGGAAAGCCAGTTGGATCCAGATAAATTTCTCCGTATACATCGTTCTTCCATTGTCAATATCGATCGTATTAAAGAGTTACAACCTTGGTTTAATAACGAATATCGTGTTATCCTCTGCGACGGTACTCAATTGATGCTTAGTCGTAGTTGTCGTAAGCGATTAAGTGAAATACTGGGAAATCAACTTTAAACTACTTAAATCCTCTTTTACGTCAATTCATTCCGCACAGAGACAACTCATTCCTCAAAAGCATAACTTAGTGACATAAATATTTTTTTCTTAAACTATCCTGCCTATATTCCAGTGAGAGCCTTAAATCCAATTTCAATGAATGGAAAATAGTGTGATTTATGTCAGTCAGTATTTCTGTACCAAATTTGCAAATTGACCAGAGTGTCGATCGAGATGGAATTGCCGGCCATCCTAAAGGATTAACTACGCTCTTCCTTACAGAAGTATGGGAACGCTTCAGTTATTACGGTATGCGTGCCCTACTTGTGTTGTATATGACGGCTTCGTTAGTGGATGGCGGGATGGGTTTTGATACGGCAAAAGCCACGATGATCTATGGAACTTATACAGGCGCAGTCTACTTTATGTCGATACTGGGTGGTTGGCTAGCAGATAAGGTTTTAGGGGCACGCTTGGCAGTCTTATGGGGTGGTGTGATTATCGCACTAGGCCATTTCTGTCTGGCGGTGCCCTCGACAGTAGCTTTTTTTAGTGGACTAGTATTGATCGTACTGGGTACCGGTCTACTTAAGCCAAATGTTAGTGCAATGGTGGGTGGACTTTATGCTAGCGATGATCCACGTCGTGATAGTGGTTTCTCGATCTTCTATATGGGTATCAATATTGGTGCTACCTTAGGAGCTTTAGTAGCTGGTTATCTAGGTCAAAATGTAGATTGGCATTGGGGATTCGCTTGTGCCGGGATCGGCATGGTATTAGGGCTAATTCTGTATCTAAGCCAATTTGGTCGCCTTTCACAAGTTGGTGCACGACCTGGTAAAGTAGTACAGACGGATGTACAAGCACCACGTCAGACGCTTACTAGCGAAGAGAAACGACGCTTAGCGGTAATCGCAATACTCTTCTTTTTCTCAGTACTGTTTTGGACCGGTTTTGAACAGGCAGGCTCTAGTTTCAATCTTTTCGCACAACGCCATACCAGAAACAGCCTCTTTGGTATCGAATTTCCTTCTAGTTGGTTTCAATCGGTAAACTCTCTATTCATTCTCTTGCTTGTACCAATCTTC
>JBFLVQ010000496.1:0-2070 GCA_040758525.1 Acidobacteriota bacterium
ATAATCAAAGTAGCTGACACATCCCATAGGCGCTACTCGCCCATCAAGGATTCTAATAACCTCACCAGCAGTGATAAGAGTTGCTGCACGTTTTAGATGATAACCGCCCCCGACCCCAACCTGCCCTTCAATAATCCCAGCATCTTTTAGGGTTTTGAGAATCTGTTCTAAATATTTGACAGGGACATTCCATTGTTGAGCAATCTCGCGGGCCGGGATCGATTCTCGATCACTGTTAGTGGCAAGATATATCAATGCCCTAAGCCCATATTCGCTTTTTGTAGAGATGTTCATGGTGAACTCCTATGAATTTACTATGAATTTATACACCGATACTAAAATACCCGTCAATAATTGTCGCCGGTATCTAGGATAGTTCGCCTAGAAATGGAGCTAGAAATGGAGAATGGGGAATGCAAGAGTGTGTTCGCGGTAATATATGATCAAGGGGAGGAGGTTCTCATCTATAGAGCTATTTTTTACTATTGTCGTTTTGTATAACACGCACAACACGGAAGCCTAGATTGGGTGATTTGAAGACAGGAGGCACATACTGGCGTAATGTAACACGGCAAAGATCCGAAGGATTGCCCCAACTACCGCCACGTCTTACTCTATAGTCGCCAACAATAGGACCAATAGGATTCTCTGGTGGGCTATTGCGATAATAGCCCTCTGCATACCAGTCGTAGCACCATTCCCAAACATTGCCAATTACATCATAGAGACCATAGCCATTCGGTTTATAAGTTCCTACTGGCCTGATAAACTCAAGCACCGGTTCTTTATAACTGGATCGGCTGTTATCGACAGCATAATTGGCCCGATAAATATCAATATTTTCGCCCCAAGGAAAAACTTTTGAACGGGCACCGCCACGTGCGGCATATTCCCACTCAGCCTCAGTAGGTAGACGATAAGTATGGCCCGTTCTACTGGAGAGCCATTTACAGTACTCCATTGCATCTTCCCAGGATACTACCACAACAGGATACTTTTCACGTCCAGCGCTAGCATAGTCTTCCCAACTGAACTCACGCTCTTCATATTGAGCCAGTGTTTCATAACCAGTCTCATTGACAAAGACACGGAACTGGCGATTGGTAATTTCGAACTTGCTGATCTGATAAGTAGCCAAAGTTATGCTATGAACAGGAGCTTCATCATTGTGTCCAGTTTCTGAACCCATATCGAAAGCACCACCATTAATGGTCACCATCTCCGGTAATTCTGGACCAGGATCAGTAAGATCATAATCCTTAGGAAGTGGTGGCATCTTGATAGTAGGCCGTTCTACATCAGGCTGTCGCGGTATAGACTCTGCACGTGCAAGAGGTTGAGATTTCATTATTCGACTGCTATTGTAACGTTCTCGCTCGGCAAATCGCATCTTCTCTGGTAAAGCTATTCGTTTGGAATCAAAACGGGAATTATCGAGTGATTTTTTCAACTTATCTAGAGCAGTAGTAGTAAGCTGTTTACCAGTATCGCCAGAAGGGAGTTTATCGGTTCGCTCATTTTTACCTGTATCTAATGGTTTGCCAACTGACGATTCATTGGGCTTTTTCTCTTCCGAATTATCAAGTTTCTTACCTTCACTCTTCTCTTTTTCTGTACTACTCAAAGGCTTTTGTGTACTAGTGTGGGCCGATAGAGAAACTGGTAGTAATAAGCTGACAGCTACTGCGCAAAAGAGCAAGCACCTGATCAAGAGTCGCAAAACTGTCTCCTCCATATGTAAAAATCTAGCTGTTCTACTTATTCACCTTTACGATTCGAAAGCCAATTGCAGAAGAACCAAAACCTGGTGCGGTCGGTTTGCGGAAACTCACCTGACAAAAGTTTACTGTATTGTTCCAACTACCGCCCCGAATCACTTTATAGATACCTTTATCTGGTCCTAGAGGATTTTCTGATGGACTACGACGGTAGTAACTATCATCATACCAGTCGTAGCACCATTCCCAGACATTGCCAATTACATCATAAAGACCAAAACTGTTAGGCTCGTAACTGCCTACCGGACGTATGAACTCTAGCACTGGCTCAGCATAGGAGAGACGACTGCTG
>JBFLVQ010000496.1:2170-7165 GCA_040758525.1 Acidobacteriota bacterium
TGCCGCATACTCCCATTGTGCTTCGCTAGGCAAACGATAGGTCTCTCCTGTCTGCTTAGAAAGCCACTGGCAATACTCCATTGCATCTTCCCAGGCTACCATTACCACTGGATATTTTTCCCGACCAGGTTTGGCATAATGTTGCCAATTGAACTCTTGATTAGTGGCTTCAGCTTTTGTCTTGTAGTTGGTCGCCTTAATGAAAGTATCGAATTGATGATTAGTAATCTCGTATTTGCTAATCTCAAAGGCTGAGAGTTTTATACTATGCACAGGCGCTTCATTAGCCTGACTATTCTCAAAGCCCATCTGGAATACACCTCCAGAAAGAGATACCATTTCAGGTTCTGATGGTCCTGGATCGACAGGTTCAGATTGTATCTCGGCTTTGTCTTCAGTAACAGGAGGTCTTCGCTCTGGCTTAGGACGTGGCGCCTCAATACGCTTGGGCTCTTCTCGACTTGCTTCCACTCGACCAGGATCTGTTTTAACAGGGCTAGCGGTGTATTTAGGCTTGCTAGTTGTCACACCTGTGAGAGTCTTAGCACCATTAGAGGGTGTATTCGGCTCTGTACTCTTAGTACTATCACTCTTATCGGTCTTGTTTGCCGGTACCTTGGTCAACCCTTTTTGAGGCAACGCCCCTACCGGTGTAAATACCAGTAAGAACATCATTGCTGCTGTACAAAAGAGAACGCATCTAATCAGCCCTGGCAAAACTATTCCTCCTTAATCTGAGAGCTTGCTGACTCTAACTTTACTTTCACAACCCGAAAACCAATAGAGGATGACTTAAAGCTAGGATGTGTAGGCTTACGCAAACTAACACGGCAAAAGAGCGAAGAATGCCCCCAACCACCACCACGAGTAATTCTTAGTTTGCCGTCCTCTGGACCTAGAGGGTTTTGTGCTGGGCTCTCATCATAATAGTCGTCTTTATACCAGTCGTAGCACCATTCCCAGACATTGCCAATTACATCATAAAGACCAAAACTGTTAGGCTCGTAACTGCCTACCGGACGTATGAACTCTAGCACTGGCTCAGCATAGGAGAGACGACTGCTGTCAGCAGCAAAGTTAGCCTTGCTTACTTCCAACTCATCACCCCAAGGATAGGCTTTGCCAACACTGCCACCTCTTGCCGCATACTCCCATTGTGCTTCGCTAGGCAAACGATAGGTCTCTCCTGTCTGCTTAGAAAGCCACTGGCAATACTCCATTGCATCTTCCCAGGCTACCATTACCACTGGATATTTTTCCCGACCACGCTCACCATAGGTCTCCCAAGTGAATTTTTTCTTTTCACGCTCTGCTAAGGTTTTGTAATTGGTTGCTTTAATAAAAGTACGGAATTGGTAGTTGGTAATCTCGTATTTGCTAATCTCAAAGGCTGAGAGTTTTATACCATGCACTGGGGTTTCATTGGCTTGGCCATTCTCTGAACCCATCTCAAATGTACCGGCAGGAATGGAGACCATATCGGGATACTGCGAACCAGCATCAGCTAGTGGTAAATCTTCTTTACTTGGTTCGCTTTTTGGAGGCTCCACTTTACGATTCGGTTTGGCACGTTCAAGTGCAGTAGAATTAGTTACTTCTACTTTTGGAGGTTCAGGTCTAGGAGATTCAGACTTAAAAGCTTTTCTCGCCTTTTCCACATTCGAGGGCTTAACTCGCTTATTATTAATAGCATTGTTAGCGGGGGTTACTTGTCTCTTTTCTTCTGTCTTATCAACCTTATCAGTCTTATTCACTTCTGGGTCATCTAGCTTCTTACCTGTGCTCTGTTCTCCTTCTTTAGTCTCAAACCCCTTTTGTGGCAATACGACTGCGAGGGTTGGCAGTTGTAGACCAATAGTTAACCCAAATAAGAAAACAATCATTACCAGTCCCCGCAATTTATACTACCCTCCTCTGATTTTGGGAATTTTATTTTGCGAGTGTTATTTCCATAGGTAAAATTAGCAGCGAGTCAACAAAAACGCAACGATGAAAACGCTTTCTTCGGTAAGAACGCGCCTGGCCGTAATGCTTGCGTGTTTAGGGAAAAAGAAATTTTAAGACCAGCCGTCGATGAAGGAACCAATGACCGCCCGCTTGACGGCGGTGGAGGATTGGAACGGCTGGTCTTAAAGGCGATGAGTGGCTGCCCCAGGGCGTTGCCGTTAAGCAGCAAGAGCCTGACTAGCCTTGCTTAATCCTTGTGAGGGTATAAATGCGAAACCTATTTATCCTCTGCCTGCTCTTTACTCTGGTCTTTTCAGGCTGTTCTGGCGCCCTATCTGGTGGCGATGAGTTAGGGCGTATACGTGTAGGTATTGTTTATGATATCGGTGGTAAGGATGATAAATCCTTTAACAGTGCTGCCTGGGAAGGGGTAAGGCGCGCTGAAAAGGAGTTAGCGATAAAGCTAAATGATGTTGAACCAGGCGACCCAACTTCGATCGAACCCTGTCTACGCGCCTTTGCCGAGCGAGGTTATGATCTCATAATTGGTGTTGGCTTTGCCCAAGCTCCTATTATTGAGGGTGTTGCTCGTGACTACCCACAACTACGCTTTGCCATTATCGACTCCAATATTGCGCTGCCCAATGTTGCCTCGCTAATCTTTAAAGAGCATGAAGGCGCTTTTCTTGTTGGTATGATTGCTGCACGTGCCAGTAAAGGTGGCAAGATAGGGTTTGTAGGAGGTATGGATATCCCGCTGATACACAAATTTGCTACTGGTTATGCTGAGGGTGCCCGTTATATTAATCCTAATATACAGGTAGTCGAGAATTATGTTGGTATTACTGACGCTGCTTGGAACAATCCTTCAAAGGGCAAGGAACTTGCCAAGAGTCAGTATGAGAGCGGTATTGAGGTGATCTTCCAGGCCGCTGGCAATTCCGGTTTAGGTGTCTTTGATGCTGCTGAAGAGATGAACCGGCTGGCTATTGGTGTTGACTCCAACCAGAATTGGCTTAAACCCGGTTTTATTCTCACTAGTATGTTGAAGCGGGTCGATACGGCTGTCTACAGTATTGTCAAAGAGGTAGTTGATCAACGCTTCCAAGGCGGTGTACACCTATATGGCTTAGATAATGAGGGAGTCGATTTTGCGCTTGACGAATTTAACCGTGCCCTCATTCCACAAGAAGTCATTAAAGAAGTAGGTGCCGCCAAGCAGAAGATAATTTTAGGCGAGATCAAAGTCACTGACGCCATGGCTAAATGAGCGATTAGCGATCAGATCCCCAGTCGGCTGCGTTTCAGTTGTAAACCCTTACGGGTTAGACCAAGCTGACGGGCGGTACGTGAGATATTACCATTATGACGTTTGAGTGCCTCGGTCACCATTTGCCGTTCTAATGCTTCGATCGCTTCACCCAGCGTAATACCTGGCGGGATCGCAATACGGGCTTTCCCATCTATGTTTATATTGCCACCATAGAAGAAGTTGGCACGTCGGAAGTTTATTATCTCGCTGGATAATTCATCAATTGTGACAATATGGCGCTCTTCTGCATAAGCAACTACCCGCTCAATCTCGTTCTGTAGCTGGCGTACATTGCCTGGCCAATCATAAGCAACCAGTTTATCTGCCGCCTCTTCTGATAAGCGTACAGATTTGCTCATACGCTCAGAGAAGCGTTTAAGAAAATGTTCCGCCAATGGGAGTATCTCTTCACGCCGTTCACGTAGTGGTGGCACGTGTATACGTATGACATTAAGACGATGGAATAGATCCTCACGAAACAGTCCCTTGCTTACCTGCTTTTCTAGATCACGATTGGTGGCTGCCAATACACGCACATTTACTCTGGTAGGACGATCATCGCCAAGCGCATGGATTTCACCTTCTTGGAGAAATCGCAATAACTTTGGCTGTACATCAATAGGCAGTTCACCAACCTCGTCTAAAAAGAGCGTACCGCCTTCGGCAGCACGTATTACACCTCTTTGATCCTGTGAAGCGCCTGTAAAAGCGCCCTTACGATGACCAAACAGACGACTCTCGACAATATCCTTGGCCACCGCAGCACAGTTGAAAGGGACGAAATCACGATCGCGTCGCTCACTCTCAAGATGTATCGCACGCGCCACCAACTCCTTGCCTGTGCCAGACTCGCCTGTGATCAAAACTGTAACGCTACTTGAGCGAATCTTATGTATCTGCTCAAGCACTGTCTTCATTGCTGGACTAGCAACAAGAAAACCTGGCATAGAACTAAGACAACGCAATGAACCTAGATCAAATTCTTTGGTCGTCCTTAAACGTTCACGTAACGCACAGACCTCTAGACACTGTTCTGCCAAACGTAATAATGTTTGTAACTGTTCTAAGCGCCGCTCTACCACCGGTTGGGTAGCTGCCGCATAGAGAACTAGCTCCTTCTGATTACGATCGGTAAACTGACGTACAATCGTTTCTGGTGGGAATGTACGTCCACCATCAAGATGTAGCCTAATACGCTCACCAACACGGGTCGGATTGGCATTGGCCAATCCTTGACAGACAATTGGCACAAAATCGCCTTTCTCATTCAGTTCAAAAACCATCACAGAAGGAGCCACAAACATATCCCGTACAATCGAGGTGAGTTCACGTAATAACAGCTCACGTTGATGTGCGGCTTCTACTAGTCGTTCTACCAACACACTATCAAAGGCTGCCGGTATCGCTACAGCAGTCTCGGGTGGCATTATGGTCTGGCGCGGTAGTTCAGCCAATAATGCTAATGCACGATTTCTCAGCGAATTTACCCCAAGTTCCGCAAAGGTTCGCTCTGCCGCTTGTAGATGCGTCTCGGCTAGCGCTACTTCACCTAATTGACAGAGCACACGTCCCATCTCCATATGGGAGAGAGCAGATTGATAACGAGATTTGGTTGTCTTAAAACAGGAGATACTCTGATCAATAGCAGAACGGGCAGCGCTAAGGTCGCCGTCTATTGCGCGTAGCTGTCCTAACAATCGCTGGGCATAACCAGAAAGTTCTAGATCTGCCTGCTT
>JBFLVQ010000497.1:0-7070 GCA_040758525.1 Acidobacteriota bacterium
TAAAAATGATCTATCCTATCGAAAATCTGCTCAACAACTATATGATAGACTTTTTAAGCCTGCAATGACTAATCTACTCGGTATCGATACACTGATCATTATTCCTGATGATGTTTTATGGAAACTACCATTTCAAGCTCTACTAACACCGAATAATCGTTTTTTGATCGAAGACTACACTATCTCTTATACCCCATCTTTAGCCGTACTACGAGAGACTATGAAGAAGGAGTCTAAACAGCTTGCTAAGCAGAAATCGTCATTAACACTATTGGCATTTGGCAATCCTACATTTGATGGCGAGAACGAGGATCGTTTTCGCTATCTGCTGCAGAAGTTAGAACCATTGCCAAATGCTAAGCAAGAGGTTATTGCACTGCAACAGATTTATGGTCGCAATAACAGTGTCATTTATCTAGGAAAAGATGCGACCGAGGAACATCTTAAAGCCTGGGCAGAGCGTTGCACGATACTGCATATTGCTACACATGGAATAGTAAATAGTGAAACTCCTATGTATTCTAAGCTAGTACTAGCGCAGCCAACAGAAGGCTCTGCTGAAGATGGATTATTAGAAGCTTGGGAGATATTAAACCTAGATCTAAATGCCGAGCTTGTTGTCTTATCAGCTTGTGATACAGCAATTGGAAAGATAGAGAAAGGAGAAGGGGTTATTGGGCTAGTTTGGGCATTATTGATCTCTGGTTGCCCAACCACAGTTGTAAGCCAATGGAAAGTAGCAGACCTTAGTACTAAAGAGTTTATGAAATCTTTCCATCTTAACCTCAAGCCAAGATTTACTAATGGTGGAAAGAGGATTATGAAAGCTAGTGCGCTAAGACAGGCTGCCTTGACATTGATTAGAGATAGAAGATATCGCCATCCCCTCTTTTGGGCAGCCTTTACAATGATTGGCAATGGCTATTAGATATTTAACTTCTCTAATGCTTGTTATGCTCCATGAACTTTTGCTACCAACTGCTTCCATAAGTTGCCCAAATTTGTACCACTTCCTATCTCTAGCTCACCTTCATATTGCAGAATCAGAGGAATTATCGGTAGACAGATTTTTAACCTATGACGGACATCCAGTGAAGGATCTTTTATCGCATCTTCTAGTAGTTGATTGACTGGTATTGCTACATTCTGCTGTTCTAGCGCGACCATTGAGCTTTGTACAGTGGTAAGCAACTGTTGTGTCTCTTGTTGTGTTATCAGATTGGCATCCAAACCTTCGATCATCGCACGTATCAGGATAAGTTTATCTTGATCCAGTTTCTCGAATAGAGTAGCAACAAGCTCTCGTTCGCCAAGCTCGTAACGGGCTAACAATTCCTGCTGCATATTGTCTAGATGCTTGTAGATGGCAGCTTGGCTAGCTATTACTAGATCCAGTTTTGTGTCCATTTTCTGCAATTCAACCTGGATATTTTGTAGCTGAGAAGTCTGTTGTGGAGATACTTTGGCTAATAACTCCTGATACTCTTTCTCATATCTGCCAGCAGATGCTTTTAGTTCTGCGATATCAAGTTCATACTTGGCCTGGCGTTTAGGAGAGTCTTCTACTCGTAGCGCGGCTTCAATACGATTAAGGAGTTCATAATCTTTTTTTATATTGTTTTCTAACTGTGCGATTCTTTGTACCAGGTATGAGGGAATCATTTGATGCGCTCCTTAAAAAAGATAGACTCAGTTGCCATTATTGGCAGGTTGTCGTATTAGTGTCAAGAACGGTAGAAATACTGCGTCCCCATCAGAGCATAGATTCTTTACTTTTTCTTGTAGATCAATTAGACTGCCTCCAACCTATTACTTATTATTTCCAAATTTTCGATAAGTCGTGTGAGTAGAAAGTACGCTAAATATACTACAGGCCTTGCCCCAATAATAATACTCTACTGGATCGCTGGGATCGCCCTGTTAAACTACTATCAATACCAGATCAATCCCGATGGAGTCTCTTATATATCAATTGCAGAAAAGTATCTCAATGGCGATTTAAGTAATGCCATAAATGGATATTGGGGACCGCTATTCTCCTGGTTGCTAATACCATTTCTACTACTTAATCTGCCTACTGTGATTGCGGTAAAACTCTTATCATTAACCATAGGTCTGTTTACCATAATCGGTATCAAACGATTATCTTATCGATTTGAGATAACAGAAAAATATCGAAGTATGGTAATCGTTTTGTCTGTTCCTATCGTCTTATATTTTGCCTTATCGGTTATTACACCAGATCTGCTACTGACTTGTCTGCTGATCTTCTACCTAGATGTGATATTTGATTCAAACTATTTTCAACATTCTAGTAGAGGTATACTCTGTGGTGTAATAGCAGTATTAGCTTATCTGTCGAAGTCGTATGCCTTCCCTTTTTTCATCATTCACTTTCTCATCTTAAATCTTTTGCACTATCTCAGATGTAAAGAGAAAGTGCAAAGAACAGTAGTTTGGCAGAACTGTTTACTCGGATTTTTGGTATTTTTTATCTTGAGCAGTTTTTGGATATATTGTCTATATAATAAATACGGTAAGCTAACTATTAGTACAGCAGGAAAGTATAACCATGCTATTGTTGCTCCGGATATACCAGGACTATTTCCCGTACAGTACCTTGGTTTATTAAAACCACCTAACCAGACAGCGGCAAGTATTTGGGAAGATCCATCTTATATAGAGATTAAACCCTGGAATCCATTCAGTTCATCAGATGCTTTTCTACACCAATTAAGGCTGATCCTAGAGAGTAGTTATAGAACTCTTATTATCCTTGAATCATTCTCTTTTCTTTCAATACTAATTATTCTCTTATACCTTTACGATCTCTTTAGACCATTTAATAGCTCGATTATAAGGAGCACAAAACTCTATCCATTGCTGACTCTGCTGATCTACACGGCGGGACTTACTATCTTCCATATGGAAGAGAGATATTTATGGATTAACGATATTCTGTTATTGCTTATTTGTGGACAACTAGTGAACTATTTTTCTTATACTGGGAAAGAGTCACTAATGATATATTTGATCGCTTTATCCTTTCTCTTATTTCCAATAAAGAAACTTGCTCAGGATATAAATAATGGCAAAGATATATATATTTTGAGCCAGACATTAGCGAGTAAATATAAGATTTATGGCAATGTCGCCTCTAGCAGATACTGGAATACATCTTTCCATATATCCTACTATCTAGGCAGCAAATATTATGGAGTGCCAAGAAAAGGTGTAAGTGATAGTGAAATGCTCGAAGAGTTAAAGAGAAACAATATCGACTACTATTTTGTTGTTAATGAAACTGCTAACTATGCTCCAGTGCTCTCTCGTTATAAAGAGATAACCAATGGAGAGATGGTTGGTTTAAGAATCTACGCTTTGAAAGAGTAGTTATTGACCAAAGAATTTACGTTTAAACTCTTCGTGACGCTGCCGCGCCTGCTCCATTAGTCTATGGAATTCAGCTTCCTGACGAAGATTAATAAGCAATTTATCATTAGTAAAATAGGGATAACAGAAGAAACCTGCCTCAATGGTGCGAGCAAGCAGACGTAGCGCAGCTTTCTGGTCGCCTAATACAGCATAAGCTTGAGCAAGTTTGTAGATCGTCTCGCCATCAGCTACACCCCTCTCCTCAATCCTCTTCTCACTACTCTTAAGCAGCATAAGACCAGTCTGTTGCTGTTTGTCGATATTGTAGCTGAGTGCTTTGCCAATCTGTGGGTAGATAGAAGCAGAACTATCAAATTCATAGGCGCGATTAAAGGCAGTTTTGGCCTCTTCCCAATCTTCTAAATAGTAATAGCCCAAGCCACGGTAGAAGGAGAAATAGGCATTATCCTGATGTGGTAGACTCCTGACAAACTTCTCATATTGACCAGCATAGAAGTAGCTATTGAGGGCAAGCACACCTACCTCAGAATTGAGTTGAAAGGCATCTTCACCTTCCTGGATCGATTCCATCAACATACCAGCATAACGATAAGCATAGCTAAGATCCCAATGTGCCATACCACTATTGGGGTGATTTTTGATCACCTCTTTAAGTATTGGCACAGCCTCTTCAACCCTTCCTGTCTCGGTGTAGAGTCGCGCTAACAGAACACGAGCTTCGATCTGTTCGGGGTTAAGTTCTAATGCTCGGTGATAAGCCTGTTGAGCTTTTATGTAATTGTCACGGCCACCAAACTCTCTGGTCGCATTGCCACTATAGGCCTGTCCTAAAAAGGTCCAAGCAAGCGCATAATTTGGATCAAGGCGAACCGACTTCTCTAGCATTTCAACTGCTAGCCGGTAGTTGCTTGCTACCATTAGGTCGCGACCACGTAGGTAATATTCGTAGGCCAGTGGATCTTGTGCCATATCGCGTTTAATGCGAGCAACTTCAGCAGCAGTAAGACGTAGACTGAGCCCCTTCACTACCTTGTCTGCTACCTGATCCTGTACCGTAAGCAAACGCTCATACTTCACATTGATAGTGTCTCGCCATAGTATCTCATTGCTGTTAGCATCGATCAGTTGAACGGTGATTCTTAACTCCTCACCCTCTTTTAGATAACTACCCAATAGCAGAGTATCAACACTGAGTTCTGTTGCTACCTGTTTAGCATCAAGCATCTGGTTACGGTACTTATCGATTGCTGAGGATGGACGCACAATCAGAGCACTGACATAGCCTAGTTTAGTAATGATGGCATCGGCCAATGAGAAGCCTAGGAAATCTGTCTCTGCGTCTGGTTTAAGATTGCGAAACGACATTACGGCAAGACGGCGTGGGCTGTGTACAGGAGGTTTTCCTATTACCCTCTGATAGGCAAAATAGCCGGTAGTGCTAGCAAGTATGATCACAAACAGTGCTAGAGCAATTTTAGCACTACGCCGCGCCATACGCAGGGAGATACGTGTCTGTGCATTGCTAGTGTCGCTTGTTGTAGTAGATGGTAGTTCAGCGATAGTTTCTCTAGGCCGTTCCCCACCACGTTCTAATGCAGTCTCAAAGGTCAGTTGCTGTTTTAGGTTCTTTAGGTCTATCAGTAGCTCCTTAACAGTCTGGTAGCGTTGTGCTAGATTCTTGCTAAGCGCCTTGGATATGATTCTCAGCAACTCTGCAGGAGCTTGTGGTGAGAAATTGATAAGTGGTGGCGGCTCACGGTCTAGTATTGCAACAAGCAGATCGCTACCAGTTATGCCATGAAATGGCTGTCGACCAGCAACCATTTCATAGAGTACTACACCCAAGCTAAAAATATCCGTGCGTTCATCAAGTACCAATCCACGCGCTTGTTCTGGTGACATATATTGAAGTGTGCCTAGCACAATATTGGGATCGGTCTTGATAATTGTATCCGCTTCTCCATCACTATTAATAAGTGATCGTGATTTGGAGAGTTTAACAAGCCCGAAGTCAAGTACTTTTACATAACCATCGGGCCGGATCATTATGTTCTCAGGTTTAATATCACGATGCACAATACCAGCCTGATGCGCGGCTTTAAGCGCACTCGCCACTTGCAGGGCAATCTCAAGAGTCTCCGATAAGCTTAGCTGGCTACGTGCCAGGCGTCGGCGTAGTGTCTCTCCTTCTATATATTCAGCCGCAATAAAGTAGACGCCATCAATCTGTCCGGTTTCATGAATAGTGACAATATTGGGATGATTGAGTGTTGAAGCAGCACGGGCTTCGCGTTCGAAGCGGCCAATAAGATCTTTATCCTGAGTCTGCTTAACCGATAATAGTTTTAATGCAACTCGTCGCCCCAGTCTTATATCTTCAGCCAGATATACCTCTGCCATTCCGCCTGCACCTAGCTTCTGCAAGATCTGATAATGAGAGAGTGCTTGTCCAATCATATACACGATACGAATTGCGAGATATTCAATCTCCGATTGTAGATTGTTGATAGCGGATTGAGAAGAGATATTCTTTCAATCCATGATCAACAATTGAGACTATTTTGCCTCTCGTGAATTAAAAAACTTGCGCCGAAACGCTTCATGACGTTGACGCGCACGTTCCATTAGCCTTGCGTATTCAGGCTCATCATGTACCTTCTCAAGTAAGACATCGCTAATAAAATAGGGATAACAGAAGAAACCTAGTTCAATGCTATGAGTAAGTGTACGTAGGGCCGCGGTCTTATCACCTACTACGGCATAAGCTTGGGCCAGTTTATAGACAGTTTCGCCATCATATACGCCCCGTTCCATCATCCTCTTTTCTGTATCCTGCAATAGCGTTAATGCCTCTTGGGGCTGATTGGTAAGCACAAGTAGAAATGCTTTGCCAAACTTAGGAAGAATCGAAACCGTAGCGTCGAGCTGGTAGGCACGTTCAAAATGGGCCATTGCCCGCGGCATATCCTTCATATGGTAATATCCAAAGCCACGGTAGAAGATAAATAATGGATCTTCACGCAAGGGCAGACTTTTAGTAAATTTCTCATACTGGCCATCGTATAGATAGGTATTAAAAGCACGCCCTGCTATCCCCACATCCAGTTGTAATGCTAATTCACCCTCCTGAATAGATTCTGTTAACATACCGGCATAACGGTAGGCATAGCTGAGATCCCAATGCGCACGGGCATGATTGGGGCTGAGCTTAATCACTTCTCTTAACATAGGCACTGCCTCTTCGACCCGGTTTGTCTCTGTAAACAATTGCGCAAAAAAGATCCGTGCTTCTAGCTGATCACCATTAAGGGCTAGTGCCTTCTCACAAGCAGCTTGCGCCTTTTGATAATATTCGCGTCCACCAAACTGCTGTGTTGCTATGGCATTGTAAGCGCGGCCTAAATAGGCCCAGGCAGGGGCATAGTTGGGATCGAGGGTAACAGATTTTTCTAGCATATCGACGGAGAGGCGAAAATTGTATGCCAATAATAACTCGCGTCCACGTAAACAGTATTCATAAGCAAGTAGATTGGTGGGTACCTCACGTTTGACACGATCTACTTCGGCGGCAGTAAGGTTGAGTGCCAATCCTTTTACAATTTCATCAGCCACACGATCCTGTACAGTAAGCAATTTCTCATATTTTATATCGATCGTTTCACGCCAGAGGATCT
>JBFLVQ010000498.1:0-7061 GCA_040758525.1 Acidobacteriota bacterium
ATCTCTCTGTTAATTAAATCTACCGCTGGATGATTAGACATTCGCCCGCTTTGCAGCCCCATCAATTCGCTCTCATCACCACTAACGATTCGATCAGTTTTGTATAACGCTACGACACTAAATGAGATTAGACAGAAAGCCAGTAATGCTGCAACCACACGTCTACTGCCAATTGCTTCGCGACAAGCTGTCCAGATAGAATCGATCCAGAATACTCCCAGAATGAACATTGGTAATGAGCCCCAAATCAATTGTGAATATCTAGGCTGTGATAGTAGCGGAGTAGCATAAAACCCGCCTGCCCAAATCATTAGCGCTAATATTACCCAATAGTTATATCGTTTGGTCAGTGCCTCGCCTTGTGTGGCCAATTCTGTTGCTAAGTTCACACTGGGCTTAATACGATAATATGTGATTAATGTATTTGGAGAAGTAAGCAGCGCCGCTCCAGTAATAGCAATTAATATCGGCAATATTAACGCTATTATTACGGCACAAGTGCCAAAGAAGTGGACTGCACGTAGCGCAGGATCTCTTACTGCAGATGTGACACGCCAGTTATGTAGATCTATTGCCCAAGCAATATCATTGACATTGCCAGCTCGTGCATAATTGCCTAGTGGCCAGATAAAAGTATTGTAGAAATATTGTGTCAGTGCTCCAGTAGCAAGATAAAATACTATTATTGGCAATAGTATTGTTGTAAGCCCAGCAAGGTAGATAAGGATTCGTCTTAATAGACTATTATTAGTTATTTTTCTATCTAATAAAACCGCGCTGGTTATTAGCATTAATATACTGGCAATGATATTTACTACCCCTTCATGCATAATAAAAAAGATGCTAATACCAGCACTAACTCCACAACAATATAGATCTCGTTCACGCAAAGTTAATAGATAACGCACCAGCATAAGTCCAAATAACATAGAGGTAAAACTGGCAAACCAATGATGATTGGTAAAAGGAAAACTGTGGGCAAAATAGTTAGCAAAGATAATCGCAGGTAATAGTGATAACCAGAATCTTTTGGTAAACTGGCGGGTGATTAGCACCAGTAAGATTGCTGTAAAAGTGATAGTAATAAAAGTGAGTAATTTAATAGGAGGGTAAGAGACTTGGCCCAAACATCGCCAGACTAGCGCAATGAGGTAAAGATTACCACTTCCCCAATAGCCAAAAAAATCACGATGATGATACTCTCCTGCTAGCAGGCGTCTAGCATCAACCATTAAAGTTGCTTCGTCAACATAACAGTAGTCACTATTGACATAAGGCAACAATGCGATCAGCGTGAATAAGAAGTAGCTACAATAACCATAAATGATGATTCGCTTACCTAGCCAGTTATAATCAACCATCTTTTTCCAGTAAATATATTGTCTTATTGCTTGCTAGCAAAATAAACTATCCTAGCTAACGGAGTCCAGACTTTCTCTCAAGTCTAGGTTAAAATAGGCTGTCTTTAGATGACAATTGTTTATAATTAAACCACCCCAATAGCCCTTTGAAGCATCAATATAAGCCAGAGTTTATTAGTGTTTCTCAATACCAGATGTATAGATTCAGGACAGAAACGGGAGGGGAATTGTGAAGAGAGTCCGTAAAGTCATAGTAAATATAAACATAATAGCGCTAATCGGGATCTTGTTACTGTCTCCTGGGGCGCTTGCACAGACACGTATCAAGGCACCTAATAATCCTTATAGCCTTGATAAAGATGTCCAACTAGGCCGACAAGCAGCCGATGAAGTGGAACGAAAACTGCCGCTACTTAATGACCGCCAGGTAGATAATTATGTAGCACGAATAGGACAGCGGCTGGTCTCAGCGATCCCGCCTGAATTTGATCATCAGCAGTTTGAATATTCATTCAAAGTAGTAAATGTAAAAGAGATTAATGCCTTTGCGCTGCCAGGTGGTTATACCTATGTCAATCGTGGCTTGATCGATGTGGCCAACAATGAGGGTGAACTGGCAGGGGTGATGGCACATGAGATCAGCCATGTCGCGCTTAGACACGGCACTGCACAAGCGGCAAAAGCACAAAAATATGCCTTAGGTGCGGCGGCGGGTCAGATTCTTGGCGCTATCATAGGCGGTGGCATAGGTGGCGCTGTAGCTCAAGGCAGTCAGTTAGGTATTGGTGCTTACTTCCTTAAATTTAGTCGTGCGCATGAGAGACAGGCTGATCTGTTAGGTGCACAAATTATGGCTAATGCTGGCTATGATCCACGCGATCTAGCCAATATGTTCCGTACTATTGAGCGTTCCAGCGGTGGGCGTAGTGGCCCAGAATGGTTAAGTAGCCACCCTAATCCTGGTAATCGCTACGAGGCAATTCAAAATGAGGCGGAACAGCTAAGAGTTCGTAATCCTGTACGTGAATCGGCAGAATTCAATAATATACAAGCCCGCTTGCGTGGAATGCCACGCGCCTCTTCAATGTCTGAAATATCAGGTGATAATCAACGCTCTCAACGCAACGATCGACGTGTGAGCAATCGTGTAGAGAGCCCCTCGACTCGCCTGCGCACCTATCGTAGTGATATCTTCCAGCTAGGAGTGCCAACCAACTGGCGCGATCTGCCTGGTGATAATACGATAACTTTTGCCCCTGATGGCGCTTATGGTGAGGTCAAAGGCCAGTTTATTTTTACTCATGGAGTAATGGTAGGTGTTACACGTGCTCGTAGTCGTGGACTTCGTCAAGCAACCAGTGAGTTTCTCAATTCGCTCACAGAAAATAATCCCAATCTACGTCAGCAAGGTAGTTATCAACGTAGTGTGATCGATGGTCACGATGGGCTTGCGGTAGTCTTCAGCAATGTCTCGGATGTGACCGGACGACCTGAAGTAGTCAGTGTCTACACAACCCTGCTTAGTAATGGTGACCTCTTCTACATAATTCCAGTGGCACCAGAAAATGACTTCCGCGCCTACCGACAGTCATTCCAAAGCGTGATTCGCTCAATCCAACTCAGCGATTAGAGCAACTGCTCTGTAAACCTAACGATTGCGTCTTGAATGCGCAATCGTTAGGTCGGTAATTTAATGGTTCTATCGATACAAAAGATATCATCAGGAGGATCATTGCGCCAGATCAGACTAACTTCCACAACTGGGAATTTCACGGCTTGCCAACTATTTTGTAGCTCTTTAATTAGCTTAGTCTGACTCTCTCTACCTTCCACCTGTCCTACACTTAGATGTGGAGTAAAGCCTTCTTCATTACGCCTAACCTCATCACAATCGGGCACCACTTGCCATAGTGCTGTTTGCAGACCGATCAGTGCATCTGCCGGTTCAGGAGCAAGCCAGATTGTGTAATTCTGTTTTCTATGGTGGAAGAATTTGAAATTAGCCAACGTTAGTTCAAAAGGTGCAATAGCGGCACAAGCCTGTGAGAGACGGCCTGCCAGCATACCAAACTCATTTCTATGTCGAAATGGATAGATCAATGTGATATGTGGCATCCAACGATGGAAATGGCGATCATGCTGACTACGTATCATCTGAATTGCCGGCCATAGATCAGATGGCGGGATCACTACAATAGCAGTCTTATGCGTTTTGTTACTTGCTTTATCCATAAAGTTACATCCTACTTAAGCCTGTCTGATACGGAAGAGCAGTTGACGTAATGTATCTACACCTGTCTGTAATTCAGCCAAAAAGACCTGATCGGGTTCTTGTCCCTGATTAATATCAGTAATAACAATCTGCAGTAACATAGAAACCTCTTTAGCTGAGTCGAGAAACTCATTAATGTAGAGACTTCCTGTATCGAATTGAGCTGCGTATACCCATTTCTGCTCCCAATCACTACCAGTAAATTCCAAGATCAAGCGGTTAATATTATCATTACCGAGCCGTACCCCTTTGACTACAGCAGGAGACTCAAACTGACGATCAGCAGTACGAACCTGCAACACTTCTCCTACCGGAATACGACGATAAGAGAGTACCGACATACCATTATGAGCAACTATGTCTGTTACCGTACGCTCCTCTCCAATTAGGTCTCCATCCGCATTGAAAAATTCCAATATCACATCGATCGTCTGCTCTAGTCGCTTCATAGTTATCCTCTGCCTGTCTGTATTTATTTACTCTTAGTCACAGTAGGTTTACGTAGGCCAGCCAACGAGCCAACAAACTTGGCGATAAGACCATTCTCACCTACTGCCCAGCCACCCATTACAGACCCAGCAAAACTAACACTATGAAACCCTATTGTATCGATCAGCATCCAGGTCGTACCATTGTCGAGTGAGTAGTCTGAACCTAATGGCCCTACTGCCACCAATGTAGGTGTAGCTGCACCAGGCACATAGGTGACACAAGAACGAAAGCCCGCCGGTTTAGCACGACTTATTGTTATCCAGGTCTGGCCCCCGTCTGTTGTGCGGGCAACATTGTTGTTCACTTCGTTGGGTTTACGATAGTCACCTCCTACTGCTATACCATTTTTGGCATCCTTGAAGGCAAGTGAAAAGATCCCTACCGAATCGCCTCCACTGGTAATTGGGGTTTCAGCAACTTTCCAACTCTGCCCACGATCTGTGGAACGAAAAACCCTTGCTGCCCCACCGCCGCTACCAAACCAGACATTGCGCTGACCCTGTACCGTCAGACAAGTACCGCTGGCAGCAAAGGCCACTTCACCAGGTAATGCAGGAGGAGTGTTTTCTGGTGGCAAAGTTTTCCAGGTTGCTCCACCATCACTAGTCACAATAATGATAAAGTGGCCATCTACCGGATCACTAATGGCAATACCATTGTTTGCATCCCAAAACGCCAGAGCATCAAAGAATGCTTTTGGATTAGTATTGGTAAATTGTAGTTTCCACTGTTTGCCACCATCCGTAGTCTTGTAGATCCTAGACAATTCACCTTCACCCACGCTAAGCAGATAGGCTGTATTAATATCAACCACATGCACATCCCGAAAATCGAGATTAGTACCATCAGGAACGATATCGGTCTTCCAAGTAGCACCGCCATCGGTCGTACGCGCATAGCTACCATTATTACCGCCCGCCCAGGCCACCGAGCTATTAAGAGCAGCAATCGCACGAAAACGGGAATTTGAGCCTGCTGGCTCGGTCTTCCATTGCGCTCGCGCACTATTTACAGACAGAAGAACTAGCAATAACAGTAAAAATAGTCTCTGCATCGACAACTCCATTATATTTAGTGTAGATCCGTATTATAACCTGCCAGACCGCATTACCCTCAAGAATGCTTTCAAAATTACAGAAAAGTATGCTATTTTTGCCCTGCACAATATGAAGGGGAGATAGAAAATCTGATGACTATTACTTGGGTAAGTAATTGGGATAATGGTCACTGCCCAGAATGTGGGATAGCCGGTGGTATCGATTATCTGCTCGGTCATCTGCGTGCCCAGCATGGTTGGGACGAGCTGGAGCTGGCTGATTGGTTGGCAGAAATAGGTTTGTGAGCAGATGGCTCAGAAGCTCAAGCGCATGCCGATCTGAAATTGGCGCGGGGCAAAAGCTCCACGAAAGCGCTCGCGAGGGGCGATAAAGCGATCTCCATTCTTGGCTGGGAGATTGAACCTGCCATTCCCATCAGGTGGAAAAATATTGTCGATCTGACTGATATTGACACGATTGAAGAGATTGAACACTTCTACAAAAGCCTGCAACTGGTAATGATCAAGGAATGAAATTTTACGCGTCAAACGCAAATCCACACTGGCGAAACCTGGTAGTACACCAACATTGCGACCTAAACCGAGTGGCCGATCATTGATCGGAGTATCGCCATCCATATTGAGATCAACACCAGCTAGCAGATTGTAAGGTCTACCAGATTCCAGCCTAATAATTGTGGAGAGTTGAAAGTCGCGTAGCCAACGGTTAGTAGTTAAATTTAGATCATAGATACCCGATATTACCGCGCGATTACGTACATCCTGAAGCGATAGGCTACGTTCCGCGGCAGGTCTTTGTGGATCGCTAGGTGAGCCTATATCGTTGCGTGGATCAGTAAAATTATCGATTGCCTTAGAGCAGGTATAACTAGCCAAGAGGTTGATCCCCTTGTTAAAACGGTGCACAAACGAGAATGTAATACCATGGTAATAGCTATCATAAGCTGATTCAAACTGGATAATATCACCACGGGTAGGATCTATCCGCCCTATCATCTGGCTTGTTAATGGACTACCTGGCACTGGACGTATTACAGTGTTGATATTGCGTTGCCCTATGATCTTGATACCTCGTACAAAGCTGTAATTGGCTGACAACGTCGTGCTATCACCTATCGAGTAATCTATACCGGTACTAACATGTTGTGCATAAGTGTTACGTAGTCCCGCTTCAATCTGCATTACACGACTAAATTGAGGAACAAATCTTACCCCTGGTGGCAATTCCGTAGACTCTGGATAGCGATGACCAGGTAATTGATAAGGTAATATTGAAAGTGGGAATGGTAGAAAAATAAACTTAGTAGGAGACTGTTCTTGAAAGAATGGTTGGGTGACAAAGCTAAGCAGTGAAGATGGTACACTGAAGAAGAGGCCATAACTGGCATGCAGGTTCAAGCTTGACAATCGACTGGGCTGATATGATAGCGCCAGTCTAGGACTGAAGTTACCATTATTGTTGGGAAGAAAGCGTACACGATTGAGGTCGTAGCGTAGTCCTGCTTTAAGCAGCAAGTTTGGCTTAAGCTTGATATCATCCTGAAAAAATAGTGATAGGTATTTTGTGTCTACTTCCAAACGTGGATCGCCAAAGCCCTGTACAAAAGTGAGCGGGAGGGGAAGATCAGCTAGTGGCATACCACGCGGAAAGCCTGTAACAATATTTGGTAATATTGTTGCTAACACACTAAGAAAGCCACGCTGTGTAGGTGTACGCAAGCTTGGATCAAAAGCCTGTAGACCGGTGAGTGGAGGCGCCCCTGTTAAGCCTAGTGCCGCTAGATTAAGCCCAGAGAAGAGTGCGGCGCCGCCTGGCAGCAGTGGTACAGAGGTCTTTTTTCCTGGTGTATTAGAATAGTTGAAATCAACGCCAAACTTG
>JBFLVQ010000499.1:0-7043 GCA_040758525.1 Acidobacteriota bacterium
GTGAGTCTGACACCTTCTTGACACTCCAACCAATTCTTAGTAAGGCAGCTAGAACACGGTTTGTTTTTGTAGTAGGTCATTGACTCATGCAGCAATAAAATAGACACCTTCTAGGTCTGAAGCACTCTCTCCATGCTCAAGTTGATCGGCTAATACTCGAAGTGCTAGTGCCTTTACCTTAACAATCGCTTCCTCCCTTGTTTGTCCATAGGCTAATACACCAGGGAGTTCGAGTACCTCTGCAAGCCAACGGCTATCTTCTTCCTGTTCAGATTGAATAGCTAAATGCATATTTACTTGTCCTTAATATTAATCTTACTTCTTCTATTAGTTTAACATATTGATCGAATATCCTCGAATTTCCGGTAATTTTTTTCTGAAATTACCACTAAGACATGTAGGTAGGTGTAAAAGTGGGGCTTTAGTTAGGTAGTCGAGTGTAATTATTAAAAGGGATACCCTTGGCTACCATTCCTAAAGCCCCATAATTAAAGCCTGTTAAGCCAACTCAATGATGATCTGTCTAAGGATTGGCAGAGGATGCCATTAAGGGACAATACTCTCTTGATAAGCTTCTATTTGATAAAGAGAACTAATAGGCAATGACAAGTGACAAAGTATATCTTAAACCGCAAGTGCAGATGGAGCCATTATTCAATCAATGGTATGCCTGGTCATATCTATTATCGCCAGCTACTTCGGCAATGTTTATTGCCAATTCGCATTTAAAGATCATGCAATCATTTGCTAATGCTCCTCAAGTACATATTTCTGCCTCAAAGAATCCTGCTATGTTAGGAGGCCCATTTATCAATTATGATATTAATAGAGTTGATGATATAAAAACATTAATCAGTAAGACCATTAAAGAGAATGGTCATATGTTAGCATTTGCAGAGGCTGTCAAAGCCATTGATAATATGCTAACAAGTGAGGCTAGTGGCTATTCTTTGGAGTCTTTGTATCAGAAAATACCAGATGTATTAAGAGGATATGTAGAATTAATCTACGATTTGAATAATCGGCCCGCTATTAGATTTATTGAAGGTCTATTGTATCGAAGCCCTTACTATAACGAATCATCACAAAGGATCTCGCTGACTTTGGCTGAGAAAGATAATCGTTCTTTTGCTTTCAGTACGCCCAGGCTGATGATGGATGATCACCTATACTTGGATATACCATTTAAACATACGGGGATTGATAAGTTGTTTAAGATGCGACAAGAACCCCAACCAATGGATTACATCAAAGAAGTCTTAGGGATCAGACAAGAGAATAGACTCTTCTCAACCTTCTTTAGTGAGGATGAACCTAAACCCTGTCGTGGTTTTACTGGTGATGGTGTAAGAATACGTTACTTTGGCCATGCCTGTATCTTAATTGAGTCAGAAGATGTGAGCATATTGGTCGATCCTGTGATCTGCTATGGAGGTGATGGTACATACAGTTGTTACACTTATGCCGACTTACCGGAAAAGATAGATTATCTGCTTATTACTCATAATCATCAGGATCACTGTATGTTTGAAACCCTGTTGCAGTTGCGCCATAAGATCAGAACGGTTGTACTACCTAAAAATAATGGTGGTGGGTTGGCCGATCCATCTTTAAAACTCCTCTTTCAAAATCTTGGCTTTAATGACTTAAGAGAGATCGATGAGATGGAGGATATTAAGATCAAAAATGGAATGATCACAGGGCTGCCTTTCTTAGGTGAACACGCTGATCTAAATATCAGGACTAAAATCGCCTATTTAGTTAAACAGAAAGGTCGTTCGATTCTCTGTGCCGCCGATTCCAATAATATTGATTCAACACTTTATCAACATCTACATAACTATTTTGGAGATATTGATATGCTGTTTCTTGGCATGGAGTGTGATGGTGCACCTATGAGTTGGTTATATGGTCCATTGTTAACTAATCCATTAGCGAGAAAGATGGATCAATCAAGAAGATTTGATGGATCGAATTACCAGAAGGGGATAGATATCGTCAATCGCTTACATCCCCAAGAGGTCTATGTGTATGCAATGGGACAAGAACCTTGGTTAACCTATCTTACTTCCATTCGCTATACCGATGAATCTCGTCCCATTGTTGAGTCAAATAGACTAGTGGCAGATTGTCAGCATCGTGGGCTCAAATCGGAAAGACTCTACTGTCAAAAGGAGTTATTTTTAGCTGCGCAATAGCGTCTCCTTTCTCTTGCTGCTAAGACAGTATTGGTCTGCAAGTTTTTCCACAAAGTTTTACTAGTCATGCAGAACATCAATTATAAAACTTGAAATAATGGAGCTAAATAAACTCCTATGGCTATCGAAAAAGATTATTTGATAAGCTCTTTAACAACAACTAACCTAACTTTAGTTGAGTTACTACGCACAAAAGCGCGCAAACAGCCTGATAAGCAGGCATATACCTTTCTCCTTGATGATGAATCAGAAGATCATCTTAGCTATGCCCAACTAGATAATCGAGCTAGCACAATAGGTGCTCTACTTAAGCGCAATGGGGCAGTAGGGGAACGTGTATTACTGCTTTATACACCTGGCCTCGAATTCATTGCTGCTTTTTTAGGCTGTTTATATAGTGGGGCCATTGCTGTCCCAGTATATCCACCAGATCCTGCTAGACTCGCCCGCACGCTTCCTAGATTACTTGCAATTGCCAATGATGCTAAGCCACTATTTGCCCTTACAACAACATCGATTCTATCAATGGTAGAGTATTTCTTAGATCAGATCCCAGAGTTACAGGGAATCTCTTGGTTAGCAAGCGATAAGATCAACCGTGAAATCGCCGAACCTTGGCAGTTACCAGAAATTAATAGTGAAACTATCGCTCTGCTCCAATACACCTCAGGCTCTACCAGTGAACCTAAAGGGGTAACGCTTACTCATGGCAATCTACTACACAATCTCTCAGTTATTCATAGGCATTTTGAGCATACATCGAAAAGCCTAGGAGTAATCTGGTTGCCTACCTATCATGATATGGGGCTTATTGGAGGAGTATTACAACCTCTCTATGGTGGCTTTCCTGTGACACTAATGTCTCCTATTGCTTTTCTACAACGCCCACTGCGATGGTTGCAAACTATCTCTAGAACTAGAGCGACAACAAGCGGTGGACCAAACTTTGCTTATGATCTATGTGTACGCAAGATCAGTGCTGCTGAGCGAGATAGTCTAGATTTAAGCAGTTGGGAGTTGGCCTTCAATGGTGCTGAGCCGGTACGTTACGATACAATGCAGCGATTTGCTGAAGCTTTTGCTCCTTGTGGTTTTCGTAAAGAAGCATTTTATCCTTGCTATGGTCTTGCCGAAGCAACCTTGATGGTTTCTGGTGGTTTGAAGTCAGCCTTACCAAAAACTGAAAATGTTGACATTGCTGCACTAGAACATAACAGAGTGGTCTACCATACTTCAAAAAATAGTAATACCAAGATATTGATAGGCTGTGGTAGGGCATTACCTGATCAAGAGATCTTAATTGTAGACAGAGAGAGCTTAACAAGATGTCAGCCTGATAGAGTAGGAGAGATCTGGGTATCGTCACCTAGTGTAGCAATAGGCTATTGGCAGCGAGATTCTCAAACCCTTCAAACCTTTCAGGCATATCTTGCTGACACAGGAGAAGGACCATTCCTACGCACCGGCGATCTAGGATTCTTGAAGGATGGAGAACTTTTTATTACTGGTCGTGTTAAAGATGTAATTTTAATACGTGGACGTAACCATTACCCACAAGATATCGAATTGACAGTAGAACAGAGTAGCTCTGCAGTACGACCAGGTTGTTCGGCAGCATTCTCAATCGAGGTGGATGGGGAAGAGAAGTTAGTGATCGTAGTGGAAGTAGATAAGCGACTACCGGTAGATACTGAGTTAACAATGAGAGCGATTCGACAAGCGATCTCTCAACACCATGAATTGCAAGTTTATACTATTGCACTGCTCAAAGCTGGATCTATCCCTAAAACTTCTAGTGGTAAGATCCAACGCCATGCCTGTCGATTAGGCTTTCTTAATCAGGGACTAGAAATAGTTGCCAGTAGTGTTTGGCAGGAATGTTATGAGACGAGCGAGACAAGCCTTAACCGTGAGATGCTACTCAGTAGATCAATGGTAGAACGCCAGGCACTGCTAGCCAACTATCTACAAGAAAAGGCAGCTAGCCTGTTAAGGACAACACCATCAAATTTGGATCTATCACATCCTTTGAGTGGGTTAGATTCCTTGATGGCAATAGAGTTGAAAAATCGGCTTGAGAGCGATCTGGAGATAAATTTATCGGCAACAGATTTTCTTGAAGGCAGTAGTATTATCGAACTAGCAAATCGTCTTCTCGATCAATTAACAATAACAACAGCGCCACTATGGGAACGTCGCACTGGTCTGGTGACAGAGGAGACTGAACATGCGCTTTCTTATGGTCAACAAGCTCTATGGCTACTACATAGACTTGCTCCTGAGAGTGCAGCTTATAATCTCTTCTTTGCTCTACGTATAGTATCGAGTTTAGACAAAGTAGCACTACGGCAGGCATTTCAGATCATTCTCGATCGTCATCCTACACTACGTACAACCTATCAGATGCGTGATGGTAAACCTGTTCAGCAGATTAACCATAACAGCCCGCTCTCATTCACAGAGATAGATGCCTCAACTTGGCATCAGAATGATCTATCAACCCAATTGGTAGAGAATGCACATTCTCCTTTTAACTTAGCAGAAGGACCTTTACTAAGAATCAATCTATTTACCCTATCACCAACCCAACATATTCTACTGGTAGCAGCTCATCATATCGCCGTTGATCTCTCGTCATTCTTATTGCTTATTGATGAACTTGGTCTCTGCTACTCTTTGTGCGCAAAGAACGCACAGCCTATGTTAGAGATACAGGAACATCCATATACCGATTATGTATATTGGCAAACCGAGATGTTAGCAAACCAGCAAGGAGAGCAGTTATGGGACTATTGGCGAAAAGAATTGGCTGGAGAACTAACTTTACTGGAATTGCCAACCGATCGGCCTAGACCGCCTATACAGACTTATAATGGTGCCGCTTGCACTTTTAAGCTTGATGAGGAGATAACCACTAGTCTTAAAATATTAGTAGAAACAACGGGCGTAACGCTCTTTACCTTTTTACTGGCAGCTTTTCAGACCTTATTATACCGCTATAGTGGGCAAGAGGACATTCTCGTTGGTACTCCAGCAAGTGGACGCACGCGTGCAGAATTTGAAAATACAGTTGGCTACTTTATCAATCCACTAATCTTGCGTGCTAATCTAACAGGTAATACTATTTTCAGATCGTTTCTTGCACAGGTAAGAAAGAGAGTTTTAGCAGCACTCAAACATCAAGACTTTCCTTTTCCCTTGCTAATTGAGCGACTACAACCAACAAGGGATACCAGCCGCTCACCACTCTTCCAAGTAATGTTTCTGCTACAACAATTCAATCGTAGTGATGAACAGAAGTTGCCGCTCTTTCTAATAGAGCAATCAGAAACACGACTGAATCTTGGTGGGCTTGAGGTTGAGCCATTCATTGTAGAGAAGAGAGCAGCTCAGTTTGAACTAGAATTAATAATAGTAGAGACAGCCAATCTACTTGCTGGTTCTTTTCAATATAATACTGATCTTTTTGATACTACAACAATGGAACGAATGGTAGACCATTTCCAGGTTCTACTAAAAGGCATTCTATCCGATCCAGAACAGCGTTTGTCAGATTTGCCACTCTTAACATCAGCGCAACAACATCAAATTTTAACGCTCTGGAATAGTACCCAGATGCCTTATCCTAGAGATAAGTGTATACATCAACTATTTGAGCAACAGGTAGAGAGATCGCCAGACGCAATTGCATTAATCTTTGAAGATAAGCAGATAACCTATAAGGAGTTGAATTGTCGTGCCAATCAATTAGCCTATCATCTGAGAAGGTTGGGAGCAGGGCCTGATAAGATTATTGGTATATATTTGGAGCGCTCTTTAGAACTGGTAATAAGTATATTGGCTGTACTTAAAGCCGGCGCAGCCTATCTGCCAATCGATTTAGCAATACCAAGTCAACGCTTAACTAGCATCTTAGATGATGCCCGTCCAATCCTGCTCTTGACTCAAGAGTATTTGCAGAGAAATCTATCAGAAAATCGCTTGCCATTGATCTCTATTGACACAGACTGGCACGAGATTGCTAAAGAGAGCGAGGATAATCTATTTAGTAGTATTTTGGCCGACAACATGGCCTATTTGATCTATACATCTGGTTCTACAGGAACACCTAAAGGGGTAATGGTCTGCCACCATAATCTAAGCAATTTTTCCATAGCGATGAGTGAGTATCTTGGCTCTGATACTACTGGAGTATGGTTAGCTGTTACTAATGCTTCTTTCGATATTTCTATATTGGAACTTCTCTGGACTCTTACCAAAGGTTTTCAAGTAATAATCAATATTGACGAGAATAACAGTGTCTATCAGGTTGAAAATAGTAGAGCCTCTGAGAAGAGAGTCGATTTCAGTCTATTCTATTTTGCTAGTGATGATGGTATAGATGCTCAAGACAAATATAGACTACTCATCGAGGGAGCAAAGTTTGCAGATCGTCATGGCTTCTCGGCTGTATGGACTCCAGAACGCCATTTTCATGCTTTTGGAGGTCTATACCCTAATCCATCTGTGACTGCTGCTGCCCTTTCGACAGTGACAGAGCAGGTTCAGATCAGAGCTGGCAGTGTTGTTCTACCTTTACATAATCCTATACGAGTCGCAGAAGAATGGGCGGTTGTTGACAATTTATCTAGCGGCAGAGCTGCCATTGCTTTTGCTTCTGGTTGGCATGCCAATGATTTTGTTTTTGCTCCAGAAAACTATTCTGGTCGCAAAGAGATAATGAATGAAGGAATCGACACTGTACGCAAACTCTGGCGGGGAGAAGCGATCAAAGCTCACAGTGGTGCCGGAAATGAGATTGAGATACAGATCTTTCCTAGGCCAATTCAGAAGGAACTACCTATT
>JBFLVQ010000500.1:0-7027 GCA_040758525.1 Acidobacteriota bacterium
AGATAGAAAAGCCTACTAATTGCGATGTCTTGCTCATGATGTTAAAAGGCATTCTCTTCCTATAAGCTAATCAATTTTGCGCCCATACTAACCTTTAACAATCTCTGCCGTCAATATCTGAACTATATATAAGAATATATATAGACTGATATGGGATCTCTATATCTCTAGTTAGCAAAGCAGTTGCCTGACTGCCTTAGCCAGTCTTGCGCATAACTTTAAGTTATTGTAGTATAAGTCTTACAGAAAGTTCTCAATACGCAGGTAAATATTTCATAGGTTGAAGGGAGTAACTGTCACCCAAGCTATGAACAGACTGAAATAATAGCGCAGGCTGATCGACTCTGCGAGTCAATCGTCTGCCAAATTAGGTTAAGGAGGACAATTATGGCTAAACGATTGACTAATCGGGAACGTCTTGCCTTCAAGATAGAAACCCTCAGTGAAAAAGAGGTAGCTGAAGTGCTCGAGTACATCTCGATAATGGAATCTATGCGGCGACAACAGAATTCGCCAGAAATCTTTGAAGACGACCTCATTAATTTTCTTGCTGAAGCAACAGAAAATCGGCGCGCCCGACAAGTGGTTGAATGGGACAAGGTCAGACGTCGCGCCGATGTCCAGGCACTCAGTATGGCTGGCAAGAACTGAGCGCCGTGTCCTCTTACTATTTTTCCCCATTTCTCCAATCGATACAGAGCGCCGTAATATTACTAGATGGCGCTCTGTATTGCTGCTTTACAATCCCCGCCGCGCAATTTACCATGGGATTTCAGCGCCTGGTCGCTGATAGTCTAGTATCTAATAGGTGATGAGTGATAAATAATAGGATAGCTAACACCTACAATAACGGTAGCCTGCTCATTGCCTATAGACAATCATTCCCCTGGATGAAAGTGGACAATTATGAGCCAAGCATCTAAGAAAGAAGTCTCCTCACTAACTGAACGTAGCGCCAAACCCACACGTTTACAACGTTTCTTCTTCAAATCTACTTTTCTTGCACTACTATTACTGTCAATAATCTTGGGTACCGTTACAGGGTTAGTGGTCTCTTATCAAACTTCACTTACTGATGAAGCAAATCAAGTATTACAACTAGCCACATACAAGCCTAGTCTAGTCACTCAGGTGCTTGCTGATGATGGCCAGACGGTAATTGGAGAGTTCTCGCTAGAGCGGCGTATTCCGCTTAGCTATGATGAGATCCCCCCACGTATGCGTGAGGCGATCTTAGCAATTGAAGATTCACGCTTTCAACACCATTGGGGAGTTGATCCGCTTGGTATCATTCGCGCCGGCTGGCGCAACTTCCAGGCTGGCTCTACTGTGGAAGGCGGCTCAACCCTCACTCAACAGCTTGCTAAGATGCTCTTCCTTACTCCTGAGAAGACTTATACTCGCAAGATGAAAGAGGCACTACTAGCTATTCAGATCGAACGCCATTTTACCAAGCAACAGATAATGGAGTTCTATTGTAACCAGATCTTTCTAGGTGGCGGCGCCTATGGTATAGAGGCAGGTGCGCAATACTACTTTGGCAAATCGGTCCAGAATCTCACCCTGGAAGAGTACGCTTTGTTGGCAGCAATTCCCAAAGCACCTGGTATCTATTCCCCTAAGCGTAATATGAATAATGCCAAACAACGCCGTAACCTGGTGCTAGACAATATGGCTGAGGAGGGTTTTATCACCCGTAGCGTAGCAGAAGAGGCGAAGAAGCATCCTATTAAACTTAATATCTCCTCACGTAATGGCAACAATAATTCGCCTTATGCCTACTTTGTTGAAGAGGTACGTCAATACCTAGAAGATAATTATGGTACACGTGTCGCTCATACTTCAGGATTAAAGGTCTATACTACACTCAATGCTGAAGCCCAGCGCCATGCTCTACAAGCAGTGCGGCGCGGTCTACATGCTTATGATCATCGTCACCCACGCTGGCGTAACAAGCTCTACAATGTGATCGACAACGATAATGTAAAAAATCTTGCCAACTATCGTAACCCTGATTGGGAACAAGAGTTTGTTGAGAACATGTATGCTCAAGGACTGGTAATGGAGGTCAATGAAAAGGCTGCTTCAATCCGGTTTGGTGATTACCAGGCACAACTGACACCCAAAGATGCTGCTTGGGTGCGTCAACCACTCCCACAGCTACTTAAGAAGGGTGATCTGGCAATCTTCCATATCAAGAAGATCAATAAAGAGAAGCGCGAGTTTACTGTAGGACTAGAGCAACTCCCACAAGTGAGTGGAGCTCTTATCTGCCAAGATGCGCAAACCGGCGAGATCAAGGTGATGGTAGGTGGCTACGATTTCAATAGCGCTAAATTTAATAATGCTACACAGGCTAATCGTCAGACTGGCTCAGCCTTTAAGCCGCTTATCTATACCGCCGCAATCGAGAATGGCTGGCGCGCTGAAGATCTGGTTGCTGATGCCCCTTTCCAGGCAGGTGATTGGACACCACATAATTATGATGGAAAATTTATGGGTTTGATCCCACTGCGTACAGCATTGGCACAATCGCGTAACATCCCAGCAATACGTCTGCTTCAATCGACTGGTATACAGAAAGGCGCTGAGATGGTGCGACGTTTTGGTATTACCAATCCTATGGCGCCTTATCTACCTTCTGCGCTAGGCGCTACAGAAGTTCCTCTAATCGAGTTGGTCTCTGCTTATTCTACCTTTGCCAATAAGGGAATGCGTGCCAAGTCTTACTACATACGACGTATCATTGACAATGAAGGTCGCTTGCTAGAAGAGACCAAACCACAACTAGCCAAAGTTATCTCGCCTTATGTAGCAGGGACAATGGTTTCGCTAATGCGTGGAGTGGTTGAAGGTGGTACAGCAGCACGTATCAAAGGTGAAAAAGAGGCCGATCTTGCTAAACGTGAGATTGCTGGTAAGACTGGTACCGTGAATGATTTTACTGATGCTTGGTTTATCGGTTATACCCCCAGTCTGGTAACGGGATTCTGGATCGGTTATCCAGGTGAGAAGCGCAGTCTAGGTGAAGGCGAAACTGGTGCACAGGCAGCTTTGCCGGTCTGGATAGACTTTATGAAGTTCTATCTAAAAGGGAAACCGATCGAGAAGTTTGGTGAGATTCCCAAACCTGATCCACAAACTGTTGAACTACAGGCCAAGCGTGCTCGCCAGCACCTTGACGAGATGCTCTCCGTGACAGGTAAGAGTACTAGTGGACAACCGCTTCCCTCAACACTGTTGCCAGAAAGCGGCAATATTCCTACTATTAACCAATTGCCACCGCCACCGCCGCCACTGCCAACGAAACCTCCTAAGACCACGCCTCCGCCTAGTAAGAAGGGAGACAGCGCAGGAAACTTGTGATCCTTGTCGTAGCGGCTTAAGATAGTGCTAATAGGGTAAGCAATGGTGCCCTAATCTATAGTGCATAGGTTGAGCATTTATGACATATACAAATGGTGATCACCTAGGGGATATCGAAGAGAAAGTGTTAGCAGGTGTGCGCCTCAGTTATGAGGATGGTGTACGGCTCTTCGAAAGTGATGACTTGGCTGCACTAGGCCGTCTAGCCAACATTGTACGCCGCCGCCGCCATAACAACATCACCTATTACAATATCAACCGTCATCTTAATCCAACCAATGTCTGTTATTGGGATTGTACCTTCTGCGCTTTCTACCGTAAACCCGGTGAGGAGGGTGCTTATACCTTTACTATTGATCAATGTGTTGAGATGGTACGGTCGGCGCGTGCATATGGAGCAACAGAGGTCCATATTGTTGGTGGACTACATCCTACACTACCCTTCGATTATTATCTGGAGCTACTTTCCACACTCAAACAGAATTTCCCTGATGTGCATCTGAAGGCTTTTACCATGGTGGAACTCGATCATTTTAAGCGTATCACTCATAAAAGTGATGAATATGTGATCGAGCGGTTGCGCGAGGCAGGCCTAGATTCTTGTCCTGGTGGTGGTGCAGAGATCTTTCATGAAGAGATACGTAGCCAGATCTGCCGCCATAAAACCTCTGCATCACGTTGGTTGGAACTAGCACGTAAAGTACACAACTATGGCATACGCTCTAATGCCACTATGCTCTATGGCCATATAGAAAAATATTCACACCGTGTTGATCATCTGATTCGTCTACGTGAGTTGCAAGATGAGACAGGCGGCTTTCAATGCCTTATTCCACTGGCTTTCCATCCCAAAGATACTCAACTCTCACATTTGCCTGGTCCATCTGGTGTTGATAGTCTTAAGACAGTGGCAGTATCACGGCTGATACTTGACAATTTTGATCATATCAAAGCCTACTGGGTGATGTTGAGCAAACACTTGGCTCAGGTTGCCCTGCATTTTGGCGCTAATGATATGGATGGTACGGTAATGGAAGAGCGTATCACTTATGCGGCTGGACAGATCTCTGAACGTGAGGCAAAACGGGAAGAGATCGTACATCTGATCCGCGAAGCCGGCTTCCAGCCAGTGGAACGTGATACACTTTATCGACCATTGGAAGAGATGGTGACACAATGACACGCGAAATCAAAGTTGCTCATAGCCCTGATTCTGATGATGCTTTTATGTTCTATGCGCTTGCCAACGATAAACTCGATACCGGCGAGCTAAAGTTCACACATGTGTTAGAAGGGATTGAAAGCCTCAACCGTCGTGCCTTCCAAGGCGAATTTGATGTTACCGCAATCTCTTTTCATGCTTATGCCTACCTCACCGATAAGTATCTACTATTGCCCTCAGGGGCCAGTATGGGCGAACGCTATGGCCCTATGATTGTTGCCCGTACACCATCTACTGTTGATGATTTGAAAGGTAAGAAGATTGCTGTACCGGGCACACTGACAACCGCTTTTCTGCTGCTTAAACTGGTGTTGCCCGATTGTGCACACGAGGTAGTCGCTTTTGATCAGATTATCGATGCGGTGGTAGCAGGACGTGCCGATGCTGGTCTGTTAATACATGAAGGCCAGTTGACTTATGGGCAAGCTGGCTTGCATAAGGTGATCGATTTTGGTGAATGGTGGTGTGAACGCACTGGATTACCATTACCATTGGGTGGTAATGTGATCCGACGCGACCTTCCTGCTGATCTGATCCAGCGTGTAAGCGCATTGCTTAAAGAGAGCATACGTTATGCGCTTGATCATCGTGAGGCAGCGCTTGCCTATGCACTGGGCTTTGCCAGGGGTATGGACAAGGGGCTAGCCGATAAATTTGTTGGTATGTATGTCAATAACCTTACCCTCAATTATGGTGAGCAGGGGCGTGCCGCCGTGCGTAGGTTATTGGCAGAAGGCTATGCAGCCAAGATCATTCCACATCCTGTCGATGTTGTGTTTGTCGATTAATAACGTAGATGAGAGTAGCAGTAGCCCTCTTAGCCTGTCTCTTGATACTAATGACACTAGTCTTGCCGGCACCGCTGGCTGTACAGGCTGGGTCTGCGGCACTGCCTGTTGCCTTCCAAACTGTTGTTGATCGATCTTTCATCTATGTTAATAATAATGATTTTGAGAACTCTGTGAGTGCATTCCGACTGTTAGGTAATGCAAGGTTAGAACCTGTTTCCGGTTCACCTTTCTCAACAGGTGGAATAGGCGGCAAGACCTCAGATATTGGCAGTCTTACCATCTGTCGTAGTCGCGCGCTCCTCTATATTACCAATAACGCTGACAATAGTGTTACGGGATTTCGGATAAATCCTGATGGAAAACTGACTAGACTACCAGGCACGCCGATCTCTACAGGCGGACGCTTTCCCGCTGGGGTAGTCTGTAATACAGAAGGTACACGACTTTTTGTTGCCAATATTGAATCTGATTCGATTGCAGCTTTCACCATTAATAGCAATGGTGCGCTACAACCGCTTGCTAATTCGCCCTTCCGTGTTAGTAATGGACCTATCTCGCTAGCAATCAATAATGCTGGTACAGTGCTCTTTGCTGGCCATCAATTCAACCGCAGCATAGGCAGCTACTCGATCGATACAACTGGCGCGCTACGTCAAACCGGTAATTTCAGTACGCTTGGAACGGTTGTGCATGGCCTGGCACTGCATACACCTAGTGCACGCCTCTATGTAGCAGAACTAGGTTCAAATAGTATTTCTGGTTTTCGCGTTGATTTAAATAGCGGTATGCTTGCGCTACTGCCCAACGTGCCCTATTTTACCGATGGTGATCGTCCTATCGATATTACTGTAAGTCCAAATGGTAATCTCGTCTTTGTAAGTAACAACAATACCTCATCGATCACGGTCTTCTCGGTTAATTCGGATGGCTCGTTAAGAGCTGTGCCAGGTTCACCTTTTACTACAGATGGTGACGGCCCTGCGGGCCTCACGATGAATTCAGCCGGCACACTACTATTTGTCGCTAATGGTGGGTTTGGTGGCTCGAAGGATGTGAGCGTCTATCAAGTTGATTCTAGTGGACAGCTCCGACCAGTATTGGGCTCGCCTTTCTCGACTGGTTCAATTGGTATCCCTTCTGCAATTGGAATATTTGAATTTCCACCGCCGCCAAAGATCACTAAAGCTCGCTTTGCCATGAAGAAGCGACGTCTTACTATTGATGGCAGTTCTCTAGCCCCTTCACCTGAGGTTACTATCAATGGTAAGCTTTTGCGCCCTTCGCGTTTATTCTCTGTAACAGACAGTCAAATTGTCTTAGCTGGCATGCCAGAGAAGTTGAATCTGCGTAGTGGCGACAATAACATTACCGTTTCCATATTGGGTCAGATCTCTAATACGTTCATCTTGAAACAATAACTGCAGAGTTCGAGCAAAAATCTCTGTAGCATAATCTGAGGAGGCGTAGCCTTGAAGCGCATCTTTGTCAGTTTTCTTGCTCTGATCATCATCTTTATTGGCGTGCCAGTACACGCCATAAGTGGTTATAAACGTCTAGAAGGCCCACTACAGTGGGGGCGTAGTCGTAGTTTTGATGTGCAGCACATCAAGTTAGAATTAAGTTTTGATGAGCCGCGCAAGACTGTTTT
>JBFLVQ010000501.1:0-7022 GCA_040758525.1 Acidobacteriota bacterium
AAAAATGGTGCAACAAGATGATATTACGATCCTGCTTGAGCAATGGAGTGGTGGAGATAAGGCTGCTTTTAATCAACTCTTTGATATAGTCTACAAAGAATTAAGACGTATTGCGGAATCCTATATTCGCAAGGAACGCCCGGCCCATACCTTACAACCTACCGCACTGGTTCATGAAGCCTATTTACGCCTAGTAGATCAAAAGAGAGGTTCATTTCAAAGTCGCGCACATTTCTTTGGTTTAGCCGCACGTATAATGCGTCACATACTTGTCGATTATGCCCGTCTACAATCCGCAGAAAAGCGTGGTAACGATCAGGAAAAAGTCTCTTTAGATGAAGCTATTACATTTCCCAGAACAGCGAATTTCGATCTGATCGCAATTGATGATGCCCTCACCAGCCTGGCAAAAGTATCACCAAGACAGACCAATGTTGTTGAACTGAAATTCTTTGGTGGTCTATCTATGGAAGAGATTGGCGAAGCTCTAGGTGTCAATCGCAGAACCATTGATAGAGACTGGCAAATGGCAAAATTATGGTTAACGGAAGAATTAGATCGAAAGAGGTTATAATGACACCAGCAGAATGGGAGCATATACAGAATATTATTGAAGGCGCGCTTGAGCATAACCCGCAGCAGTTAACAGCCTATCTGGAAAATGCCTGTCAAGGCGATCAAGAACTTAAAATAAAGATTGCCTCAATGATCTCCAGACGGGTTAAAGCCGATCATCTGTTTGAGCAAGCCAACTTTCTTTGTGTTGAAGAGGCATTTAGTAAATATCCTATAGAGATAAATAAGGGACAAAATCTCCTCAAGGCTTTTGCTGAGGCTCTTAGTGAAGTCGCAAAAGTCGATGGTAACCACCACGCTTGGCTTAATCGCTTTGAGGCTCAGCAAGGATTTCCTATTCCCGATTGGGATCGCTATGAATATGTGAATCTGATCGGCGAAGGTGGTATGGGCAGAGTTATTAAAGCCAGAGACCCAAGACTAGGAAGATCTGTTGCCCTTAAATTCCTACGCTATCAAGATAGCGAATTTGCTACCCGCTTTCTTAATGAAGCAAGAGCACAAGCCAGAATAGAGCATGAGAATGTTTGCAAGGTTTACGAAGTTGGTGAAGTAGCAGGCCATCACTATATTGCTATGCAGTATATCGATGGTGTTGCGCTTTCCCAAATAAAAGATGAACTATTACTAGAACAGAAGGTAAAAGTAATTAAAGATATAACTGAAGCTATTCAAGCCGGCCATAGCATTGGACTCATCCATAGAGATATTAAACCTGCTAATATTATGGTCGAACGTACCCAGGAGGGAGATTGGAAACCATTCGTGCTCGACTTTGGCATTGCCCGTGAGCTTGGCGCAACCAGTAGAACACAAACTGGTATGCCGATCGGTACCCCTTCTTATATGTCACCAGAACAGGCTATAGGTGATAAGAATATTGACCGACGAACCGATATTTATAGTCTAGGAGCTACCCTTTATACCATTTTAGCAGGTGAACCGCCTTTTAGTGGTGATTCTATTCCTGAGATATTAGCCAAGGTTGTTAATGATGAGCCAACTAGCTTAAAAAAGTTTATTCCTTCTATAACTACTGATCTAGAAACAATTGTAATGAAATGTCTGGAGAAAGAGCCTAGAGATAGATATGAGTCGGCTCGTGCGCTAGCTAATGACCTAGGCTTTTATCTAGCCGGAGAACCGATTCAGGCAAGACGTACCAGTTTCACTTACAGACTCAAAAGAAAGGCAGTAAAAAACAAGGTTCTGGTTAGTGTTGGATCACTTGCGCTGATATTGTTGATACTACTAGGAGCAATGGGTATCAGAATGGAACAGCAAGCAAGTAAGCGCTCGGAAATGGCTCGTCGTTTTGGTGAAGAGGTTAAGGAGATGGAAAATATCATGCGCATCTCTCATATGATGCCGCTACATGATACCAGTTTTGAAGCTGAGATCGTGGAGAGGCGCATTAAAGCTATTGAAGCTGAGATGGTGCGTTTAGGCACACTAGGAGAGGGGCCCGGCCATTATGCAATAGGGCGTGGATACTTGGCTTTACGAAATTACCGATTAGCTCAAACACATTTGGCAAAGGCTTGGCAACTTGGCTATAGAACACCAGAAGCTGCTTATGCCTTTGGTCAGGTGATGGGAGAGTTATATAGAGAAGCGCTAAGGAGAACCGCCAGTATTCAGAATAGTGAATTGCGTAGACGTCGTGAAAAGGAGATCGAGAAAGAGTTTCTTGAGCCTGCTTTGAACTATCTTAATATCAGTAGTGGCGCACAAATAGAATCCCCAGCATATGTTGAAGGACAGATCGCGTTTTATAAAAAAGATTATCAACTTGCCTTAGAAAAGGCTCGCGAAGCATACTTAAAAGCCCCTTGGCTATATGAAGCAAGACGACTAGAGGCCGATATCTATTCGATAATGGGAACACTAAAATTAGATTCAGGTGATAATGAAGCGGCTCTTCAGCAATACCAGAAAGCTGGTGAAACCTATCGTGCAGCGCTAGCAATCGCCGATAGTGATTCAACTATTTATGAGCGTGAATGCCAGAGATGGACTGAGATTCTCTATTTGGAATTTAAAACCGGGAAATCTCCTGAGAAAGCCTACCTTGCCGCAATAGCAGCGGCTGATCAGGCGATCAAGGCCGATCCTGCGAGCTTAAACGCTTACGTTAGAAGAGACTATGCGCATTTAAATTGGCTAGACTACCAAATTCAGCATGGCGAAGATCCTAGTGAAACATTGGCTAAGGCTATCGAGGGTAGTCAATTTGTCATTAACCGCAACCCTGAATATATCGATGCCTATCGCAATTTAAGTCATGCGCTGATACGAAAGGGAGAATACCAAATAAGCAAAGGCATAGATGGTCGCCCAACACTAGATCAAGCTATCGAAGTTTTACAAAAAATAATCAAGCTTGGCGGTGACCCTTATGTGTTTAATAACCTTGGCTTGTGTTACCTTGATAAAGGTACATATGAGATGGGAAAGGGTATAGATCCAACTAAATCACTCGCGCGCTCGATTGAATGTTTTGAGAAGATTATTGCATTAGACACACAGTATTTCAGAACCTACACTAATATAGGCTTAGCCTATAAGGTAAAAGGAGTATACGAAGCCCAACATGCAATAGATCCACGCCCATCATTAAACCAGGCAATATATTATTATCAAAAGTCGATTCAGCTTAACCCTAAAAATACTTATACCTACAATAATCTTGGCAACACTTACAAAGCTATCGGTAAGTATGAAATAGCTAAAGGAATCGATCATAGCGCTGCATTTAATCGCGCCCTAGAGAATTATTCCCAAGCTCTCAGTATCAATCCGAAAAATGATAGTGCATATGCTAACAATGCAGTCGCACATTATGACATTGCCAGCTATCTTGTTGAGCAACGCCTTGATCCTACTGAACCCTTACAAAAGGCTCGTGAATCCATTGAAAAAGCGCTTAAGATTAATCCAAAATCTTTCGGGTTCTACAAAGAGTTTGGCAGAATAGAGATCAAGGCTGCCGAATGGGCAATGGTAACACATAAATCTCCTGCTACCTTTCTGGAAAATGCTCGTAAACTAATACTGCAAGCATCAGAATTAAATTCACATGATGCAGAATTAAAGCTAACCTTAGCTAACTATCATCTCTATCAGGCTAAGTACAATATAATACGCGTGCGTAACCCTCGCAAAGATGTCGATGCGGGAATGAAAGCAATAGAAAGCGCTCTTGCTAGCAATCCTGATCTGGCAGAAGCAATCGCAATTAAGGGTAGTCTCTATTTATTAGAGGCGCAAACTGAAGCAATACACAAGAAAAAATTAGCCCTAACCCAACAAGCAAAAAGTAGTTTGGAGCAGGCACTGACAGAGAATCCACTGCTTGATATGGAGTATAGCCATTTGCTGACAGAAGCAAAGAGAATCCTTGTGACGGATACGTTTGTCGTTGCGCGTCGGTAATAACCTTGTCATTAGCCCCAATATGTTAACTTTACTCTTATCGTATGCCCCCTACGATCGGTAAATCAACAAGATTGGGGTTAATGACAAAATATCAACTATGCTATCGGCTAGGAGATATTGGTCGGCAATACTCCTCGGCTTTGATGACACTATCAATGGTAACTTTCGAGCCTTTTCTCACAACATACTCTGATGCGCCATACTTATCGGCGCCTGGTTTCCAATTATAGGTATAGCCTAGATGTGTCCAAGGAAATCCTTGAGGAATCCGAAAAGAGTCTAGCGTGTTATTGGTATACCAGTCGATAAAGGCAGCAGAGACTCCCGTAGAAAAGACATTACCACATTGGGAATTTTTAGGATCTGCACAGGGCCATTCTGTCTTAGTGTTGGGATCAGGTGTAGGTCTAAAAACATCCTTCACCTCTACAGTCATTTGAACAAAATGGGTGAATGGATAATCGGGTGGCAGACCGATCAATTGTCTTAGTTGTAGCGCTAAATCGCCCTGAAAAGTCCGACATATCTCTTGAACTTCAGGTATGACTGTTACCCATACATCTTCACTAAGAATACATTCCAATCTATTTCTATCTTTTATGCACTCAGGGGGAAGCATTCTTCCTCCTAGATTACGATCGGGTCTATCTGGTTTGTAGTCGGTGGCTGTCAGAGTAGTCACTTTTGCCTGTGTGCTGTTGGGATCTATGGTTAATGGTTTAAGTTTACGCAGATTCCAATGCTGATAGACAGAAGCATCATAAACGGCCAAATTGTATGCTGTCCAGAGAGCCTCATTATTGGCACTATTGGCGCTCTGTCCTGCAGCCAGACTAGGAATATCATAACTTGATATCAGCAGTACTAATAATGCACCCCATAGCCCTGCTACTTTGATAATTTTCTGCTTGGCTTCCATATTGAACGACTCCTTTAAGCTGTGAATTGCTAGGTAGTACTTAAAAATTGATACGGCGTGGGATTTGATAAATGGATAAGGTACAAAGTAAATCCCTATAAGGTTAATCGTTAAACTTTGTGCCGCTCCCGGCAATCTTCGTCCTTACAATTGCGAAACATATTAGAGTATTAATTAGCCCATTACAAGTTTTGGTGATATAATTTTGCACTAATTTTTGGGGAGTTGAATATGGAAGAATTACAAATTAAACATCAATCTCTCGCAACACGCTGTGAGATCTGCCATAAATCAGATCGTTTTGATCCTACGACAAATTATTGCGCGCGCTGTGCAGGTATTAATGTACAGCCGACCAACGTTTATAGCAATTCCCGCGCTTTTATTAATGCCGTTAATGAGGTTCGCTATCTCAGAACCTTTGGCATCGGTGCGCTTATCAGTAGTGGATTAATGCTTTTTAGCGCAATATTAGGATTTGATCTAGGAGCAATAGGAGCGCGGATCTTCTTGGCAATTGTTGTTACAAGTATCGCAATCTTATGTAAAGGTGGACTAATATTCAAACTATTACGTAAAGAGGGTCAAGGCGATCCAGACTGGTTGACGGTACGTAAACGTGCAACTACTGCTATGGTTACTGGTGGAACAGCACTGTTTCTCTCTCTTGGTTGGGGGCTTGTGGTTATTGCTAATCTATCTATTAGCAATAATCTCTTTTCCGAAATAAGGCCTACTCGAAGAAATTTCCCTCAACTGATTCGTTCGAACTATCGTGAATCCCTCAAGGATGTTGTTATTCGCGGAGATGCCCCAAAAGTTGAATGGTTACTCAACCGTGGTGCAGATGTAAATGAGAAGGATAATGCTGGCAATACTGCATTAATGTATGCTGTACAAACCGACCACCCCGATATCGCTTGGCTACTTTGTCAATCAGGTGCAGACGTAAATTTAAAGGATGTTAATGGACTTACTGCATTGATGTATGCAGCCATTAATGGCAATGCCTATACTGTCAATCTGTTGCTTGAGGAAGAGGCGGAAATCAATGCTACCAATAATGCTGGCTACACTGCCTTGGCTTATGCAATAGAAAACGGCAATAAAGAGGCTGAGAAACTATTGAGGCAAGCAGGGGCAAAGCAGTAGTACTTAGCTAACACTAGCGTAGCCCTACGCATCCCTGCACCGATTCAATTAATCTATTAGAGTCATAAGCGATGCCATCTTTGAAGACCATCTCTACATTCTCTATATCACTGATATTACGGGCGGGATCTCCTTTGATAACAACAAGGTCTGCTTGTTTGCCGATTGCCACTGTACCTATACGATCAGCCAGGCCTAGATACTGAGCACCATTGGCAGTAGCAATACGAATCGCTTCTACCGGTGTAAAACCTGCTTCGACCAACAGTTCGACTTGGCGATGATTAGCAAAACCAGCTACTACACCACCTCGTCCAGTAGGATCAGAGCCAGCCAGTAATAGCCCGCCCGCTTTAGCAAAAGCGAGTTCGAATTGCATCTCTTTCTTTAGAATAGCTGGCCAAAAAGAGTCTTTATCCTCAGCCAGCAGCGCTCGTGCAGTCAAATACTGTAGTCGCGCCTCTGCTGACATTGCATCTAAAATACGTTGTTGTGGCAGCTTATTAGTTAGAAAAGCTTGTATCTGAGGAGGCCGATTGGGAACAAATGTCTCCAGCACTGCCAATGTAGAGGTGATTGCAACATGATTTTTTACTAAGTCGCGAATCAGCTCCTGTACAGGTGCGCTTTCGATCTCAACTTTAAAAGCAAGCGTAATGTAAGTGGTGCCACCTGTAGGACAGACATCTGGCTGCTTACCAGCAACAAACTCACTATCAACAAAGATACCATGCTCTAGATTGTCTATACCAAGCGCAGCCGCCTCACGAAAGCCTACAGCACAGAGATGGCCAGTTACTTTCAAGCCTCGTCGATGTGCTGCGGCAATAATTGCGCTTAACTGCGCACGTGTAACACGCTCATAAGCTTTGAAAGATGTGGCGCCCTGATCTGCCCAATAATTGACCATCTTTTCTGCTTCTGCAGCACTGGTCAA
>JBFLVQ010000502.1:0-7017 GCA_040758525.1 Acidobacteriota bacterium
CGCCACTGCTCAAACCAAGCAGTGCTTTTACCAGCGATTCTGGATCACGATTCTTGATCTCAAATATTTTTGTCTTCAAACCCTTTGGCACAGGCACTACTACTTCTTCTGTGGGCTTAGGATTACGAGGTGCAGATTGTCCTAGGACATTTGTTGTTACTGTTAATAGCAACATTAACATCAAAGTACAAATTTTCATTATTGCCTCCAAAAATCTTTAGAAATTATCAGCTAGCGCTACGACCAGCCTCTTTATTAACGAACCAGATAATACGAATATTGGGATCGCGAGTCTTCAGTTCGATCCTAGTTTTATCATTGGGTAGAGGAGAAACCTCTGCTGGTTCTGCACTAACTGCTTCTACCAAAGGCTTCGCAACAGTTGCTGTGATAGCTGTCTGTTCACGATAAGGAGCGCTAAAAAGATCATCCTGCTCCACCGTGTTAGGTTGTTTGGCTCTCTTAATACGCTTATTAGTATAACGAGCCTGTTTTTGTGGTAATGGCAATGGTGACTTAATCCCTTTATCAGGCTCTACATCAGGTTTTTCAGGCACTTTAAGATAAGGCGCAGGAGTATTCTCCTTAGTCAAGATAGGTTTCTCGGTTGAGCGTAATATTAACAAGTAAATAGTAACCGAGAGGATTATTACTATGATAAAACCTGATGCTAACGCATATTGCCAGTTAAAAGCGATGCAGAGGTGTCGCCAGAAGCTTGTTGTGGTAGGCAACTGCGACACCTGCTTCATTACAGAAAGCCGTAAATCATCTAGTATTGCATCATCCAACTCATCTACAGCAAAAGCCCTGAGCGCTTTCTGACTCATTCTCAGTTGTTCATGAAAGTGATTACAGAAAGAGCATATATTGATATGGGCTTTCACCTGTACGGCTTCGCTAGTATTCAGGTCGCCTTCTACATAAAGAGCAATCAGCGATTGATAATCTTTACACTTCATAATCGCGCCCTACTTTAGAATGTGCGTGGTTGCTGGTTAAACTTTGTCATCGCATCTTGGTACTTGCGTACTATATCCAGCACATATGTAACGTCCTTGTCAGCTTGTACAGGAGAAAGTATTACGGTCTCATTTACTGCAGTATCGACCAGGTATTGTGCTGCTACAAAACTACGCTTCTCCCAAAAGTGCGCCATTTCGCGCATAGTTTGTGCTAAACAAGCAATTGTGTAATTTTTCCTTACCTCATCGTCTTTAAGAATATCTAGGTAAGAGACAGCAAACTTATCACGTACCTGTTTGATCTTCACGATATCATCAGGAGATATGCCATTAGCAACAGTAACTCCTTGATTAGTTTTGGCTATTTCTACTTCCATCTCTGAGTCGAAATAAGAGCCATTGTTGCTGTTGTGACCATTGTTACTGACTGTAGTAGGTTTACCACCATCAATAGAGGCAACAGGACGGTCGGCAGTAAGAGTAACAAAGCTCTCATTTGTCTTAACCACAGTCTTATTCTCATCTATGTCAAAGTAGGAAAGTTCTACCTTTACTGGTAGGCGCAGTTTTGCGCTACGGCGATTTTTCAAGCCAAATTTCATTATAACAACCTGAGTAAGACCGTTATTCATATCATCAAGCGCTAGAGTAAGCTTATTATTAGTAAATTTCGGTCGATAACCGAAAAGATGTTCAAGTGTTAGATCACCATCATAAGTGATCTCTAGTAGCACATCACGCGCTACTGGCGAGAGTAAACTCTCCAGTTCCTTAACAAACACCTTCTTGATATCTTTAGCATCGGCAACAAAATGATATAGGCCACGCCCTTCTCTAGCCAACCTGCGCAAGAGATCTTCATTTAGGTTAAGACCTACTCCAATAGTAGCAAGATCTATCCCACGATTGACAAAATTAAGCGAGTCGCCAAGGATCCGATTAGGATCAACAACACCTGTATTAGCAATGCCATCGGTAAGCAAGATCACTCGATTGGTAGTATCTTTATGGAAATATTTTGAAGCTTCCTTATAGCCAAGCATCAAGCCAGCATGTAGATTAGTGCTGCCGTCTGGTGTTAAAGTGGCAATGGCCTGCTGTAAGGCTAAACGATTATGCAAAGGTTGTGCTGGCCAAAGCACTGCTGCACCAGAACTATAGGTAATAATGGAGACAATATCTATATCCCGCAATTGCGCGATCATAGTTATTAATGCCTCTTTAACCCTGATTAACTTATCACTCTCTGCCATAGAACCACTACAATCAATAACTAACGCAAGATTCAAGGGTCGTAACTGACTACGTCTCTTTGATGCTACCATATGAGTAGTAAAACCTACCTGTAAGATTGCTTCTGGATAGCTCTGGTACATCAATGGATTACCCCATCGTACATCGAGTGCAACTGCCTCACCTGATTGAGGTGAAGTGAGATGATGATGGTGATAGTTGATCATCTCTTCTACAACAATATTATCTGCGGCAGGAATAATACCGGCATCTGCTAGGTATTGGGAGCGAGAGGCAGTTGCATCTGTCGTACCGCGTTGTGCCGATACCCTTGCTGGTGTCATTGCTGAGCCAAATATGGAAAATAACATTAATAAAGCGACTACCGAATAGCGTACCTTTATCCGCTGCATAATTTTCTCCTCCTGTAAAACTCGCATTGAGCGCTTAGCCGCTAGCCTCTTCCCAAGATCTTGTCACGATACTTTTTGATCTTGAGCCTTGCCATGCTGATCTGACTGCGCACGGTAGTCTGAGTAGATCCCAGTAGGCGCGCGACCTCTTTGGTATCCAGCCCTTCCAAGTCTCTTAGCACGATTGCGGCACGTTCCTTCTCCGAGAGTGTAGCCATTGCTTCGGCAATGATTTTGCGTTCTTGCGCAATACCAATGTCGCCCTCAATATTGTGACTACTTGAAAGATGGTCAAGTGCACCGCTCTCTTGCTGCTGTTCCAATGAGAGGGTTATTGTGGAGCGCCTTTTGCGGGCAATATCCCGGCAGACATTTACTGTCATACGGTATAGCCAGGGAAGAAACTCTTGTTCCTCTTTGAAGTTATGCAAGTATTTGTGTAGCCTTAAAAAAACTTCTTGAGCAGCATCACGAGCATCATCAATATTTCCTAGTATACGAATCGCTGTGCGTAGCACCTGGCGCTGATAGCGTATCAGAATCGCCTCAAAAGCGTCAGTATCGCCCATCTTAGCGCGCGCCACCAAAGATGGTAGATCCGGCAAAGATTTATCCTCTTTCCTGTGCTGTTCGGCAATTACGGCAAAATTAACCATCAACTCGTGCTGCATCTAATGCTCCTGAAGCTTTCCCGCAAGTAAGCCTCCATAAAGTTATACTGCAGCTATAGAAAAATCGTTGAAAAAAATTTACTAGCGGGATGTTTTTATTTATTATCTTTAGGTAAGACTAAGAGCAGCAATTACATATACGAATGGAAAAATAGTCTTTCAATCTCCCTGTCGTTTCTCTTCAAGCGCTAACCAACGTTCGTAAAGTATATCTGCTTCAGCCTTCAACCCCTGCAATTGAGTGGCTAATGCGGAAATACCCTGGTGATCATTGGCCAATTGATAAGCGGCTGGATCGCTCAAGCGTCGTTCCAGTTCAGCCATCTGTTCCTCCATTTCAGACAGTTTTACCTCAAGTGTGGCAAGTTCCTGTTGCTCCTTATAAGTGAGACCAGTGCGGGGCGTGCTACGTTTTGCTGGCAACGGTAGAGAGGGTGAAGGTTGAAGATCTTGTTGTACTGCTGGTTCGGATCTGAGTTGCATATAGAGACTGTAATTACCAGCCTGCCGCACAACCCGACCGCCGCCTTCGAATACCAGTAGTGAGGTTGCTACTTTATCGAGAAAGAATCGGTCATGGGTAACAAAAAGAACCGCGCCAGAAAAGTCCACCAGTGCCTGTTCAATCCACTGTAGTGTCTCAATATCTAGATCATTAGTAGGCTCATCAAGCACAAGCAGATTGGCATCAGCAAGTAGTAGTTTGGCCAATACCAATCGATTCTTCTCGCCACCGCTAAGCTTAGCGATCTTGCTGTGCAGATGCGTACTATTAAATTTGAAATCACTTAAGTAAGATCGTACGGTACGAAATACTTCACCCACTTTCACCGTCTCGGCGTTTTCCGCCAAATACTCCCAGACTGTGATATCATCGTCCATATCAAGTCGATCCTGGGAAAAGTAAGCGATATGAGTATTCTTGCCACGCACCACCGAACCGGCAGTAGGTTCTTCTATACCCATCAGCAAGCGTAAAAGTGTGGTCTTGCCACAACCATTCGGACCTACTAAGGCAACACGATCCCCTTTCATCAGGATAAAATCTAGATCCTTGATCAATACACGATCATCATAAGTTTTGCTCAATTTAACCGACTCTAGCACGGTATTACCCAACCGACGTGTAGTGGATAATTGGCTTTGTAGTCGCTGTTCTGCCTCTCTACGTGCCTGTTCGCGTAGTTCAAGCACATTCTGTACACGGTACTTAGATTTTGTGCCACGTGCGCGTACACCACGCCGTAACCATTCTTCTTCACGACGCAACAGATTGAGTAGACGGGCATGCGCTCGTTCTGCTGTCTCTTGCCGTTCCATTCGTGCTACTAAGTAATCAGAATAACCACCCCGATAACTAGTGGCTTTCCCTGCCGCTAACTCCACCATACGATCCACTACATTATCGAGAAAATAACGATCGTGGGTAATAAGCAGCAATGCACCAGCATAAGTATCTAGATATTGTTCTAACCAACTAATGGTGATCGCATCGAGTTGATTGGTAGGCTCATCTAGTACAAGTAGATCAGGATTCTGAATAAGAGCACAAGCAAGCGCTACACGTTTACGTTGACCTCCACTCAATTCCTTGATCAATTTCTTATCACTAGTTAAACCAAGCTGACCAAGAATCATATCGATTCTATGTTGATATTGCCAACCACCCAATTGCTCTAAGCGATGCTCTATTTGTTCATGTTCAGGCTGCAGTTGACGCAGCTCTGCCTCATCCTGACAAGCGGCTAGTCGCTCGGTAATTGTTTGGTAATCGGCAGCCAATCGTTGTACTTCTACTAGACTAGCGGCCAATACCTCTTGAACGGTTGCGTCTGGATCAAATCGCGGCTGTTGTGGTAGCAGACCAAGTGTAGTGCCACGACGCAAAGATACCGTACCTTCATCAGGAGTAAGCTCGTTAGCGATCAATTTATAAAGGGTAGTTTTGCCTGCTCCATTAGCACCAATAATACCTACACGCTCGCCGCTATCCACAGCCAGCGTGATACCATCAAGCACAGGCTTTAAGTCATACTTTTTGCTAACTTGACTAATACTGAGCAGATTCACAGTGGAGATTTAAACATAAGCAGTAGGGTAACGGCAACAACCTCATGCTGATTATCAACTGCCGCGCAGTATGCTTGCAATTTATAATAAATTACACGAGAATTGCTGGTGCTATTTTGAATCAACCCGCCGGAGTGGTGGAACTGGCAGACGCGCCGGACTCAAAATCCGGTGTCCTTTTAGGACGTGTGGGTTCAAGTCCCACCTCCGGCATAGTAGAATCAATAACTTACAGTCACCGATAAGGTGGCTTTTTTAGTCTACGGACACATTCACGGACACATTCAATTAATTTTCAATTAAACCCTTATCCCTGAGAATATTTGCCAGTCTAACAGTGATAGCAAATTGGGGATTATCGTTCTTAGCTATTGCCATCTCGTTTAGCGCATCTTGAACAGTTCTGTAATTATCATCATAGACATTTCCAAGAATGAGAAGGCAAAGCAATTCATCTACTATCTTCACTGCTTTGAAGTACTGCACTTGATAATCTAATTCCTTCTTGTTGCTATTCATATTCTCTTCTTATAAAGATCGTTCTGCAGAAGATAGCGAACCGTTGAAGCAAACCATTGTCCGCCTTCTTTGGTGGGAACACCAAGCTTACTCAACTCTGCTGCTATACGTCTTAAACTCCAACCATCTCCACGCCATGATCTAATTTGATCTATTACCGCAAGCTCATGTGAATCTTCGATCAGACGATTATTAACTCGAACAAAGCCGAAAGGAGTTGTGCCATAAGGTTGCAGATGATTTTTTTTATGCCCTAGAGCTGCTATCGTGCGCTCCGAAGTCAAATTTCTTTCTAGCTCTGCAAAGGCTGCAGCCATACTTAGAAAAAACCTTCCCATAGCCGAGGCCGTGTTTAGCGTCTGACCGCCCATATCGACCAGGTGAAGGGCTATACCAGCGCGATCCCAAGAGCGAGTCTGCCGCAGTGCGTCTTCTGCATCTCTAAATAATCTGTCCAGCTTGAGTGCAACTATATGACCAATTTGTTTTGTTGAGATCAGCTCAATAACTTCGGCACCGCCGGGGCGTGCATTCAAGGACTTTGCTGCTGACACTCCTTCTTCTCTAATAAATTTTATGATCTCTAATCCAGTTAGCTGGCAATAGGCTTTTAATCTCTCGGCCTGAGCGTCTAGCGAAACCCCTTCCCTTGCCTGTTCCTCAGTTGAAACTCTGGTGTAGCAAACTGCTCCTACTGGCGCCGCCTTATCAATATTTCGAGATTTTGCCACTGTACAAACCCTATGTTGATAACATTGTACAAACCTGTTCCCCGTTGTACAAATGCTCGAAAATTATCCCAAGACTCGCCAAAATAATTTTCACAACCCCTGTCTGCTCTCCCATAGCTTGATCGCACGCGATAGTTTTTGATAATCGTGTGCTTGGCTAGCTACAAAAGCAAAAAATTGCGTAATTGCCCTAGCTTCTTCTAAACCTTGCTCAAAAACCATAGAATGCACATATTTAAGACCATTCCCAGTCTCAATTTTCAGATATAATTGAATATGGTAGGAGTCGTCATGTGTAGTGTTTGGTGGCCAAATAGTTACTTTATAACCATTCTTTTCTAGCAGCTCTATCAATGTCTTAGCATCTTTTATGTTGGTTGAATAGTTTGCTTTTTTACCTGTTATCTTGCTTACA
>JBFLVQ010000503.1:0-7015 GCA_040758525.1 Acidobacteriota bacterium
AGCCAGGAATTGGGACGTAGCGGCAATTTCCAGGGCGCAAACATAAGTTCGGTGCTGCCACCAACGGAATCCCCAAATGTTACCGGCAATTCCCAACTCAGCTTTACCCGGGCTCAACCACCAACCGATTCCCCTGTTTCTAACTCAACTGGACGCACAGTTCGATCTGGCAAAGGATATAGGATTACAGATACGCCCGCGTTGACAGTATCGGCAAATGCGCCCAGTGATGATCAACTTTTTGATTTTGCTACTGGCGATAATCAAAATCGCAACATACGCACTTATCTAGATCGAGACCCGGCTGCTAATAAAGCAGTCTCGGCAATCCAGAGTGCCAATCGCGAGATTGGTTCACCAGATCAAGAACCACAACTAGATCAGGCTTCCCTACTCCGCCTTGACGAAATTGCCAAGGAATTATTTCGACGTTGAATCTCCTTTTCAACCATAGCAGGCACAGAGGGAAATAGTCCACTGTGCCCTCTATGGTAATTTAGTGCTTCACAGCACGCTGGCGTGTCTCGCGAAAAGTCAGTTTAAGGTTGCGTAGAGCATTCTGTAGATGTGAACGTACTTGATCGTAGCTAATCCCCAACTCTGCTGCGATCTCATCATACTTCATCCCATCCCAATAGAATTTAAGACAGCAGATACGCTGCATACTGTTGAGTCGATTTAGTGCAGAAGAAAGAATCTCTATACGTTCATTAAGAAGCAATGAGCTATCTAGATCAATTTTAGCAATCAGCTCTTTAGGTACTTCATCGACTTCGACCTGATTATTCAAGGCTTCATGGCGGTGCCTGAGCAGCTTTAGACACTGATTACCAACACAACGATAGAGCCAGGAACTGAATTTTGCATCTGCGCGTGGCTGGTAGTTATCCAGCGCATTGCCCATTAGTGCGATAAATATATCTTGAACGATCTCTTCGGCTTCTCCAGAGTTCTGTAGAAACTTCAGTGCCCACCAGTACACTTTCTTCGCATATCTGCGATAGAGTTCTTCAATAAGAACTGAATCACGTTGCTGTTTGAACTTTTCAATAAGTTCTATGTCACCCAGATGCGCCAGGTTCATATCAACCTTGTCGTAAGAGTGTTAATGTTACGCAAGATTATAGCAAGCCGCTTACACCCCTGAGAAGTAAGATCCCGCGTATATACAAGAAAAAAAGGGCTTGCCATGGTAGACTAATCGCGAGAAAATTTCCCATTGAGTAATTTCCGTATATCCCCAAACCATAGAGAAGGAGTAATGATGAATCAGAAACGGTTAAACCTATTTGTGTACGCTTTTATAATTCTACTAATTGGCTCGCTACCTGTGCTGGCACAGAACGTAAAAGAGCCATCCACAGGTGTGGACTTCCCTGCTCAGGTAAATGTTGGCGGCGCCAATCTTAAGATCACTGGCACAGGTGTACGGAAACGATTTATCGTCAAAGTCTATGCTATTGCCTCTTATATGGAAGAGAGCAAGATTGACAAGTCACGTGATCTATACACGCAATTGCTTACCGATGGCCCCACCAAACAGTTGGTATTGCAATTTGTGCGCAGTGTTGATGCTGGTAGTATTCGTGAAGCCTTTCAGGAAGGACTGAAGAATAATATCCCTAGTTATGACGCCTCTCCTGCTAAGAAAGATGGTGATGCTTTCCTCAATGCGCAGGCCGATGTGAATACCAACGATCAGGTTGTCTTGCGTTGGTCGCAAGGAGGCAAACTGGAACTTATTATCAAAGGCCAAACCAAAGCTACTTTCCAGAATCCGACACTTGCGCGTGGTGTCTGGTCCATTTGGCTAGGTGGCTCGCCTATTGATAAGGGCCTTAAAGCGACTTTGATCGCAAACGCAAAATGAATGAATAGAAACAGGCAAGCCTCGATTCTAATAGAATGGAGGCTTGTCGCTCTCGATGAATCTTATGGGTAGTAATAGATTCTACTTTTCGCTACTGGTTTTTATACGTCTGATTGTCAACTTCTTCTTTCGCGAAGTCTCAGTACGTAATGCTCAATTCATTCCCAAGCAAGGACCGTTGCTACTAACGCTCAATCATCCTAACAATCTACTTGATTCTGTGCTAATTGGCGCAGTAATGCCACGCAAGGTCCATTTTCTTGCTACTGCAATGCTCTTCCGCAACCGTCTTATTGCTGCCTTGCTCAATGCTGCTGGCGCAGTTCCCGTCTATCGTGCACAAGAGGGTCAAGAAGATCGTCAGCAGAAGAATCAACAGACATTTGCTCGTGTTGTTGAACTGCTACAGACTGGCAATGCAGTTGCTATCTATCCTGAAGGTGTCACTCATTCCGATCCATTTCTACATAAGATAAAAACTGGCGCAGCGCGTATCGCATTACAAGCAGAAGCCAAACAAAATTTCCAGCTAGGTCTGAGAATAATGCCGGTAGGGCTCAATTTCCTTACTCGTAAATCCTTCCGCCGACGTGTAACAATCAATTTTGGTTCTCCTAGAGAGATAGGCAATTATGCAGACAGCTATCGTACCAGTGAGAGAGATACCGTGTCAGGACTCACTACAGAGCTACAGGAAGCGATGGAGGATCAGATCCTCAATATTGAGCGAGCCGAACTACAATTACTGATTAAAGAAGTAGAAAAAGTCTATATGGATTATCTTGCCGAGCGACTACGTGCTGAAGGCAAGCCAGAAAGGGCTGAAGATTTTACGCTCAGGCAGCGAATCATAGAAGCAGTAAATTTCTACTATTGTTATTTTCCTGAGCGTTTTGAACAATTGCGTGATGCGCTACTCAACTATACACGCCGACGAGATTATCTAAATGTGCCAGAGAAGGCCTTCAAAAGCGAACTACGCGAAGGGTTCTCTTCTGGTCTTTACACTCGATTGTTACTTGAAGGGATATTGGGAGCGCCAATATTTCTTTATGGAGCAAGTCAAAACCTATTACCTTATCTGCTGCCACGTCTGCTCAGCCATTTTAATGCACGCAAAGAGACCGATTATGCCACGATACGACTGCTAGCCAGTATGTTTGCTTTCCCACTCTTTTATATATTACAGATGTTGTTATGTGCCTATTATTTCAGCCCGCTAGTTGCGTTCTTTTACCTACTTAGCCTACCGCTCACAGGGATGTATGCAATACGTTACTTGCATGGGATCAAATATTTCAGAAGAAAGATACATATACTCTATCTGTTTTTAAGTAATCGTAATCTATTGGAGAAATTGGCACAGGATAGAGAGTCAATTATTGCTCAGCTTAATGAAGCGCGTGCAGAGTTCCTAAAGATTACCACTGGAGAAGTAGTTTAAAAAGAAAAGCCGGAGAGTGTGGCTATTCACTCTCCGGAAGATGAGGCTTTACGTGAAACCGTATCAATATCCATAAGTGGCGATTATATCGCCTAACTTACGATAATCATTACGTCGGTTATGGTGATGGTTTGCCTCTGTATTGTACCAATCTAATCCAGGAGCGCCAGGTTGGTGAGCACTATATTGAGCTACCAATCCGTCATCTTCCCCTGGAAGACCAGCTACTCCAGAAACGGCTGCACACCCATAGTCTTCAGCATGTGCGAAATCATTAAAAAGCCCATACCCTGCAACAGTATAAAAACCTTTACTGCGCAGATTGTCACGCAACCAATTCTGGTTAGCATAACTCATATTGCTGGTCGTCAAAATCAGTGTTGAAGGATGATTTTGGTCAAGCAGAGTCAGAATCCAACCAGTAAGAATTGAAGAATCCAAAGTTGCTGCGACATTGGCTGCTTCAGAACCAGCATGCGGGCCCGCCAGTGTGATCACATGGCTGGTAGCTGCTTGAATGCGATTATAATTCGCACCCTGATAGTTGAAATATGGATCTGTTGAATCTGCATTGCAGAGTATCCAGCGCATTATCACGCCACCATAACTGTGGGTAATGAAAACCAGTCTCTCGTTGGGATTGGCATTAAGATAGTTATTTACTTGTGCTGATACATCAGCAGCAGCATCCCAATATCTCAGCCTTCCGTCATAATTAACAAGCAACACTGGCACAGTATTGTTTCGCGAGGAGGCGCGCAACATATCAACGGTCCAGTAGTTGTTCCTCAAGTCATCTATGGTTGGTTTAGATGAACCTTTGCCATGCACAAAAACCAACGTTACCGCATCTGCTTCCGCAGCAGTAAAGGCAAATATCATCATCAAAAAGACAAACCCCAAGATGGATCTGCTTAGGCGCAACAGCATAAGTCCTCCCTATCTTTTCGTGTTTTTAGTGTTGTAGTAAAGTAATTAGCAATTTTCGGTCCATAAGCGGGCACAAATGGTATGGGTATTAGTAAATATGATTAATTACCAAGGATTTATCGTTTTTTTGTTGTATAAAATATCGGAATCAAAGAAATAGCCATTGTATAGGAGATATACAGAATTATGCACCAAAGATTAATTATTTCATATATAAGAGCTTACGAGTGTCAATAATTTTAACCTACTGTAAAGCAGTTTAACACTAATAAAGGGTTGGCACCGTAGAGGTTTTATGAAGCAAGATAAGTTAATTGGAGGCGAAATGGGGTTTACCCATATGCACATCAAGCTAAGTCCTAACCACCGGAAGAAATAGCTAACATCAATTACTGGATGTATTACTACATTTCTAGGGAATGAGGTAAAAAATACATGCCCATGATAATGAAAAAAACCGCTGTAGTTCCTACTCCAATAATGTGTGATGCCGTAGTATTTGGTAAATTACACTTAAACTAGTTTGTCCTTTCTTGAAGAAGACGCATCTGTTCTTGGCAAGATTTATGAGTTACAGCTAGTGTTAAAAGTGAGTTTTGTTGTTCTGAATTTGCCTTTGCTTTACTATCGAGTTCTAGAGCGATTTCCAACTCTTTTTTAGCACGGGGTAAATCATTACGCGCTATTAGGCACTCAGCTAAACCCTGATGAGCTTGGCTGAGTGCCAGTATCTGTTGAGCATTAACTTGCTTTGCTAATTCAATTGTCTGTTCATAGAGAGCTATAGCCTTATCAACACGTCCGGCCAACATATTTGCACGGGCAGTGCGGCCTGTAACAATGAAGCTTAATCGCTTATTTGTCTTTTCATCTTGGATATTATTAACTATGGTAGAAGCCGTTTGAAAAATAAGATCTCCTTCATCGAAAAGGCCCTGTTCAGCCTTTATTATTCCAAGTAAAGAATGGCTAAGTGCTAAGTTTGAATTAACTCGATGTTTTTCTGCCGCTGCTATGGAAGTTAGCAAATAGTATTCGCCAAGACTTTTATAACTAAGATTGAAAACGGCTCCACCTAGCACCTGAGTAATTTGTATGGTAGAAACGGAATCTATAGCTCTTGCTCCAGATAAAGCTTCATGCCCATATTCAAATGCTTGCTGATTATCATTAGCAATATAAAACAGGGTAGATAATGTTGCCGTTGGGCTGATTAAAAGCTGGGGTACGTCAATTATCTTAGCAATAACAGCAGCCTTTTTTAACGATTCGATAGCAGCATTAAGATTTGAGACTTCCGCGTAATACTGTCCCTGCCTATGAAGTAGTTGGGTTTGAATGTATAGATGGTCTCTCTGATTGGCTTCTTGCAGAGATTTGGTTAAAAGCGCTTGTGCGAGGTCTAGCTCGCCTAACTTAAGCTGACATTTAGCTATTTGGATGTTGGTTCGTGCAACTTCTAAGTTGGCATTGTATTGCTCAAAAAGAGTCTTTATATTGGACAGCTTTTCAACATCAGAACTAAGGTTATCGGTTACAATACGTGATTCAATCTCAAGCAGTATTTTACGAGCCTCATATATAGGCTTAACACCATTATTAGATATAACTCTATAAAAATTAATTAGATCCTTCCCATACTTATCGCCAGTCTTGACAGAGATCTTTGTAGCTATCTGTTCAGCGCTGGCAAGTGCGTTTGCAGCCTCAATATTATTACCAGTCCGCAATGCAGCTAAATAATCATCTATATATTGATCGACCTGCTCATAACGAGTATGTTCCTTAACAGTCAAGGTGGATAGCTGTTCATTTACATCTTTTAATCGTTTACTTACTTCTGTGCTATAAGAAGGATTACTTTTGATAGCAAGGTATTTCTGGTAATCACTTTTTGCATCTTCCAGTAATAACAGTTTTTCCGAACTGACCGCACGCACAAAGAGCGCATCGGTATCTTGAGGATCTTCCTTTAATTTAGTATTAGCAGTTTCAAAGGCTTCTGCAATGGTCTTTAGATCAGAGGACTCAACAATAGTTGTTGCCAATATACTATTGCGATCTTCCTCCTTCTCATAGTATGGCTTTACCAATAGGTGATAGGTGAACAGCAATGGCACGATCACCACTAACACCATTGCAGCAATCTTCATTATTGTCTGGTACTGTAATCCCAATGCCCTACGCACTTGGGGCTTCTCTTCAGGGAAAGCTACCTTATTTGCGTTTGTAGGTATTTCGGCTTGGGTTTGTATGGATTGTTGTTCTACAACCTGCTCTGCGTGTTGCCTTCTATGCTGTTCTTCACTTTGCTTCGGCGTGTTGTTGACAAGTTTATGGATTAACTTCTGTTTATACCTCTTCCAAAAAGAAGGTTTCTTTTCCATTTCGGCAAAACAGGCGTCCAATACACGCCGGTCAAATTCTGGGCTGGGTTTTGCAAACCTCACCTTTTCAACTAAAGAGACCAGATCTGGATCTATCTTTCTTAAGTCTGATACTTCTTCTGGCTCACCCATACTATTTGATTTATCCATTTGAACCTCCCTTAGAGCTTTCGTCACTATGGGATTCTTAAGAAATGCTCTTAAATGGTTTATGAATAATATTCTGCTATAAGCTTCCTGAGATGCTCACGCCCTCTAAGAAGCCTAGATTTTACGGCAGCAACTTCTAATCCCACAATTGTGGCTATTTCTGCCGCAGTATAATTCTCGTAAATATCTAATAAGATGATCTGACGATAGATTATTGGTAAACTATGAACTGCT
>JBFLVQ010000504.1:0-7003 GCA_040758525.1 Acidobacteriota bacterium
TCGTGAAGGTGGAGATAGCGAAATATCAACTTATTCGCACCTAATTTTGAATTTCTTAGAATATTGGGCAGTTCAAGATCTGCTTGGAGAGCTAAAAGCCAGACAGGTAATAGAATTTTGGACGACAGATCATTACACCTGGATATATAAAATAGTGCTTGAGCAAAATCGCGATATTGCAAAAGTTGTTTTTAAATACAAACTAATACCACCATCACGCACCTAATTCTAACTGCCAGGCCAGACTATCTTCCTATGGTAAGCTGCCTATGCTCTTGGGTAGCTTGCCTGAATGCATTATCTGAAAGATAATATTGGGCACAAAAGCATATAGTTTATTAATGGGGTTAAAGAGAATGTCTGGCCAAAAAAGTACTTATATATCTCTTCTACTAATATTGATCGCATTGGTAGCGGTAGCCTGTCAAAAGCAGGCGCAAGGTAATTCTACAGACGCATCTATCAAGGTTCTTTCTCCACCTACAGCATTGACGACACTAGAGGATCGTGGTCCACTGACCGACTTCTCCCTAACTGATCATAAAGGGCGTAAAGTAACATTGGCAGATCTGAAAGGACAGGTTTGGGTGGCCGATTTCTTCTTTACAAATTGTGTTGCTGCCTGCCCAACTATGACTGCACGTATGGCAAAGCTACAGCAAAGCCTTGCCACAACCGGACTGCGATTAGTCTCAATCACAGTGGATCCTGAGCATGATACAACTGCCGTGCTTGCCCAATATGCACAGCGCGCAGGAGCAAAAGATGATCAATGGCTCTTTTTGACGGGTGAAAAGGCTAAGATCATAGAGCTTTCTGTAGAGGGTTTTCGCCTTAGTGCTAGTGAAGATCCTAATACGCATAGCCAACGTCTGGTATTGGTGGATCGTGAAGGACATATACGTGGCTACTACCGCAGTGATGATGATGGTGAGATTGAGCAATTGCGACGTAATGCGGAGGCATTGCTGAAAGCAGAGAAATCTTAATCCTCTTGTTGTTCACGCAGCAGAGTCGAGGAGATGTCAACGCGGAAGAGGTTGGCAGAAATGCCACTAAAGAGGTGTTGCCACTGGATTGGCACTCTTAGATCTTCTAGACATTTCAATTCCTCACCCTGCTTGCGGCAGGCTACTAGAAAGCGGCTACCGTGCCTGGCAATATCTCTTAGCGCAGTTTGCATAGTGGTCTCATCAGGATAATAGCGTGCTGAAAGGATGCGCTCGGCAGTATCATAGCCGACTATAAAGGTGCATCCTGCTAATAGTGCTACCTTCTCAACGAAAGTAGCAGCACGCGAAATTATAATATCTTGGTAGCCGATGAATTGTGCCAACCGACGCGCCACTTCAGTCTCATCTAGTGTAGGCTTGTCAACATTGGCTATAGAGAGTTCGTAATTGACCTTATTGCCCAAAATTATCGTGGCAACTTCTGCTAATTGGCGATGGCCATCGTGTAGAGGGTTGAACGAGCCGGGCAAGATACCGCCATGATGTGGTAGATTTTCTAATATTTCACCATTGTTAGTAACCAGCAGTGCCTGTCGCTCACCGCGCCAGAATGCTTGCCAGAGTTCTGTGTAGATAATTCGCGACAGTGCCTCTGCCACGGTAAGCCTCATAAGGAAGTATTGCAGATACGGCAATGCGTACGTCGCTTTGCATTAAGGGCATGGCAATGCTGACAACGATTGTACATTGCACGTGCGAATAGATTGGTAATGATCGCACTAACCAGCAAAATTGCAGCTAATAACAATAGACTTAAAACTGTGCCCCAAATTCCTTTCATATATTCACCGAACATAGCATAGCAGACCGTTTTTTGCCACTGTATGAATGGACTAGATGCGCTATCACAATTGCACGATCAGAACTAGCACTTGACATTAATGGGCGTTTCTGTTTATAGAGAAAGGCAATTAAAAGTCTATGAATATCACGATCTTGCGTGGGCCGCAAGCCACGCTGCAAAATCATCCCGCGATTGCCAGTATTACTTCCGAATATACATTTCATTTGGAAGTAGACGCGAAGATTCCCTGGGCTGCTGCGCGCCGCTTACTTGCACTGATGCGTGCGCGCCTTGGTAACGAGGTTGTTGAGAAAGCGATCTTGCCTCATAGGGCGCTCCTCAGTCTAGTATTACGCCGACTAGTAGCACAACTTACTGAGGAAGAACAGCGTATACGTGAGGAGAATTCTGCCCTAAAACTTGGCTTATTACCCAATACAGCTCTTAATCCACGCCCTTTGATCGAAGCCTGGGCTGATCTGTTCAGTGAATTGATTGGGGGACATCAAATATCACTAATATTTCCCAATATTGCTTGCTTAGATCTAGAAAGTATACATTTAGTAAGACCGCTGCTACGTCGTAAGTCTACCCAACTAACATTAGTGTTTGGTTGTGATCCAACTATTTCATTGGAGGATAACCTATCGGCACGTATCGTTAAGATGGTTGAGAGCCAGCTCAAGCTACTAGAAACTCTTCCAGATACCAGTGTGGAGGTAGTTACTGAGGGGGGAAGCACTGTTGATGGTAATAGAGAAATAGCAGCGCTGGTTGATCCACTTGATGATGAACTTGAGCGTATCGCTTGGCAAACGCTTGCCGATCCACGCCTTTATTTACAATCACCACGTTGTAAGCAGGTATTTAACGGTATCTATGCCGCTTTTGAGGCTTTTGGTTTTGCTACTACATTACGTCTGATAAGCCGATTGACAAAACGTTTCCCAACCAAGTTACCAGAAGCGGCGCGGCTGCATATGCTCGCAGGGCTTGCCGCACACAACCTTGCACCTTTAACCAATAGCGAAGATGAGCTGTCTCAGCTTGCTGAGAAACATTTTTCTATTGCCCTTGAGAAAGAGACTATACCAGCTCAACGTGTACAGATACTCTATCGTCTCAGTCTGTTGGCAGCACGTAGCGAGAAGGATTTTGATTTAGGGCTATCACTGGCCGAGAAGGCTTTTGAGGAATTGCTTGCAGATCCCTTGCCGGCTGGACAGGCAGCCTTTTACGAGGCTTGGGTACGTAATGCGCGTGCTTATACATTCTTTCAGCTTGGACGATTGACAGAGGCAAGAGCTGATTGTGAGGCAGCCATAGAGTTATTGCGTGAACAGGGAGCACAACTTGAGCTGCCTGCTGTGGAAATTACTATTACTCGGCTATTACTGCTAAATAATCTTTCCCGGTTGGCCAAAGCTGCTGGCGATCAGGTTCAGGTCTACCACTGGCAACACCTATGTGATAAATGTAAGATGGAGATCCCATCAATCAAGCGACCTTCTTATCAGTGGCTCTCTTTCCAAACCGATGTAAGCGATCTGATGGCAGCCGTACGCCATTATACAGTGTTGTTAGATGAGGCAAAGCATGAATTGAATCCTCAATTGGAAATGATCTGTGCACACTCATTGGGCGATCTGTATTATCGTTTAGGTGATCCCTGGCAAGCTTTTCATCATTGCCAAAACGCACTACGTATAAGACGAATAATTGAAGAAGATTCGCCGGATGAAATCTTTACCGAGGAGCTTAATTGTGGCCTAACAGCTTATCGAGCTGGTCAATGGGATGTTGCAGAAGCGAATTTCCGCCGTTTGTTGATTAATCAACTATGCGCCGAGCCTGCTTGTCAAGCAGAAGTGTTGGCAGCATTAGCAATGGTGACTGCACAACAGGGTGATGCACGCCGTGCCGAGCATTTTATTAATGAGGCAAGTGTAGAAGCACATAAGGATATCGGTTCTGATATTCTCTTCCGAGTGATGCATGCGGCAGGCGAGACACAACTGGTATTAAAACGCCGGGACAAGGCTATACAGGCTTTTCAGCTTGCCCTCTCACTTGCCGATGAAGAAGATACGACAATTGCTCCAGAAGAGCTTTTAGGTGTTTTAGCGGGTCTACAAGAGTGCGGCAATAATGACTTAAATCTACTGGTCAAAGCCCTCTTATTACTGCCAGCGGCATTACATAGTGCTAACACTTGGTGGGAGCTGCCTCGTTTACTACCGAAATTTACCCTGCTTGCTGAATTGGGCTATTTCGCTTCTCAGCGACCTGAGCAGGAAGAGCTTGCCGCGGCTCTACATAAACTTATTGCCGCAGGTGGACAACGCCTAGACTGCCGTGAAGAGATGGAGCGTTTATGCGCCTGTCTAGCCTACTATGACTTCCCTTACTAACAGTGGCGATAAGGCTTATTGAAATTCCTACTATTTCATTGTTTTCCCCTACTTAATGTGTTATATTTCGCGCCTTCCCGTCAAGGCGGGCCTTTCTTCATTAATAACTCAACCTCTTCGCCGAAAGGAGCTGACTTAAATGAGCCTCGATAAGATGACTCTTGATGAGCTCTGTATCAATACTATTCGTACACTCTCTATGGATGCAGTACAGAAAGCGAATTCGGGACATCCGGGTACGCCAATGGCATTGGCGCCAGTTGCCTATACATTGTTCAACAATTTTATGCACTTCAATCCCAAGAATCCGCACTGGCCCAATCGCGATCGTTTTGTGCTCTCAGCAGGTCATGCCTCTATGCTGCTCTACAGTACACTGCATATTAGTGGTTTTGACCTTCCCCTTGATGAGATTAAACGGTTCCGTCAGTGGGATAGTAAGACTCCGGGCCATCCTGAATATCACCTCACGCCCGGCGTTGAGACCACTACTGGCCCGCTTGGACAGGGCGTAGCCAACTCGGTTGGTATGGCAATTGCCCGCAACTGGCTGGCCAACTACTTTAACCGTCCTGGTCATGAGATTGTCGATTACGCTATCTTTGCAATCTGTGGTGATGGCTGTTTGATGGAGGGCGTATCCAGCGAGGCGGCCTCGCTGGCGGGTCACTTAGGTCTCTCTAAACTCGTCTGGATTTATGATAATAACAACATCACAATCGAAGGCAATACTGCGCTCGCTTTCACTGAAGATGTCGCGACTCGCTTTATGGCTTACCATTGGAATGTGCAGCGCGTAGGTGATGCTAATGATCGAGAATTGTTACAGCGTGCGATCGAGACGGCACTTAAACAGACCGATCGGCCCTCTTTGATCATTGTTGATAGCCATATTGCATATGGTGCGCCTAATAAACAGGATACTTCTGGAGCACACGGTGAACCACTCGGCGAGCAAGAGATAAAACTCACCAAACAGCGCTATGGTTGGCCTGAGGATGCTCAGTTCCTTGTTCCTGAGCGTGTTTCTGAATATACCAATAACTGTTATACACGCGGTCAGCAGCAGGAAGAGGAATGGAAAGCCAAGTTTGCTGCTTATGCCAAAGAGTATCCCGAATTGGCAAAACAGTGGGAGTTGATGCAGGCTGATAAACTTCCTGAAGGTTGGGACAATGAATTACCAGAATTTCCTGCCGATCCTAAAGGGTTGGCAAGCCGTGAATCCTCCTCTAAAGTACTTGCTGCAGTAGCTAAGAAGGTTCCCTGGCTAATTGGCGGTTCAGCCGATCTTACCCCTTCAACAAAGACCCGCATTCCAGATAGTGGCAGCTTCCAGAAAGGAAGTTATAATGCTCGTAACATACACTTCGGTGTACGTGAGCATGCAATGGGGTCGATTCTCAATGGTATGGCGCTTAGTAAAGTGCGCCCATACGGTTCTGGCTTCCTGATCTTTTCCGACTATTCACGCCCAACCATGCGCCTATCGGCATTAATGGAGCTGCCTGTTACTTATATCTACACACATGATTCGATCGGTGTAGGTGAGGATGGTCCTACCCATCAACCAATCGAGCATCTAGTCTCGTTACGTGCAATTCCCGGCTTGGTAGTAATACGGCCTTGTGATGCCAATGAGGTAACCGAGGCATGGCGTTATACTATGCAGGCCGGTCATCGGCCTAGTGCCTTGATTCTTAGCCGTCAAGCATTACCTACTTATGACCGTAGCAAGTATGGTTCGGCTCGTGGACTTCATAAAGGCGCTTATATACTAGCCGATTGTGAGGGAATGCCACAGGTAATCTTGATGAGTACTGGTTCAGAGGTTCAATGGTGTGTTGGCGCATATGAGAAGCTAAAGATAGATGGTATCAGAGCACGTGTAGTAAGTATGCCTAGTTGGGAACTATTCGAGGAGCAGCCAGAATCTTATAGAGAAGAGGTGCTCCCTTATGAATGTCGTGCACGTGTAGCAGTAGAAGCAGGCTCGTCGCTAGGTTGGCGTCGTTATGTTGGTTTGGAAGGAGCAATCATTGCACGACGCGAATTTGGCGCTTCTGCACCACTCTCTGAGCTACTCAAACAGTTTGGCTTCACGATCGATAATGTAGTTACTGAGGCGAAAGCATTATTGGCTGGTGTTCCAGCTACTACTGGCACTCGCTTGTTGCCGCATATTCCTGGGGTAGAAGAGTCATAACAATTTTTTCGTGGTCAAATAGTCTTTCACAACCTGGTTGATGTTGCGCTTTTCAACATCAACCAGGCCATTCAACCTCTGCATCTCTACTTCTGTGATCGTGTTTCCTAACTTTGCCAAAACAGTACGTAAGGTTGGCACACGTGCCAGGGTATCTTGTCGTACCAGTGGCACCGCTTGGTAAGGTGGGAAATAATTTTTATCATCAGCCAACATAAAAAGATCTAGGCTGGCAATTAATGCGTCAGTAGAATTGCCAGCAATAAAATCGACTTGTTTATCGGCCAATGCTCTATAGGTGAGAGCCAGATCCATTACCCGTGGCTGTTCCTTGAAACGTAGACCATAACGCTGGGAAAGGCCAGGAAAACCATCTGACCGCTCAATAAACTCATAACCAAAACCAGCACGCCAATCTGTAGTGTATTGAGCCACCTCTGAAATCGTCTTTACATTCAAACGGCGGGCATCTTCACCTCGTATCAGAATTGCAAAAGTATTATTAAATCCAAAAGGTTCTGTCAGAGTTATTTGAAACTGTCGCTCATATGCCTGTTTTACAGTATTGTAAACAGCTTCTGGATCGCTT
>JBFLVQ010000505.1:0-7001 GCA_040758525.1 Acidobacteriota bacterium
GTTGGAAATCAAGGTGGAGATGATGGGTTTACTTTTCTTGATAATACAATATGTATAGATTTAGCCGTTTCCCTGCGAAACTATGGTGAGGCCGATATTAAAGAGAACAGGGAACGATTAATTAGAATATTAAATCATGAGTATACTCATTTGCTTCATAAAGCCTGGTTTAAAGAGAACCCTATAGATCTAAAAACACCATTAGATCGTGCATTAAAGGACTGCTTAGTCGAAGGATTTGGAAATTATCGTTCTCTTTCAAGTAAATGGATAAATGAACAAGGTATATTAACAGAAGAGGCAAAATTAACGTTAAAGGAATTACAACCGATATTTGTAGAACGTCTTTCAAAATTACAATTTGCAGATTCAAAAGAGGAAGAAACCCTTAAACAAGGACTTTCAAGGGGTCAGTTTAATAAAAAATGGGGTGCTCTTTGTGTAGCTCTATGGTTAGCACAAGAGGCAAATGGAAATGAGCTGAATTTAGCCAAATGGATTAAACTAGGCCCAAAAGGAATAATAAGTTTGGCCAATAAATATTTACCTGATGAGTTAAAAGTAAAATTCTTGAAATAAATAAGTACCCAAAAATGTTTAGTAGTTTTAGCTCCACATTTAGCAAAGAAGAAGCATCAGCAAAGATAGGAAGTAGAGTCAGGTATGTTTACGATAAGGAAGATATGCAGCTTGTGACGTGCAAGAAAGAGGATTGCCAAGCGATAAATGTTAGCGAGCAAGGTGCTGTCACTGGAGTAACAGAAGTAAAGAATGGTGGATACTTCTTGATTATTCAATGGGACTCACACTCAGGCTATCAGACTTTGTAGGTAGAGAAATCTTGGATACTTTTCTCAAGCCAGAGTAAGGCATTATGGATCTTCAGCACTACTCGAAATCTCGCCTCGTCAATCTTCCACGACCGCTATCAGATCTGCCACGGTCATTGTTAGGGTGTCGCTCGATAGCCTGACTCACCTTAATGGAACGACCGTGCAATAAGGTGCCGTTAAGCTGGCTGATGATAGTATCAAGATCTGCATCAATATCAACAAAGGCGAACCCTTTTGATTGGCCAGTATCCTTATCTGTAACAATATTGACAGATGTTACTGTACCAAAAGGGTCGAAGAGTTTTTGCAGTTCCTCAGTAGTGGTTCGATAAGGGATATTGCCGACATAGAATCTCATAGGGTTATTCTCCAAGCTGACATTAATGGTGAAATTGCTCGGTTGGTAAGGCAGGTACGAGCATACCTGTCCAGTCAATGGTAGCAATAAATCCGGGGCTTTTCCTCCAAAATGTTAGTCAGTGAGAATACAAAATCAACTTAAATCCGTTATTAGATAATATACGAAGCAATATTACTAGAGGAAAAAGATCATGGGGCTAGTAAAACTGCGGCAGGAATAGTTGAGCGGCTCTTTAGGTAACTTGAGGAGGATAAGTATGCAAAAGGGTACACATAAGGGTATTTTAACCGGTAAGCTAACCGTGCGTGAAAGCCAAGTGTTGAAGTTGTTGGCAGATGGTTATACTAATGAAGAAGCAGGAAATATTCTACAGGTATCACGTCGCACGGTAGAAGCACACAGAGCACGCATTATGATGAAATTGCAAATGCCTGATTTACCGGGACTAGTCAAGTATGCAATTCGTAGTGGACTGACCAGTGTTCAGCATCATCGCAGCTATCAGATAAAGCGAGTAGTTGCCGAAGAGACATTGAAGCAGCAAAGTCCGCTGTAATGATAGGCACTCGCAGCGGCACAAGTGGAAGTTCACATTAGCAGCGAGTGTCTAGTTGAATAGAGTGTGCATGAAGATAGGTGCGGGTTAAGGGAAGAGTATGTCAACTCAGATAGATTGTAAATAATGCATCACTCAATATAACAGTGGTGTGGCAAATAAGAGTAGTCCATTCTGACTAGTGTGACTGTCAGATTGAGCGATGCCTTTTCCTATTCTGAAAAGCTAGCGACTGCAGATTGTCACAAAATGTTCACGCACCAACTTCTTGAGGCACAATCGCAGCAGCAATTGCGAAGCTCCCTGTGATTGGTACATCAAGTGTATACTCACGCTCAGGCAGCACACTCGCAGGTGCGTCAATCTGTCGCTCAGTAACTATGGTACGGGCATTAACGCATCCAGCGCCATTGAACTCTCCTTCGCCCTGATAGAGCACTGTGTCACCGCTAAGAGTGAACCCAGGCTCTGGGAACGCTCTATAGATATCTGTGATCGGAATCGCCCAGTAATAGTGTCCTTGGCAAGGGTAATGGCCATGGATCCAGACATATCCACACAACGTGGTCTTGGCGTGAAAACGCTGTGTGAGAGTGAGTTCATCAACCAAGAGTTTCGCTTCAACAATCTTTCGAGGAGGAACCGTGACAGTCTGATTGACTGAGAAACGTCTTACCACGGTCTCAGTCCAGGTCTGCGAGGCTGAAAAGCTGATCTCTGTAGACATCTCAGCTCCGATTTCAAAGATCTCTTTTACCTTAGCCTTGCCAGAGACCTTGACACCCACTTTGATACCTTCTTGTAAGGACCAACTGAATGTACTAGACCGATCAATTCCAATGGTAATGTTCTGTTGTTGCGGGGTTGACGTACGATTCTCTAGTGTCTGGGTGCCAAGCAGCACCGGGGAGCTTCTCATAAGTGTCGGTTCGCCATAGAGCTCGATCCGTGTGTCTCTCACAGTAAACTTCGGTTCATATCCATCCAGTCCGTATTTAATTCCGCCGTCATAGCCTTTACAATTATTCTGATTCCACCAATGTCTGCCGTATCGGCGGAAGTGTTCGTCCAAATCTCGTATACTCATGTTGCTCTCCTTTCAAGCTAGTAATATTGCTAGATTGAGTAACCTAATAGGTTTCTCAGATCGAATCAGGTTTCAGCCGTTTCTCTTACTATCGGACTCTAATTTGCCTTCACATAAGTATGCGAGAATGAGTTAATAAAGAGGACACACATTATTAAGAAAAAATTGCAATGGTAAGTGGGAAGTGGGAAGTGGTCGCTAACTATGATAAAAATCCAAGTCAATGAGATGACCATTTAGAACAGCGAAATTCACCTCCAGAGCTTTAGCAAAAGAATCAGCTTGAGCAGCAATAGCAGGGAACTGAGAGAAGTAAGATTCAGCTCTGACGATGAAAGCATTCATTGCTCTATCCATAGAATCTTGCTGACGAGACACCTTCAATAAGCTTTCCTGCAAAGCACCAATCTGGTTAGTGAGGGCCTGCATACTGGCTTGTAATGATCTATCCAGCTTCTCAATAGCCATTGCAATAGTATCCATCTGTTTAGATGAGGGTTTACCCAATCTTTCAGCTAGCATTGATGAGCTGTAGGGGCATAGGGTGAGGGCGAACTTGCCTGGTTGCTCTAATACATCCTATAAATAACTACTAGCGCATTAATACGAAATGCAAAAACTACCCTTTTGCATTATCATTGACCAAATATCCTAATAGGTATAATCAAAAGCCATTCTGTTCCAAAAATAATAAGTTAGTCTGTTATTTCAATTATTGGACTCAACACTACATTTTAGCACTATAAATTCGCGGTTATAGTTGATAAACACTACCCATAGTAATCAAGGAGAAAGAGCCTATGTTATTAGCCTATCGACAAATGAGGATAGTTTCATTTGCATTGTTAAGCCTAATAGTAATGTTCGTATCAATGGTAACAAAAGCAGATCAAAGCTCATCTTCAGTACAAGAGAGAGCATATTCGAGCACGGAATCTGTAGTGCTAGAACAAGGTAAGCCTATTGAAAGAGAGTTGACAGGTGGTGAAGCTCACTCTTATGAGCTTAAACTTGTGGTAGGTCAGTTTCTCCATGTAGTGATGGAGCAAAAAGGGATTGATATAGTGACTATACTTGTTGGCCCAGATGATAAAGAGCTTGCAAAAGTAGATAGCCCAAACGGTACACAAGGCTCAGAACTAATTTTGTTTATCACAGAAGCAACAGGTAACTATCGTATTGAGTTGCGTTCGTTAGAAAAAGCTGCTTTTAGTGGGCGATATGAGATAAAGATTATAGAACTACGCACTGCCATACCCAAAGATAAGGATCACATTGCTGCTCATCGTGTATTTGTTGAGGGGGAATCATTACGCGCAAGTGAAGACGCAGAATCATTACTAAAGGCAATTGAGAAGTATGCGCAGGCACTACAACTGTTTCGAGCTATTGGTAACCGTATAGGAGAGGTGGATGCACTAAATAGTATTGGCTTTGTTTATGATTCGTTAGGAGAAAATGAGAAAGCATTAGACCACTACAAGCAAGCATTGCCTATTATAAGAGAGCTTGGCGATCTTAGTAGAGAAGCAGATACGCTCAATAATATTGGTTATGTTTATGACTCGCTAGGAGAAAAGTTGAAGGGTTTAGAGTATTACGAACAAGCCCTACAACTTATGGAAACTATTGGTAATCATTATGGAGAAGCAATTTTACTTAACAATATTGGATCAATTTATAATTCCTTAGGAGAGAAAAAGAAGGCACTTGATTGTAGTAATAAAGCATTACAACTCATAAAATCTTTTAATGATCGTCGTGAAGAAGCGACTACTCTCAGCAATATTGGACTGATTTATGATTCGTTGGGAGAGAAGGAGAAAGCATTAGATCAGTATTATGAAGCACTGCGGATAAAAAGAGATGTTGGTGATCGTCGTGGAGTCTCAATTACACTGCACAATATAGGATCGGTCTATGACTCCATAGGAGAGAGAGAGAAGGCACTCAATTTTTACAATCGAGCATTGGAAATCAGAGAAGAGATTGGTGATCGTCATGGAATCGCAACTACACTTAACAATATTGGAGTAGTCTATAATTCAATTGGGGAGAATGAGAAAGCACTGGATTGCTATAATCGAGCACTGCCGATCAGAGAAGAAGTTAATGACCGTTTTGGAAAAGCAACTACTCTCAATAATATAGGTGTAACTTATATTTCAATAGGGGAGAAGGAGAAGGCACTCAATTTTTACAATCGAGCATTGGAAATCAGAGAAGAGATTGGTGATCGTCATGGAATCGCAACTACACTTAACAATATTGGCTTTGTTTATCATTCATTAGGAGAAGAGCAGAAAGCACTCGATTACTACAATCAAGCACTGCCCGTTATAAGATATATTGGTGATTGTAGTTTAGAAGCGAAACTCATCTATAACCAAGCACGGGTTTGGCACGACCAAAATAATCTAATTGAAGCACAGACTAAAATCGAAGAAGCAATTAAGTTATCTGAGTCGATTCGTACAAACATTATTAATCAAGAACTGCGTGCTTCTTATTTCGCTAGTGTACAAGAGGTGTATGAATTTTATATTGAACTGTTGATGCGGTTGCATCAACAGAACCAATCTGCAGGCTATGATGCCTTAGCACTAGAAGCCAGCGAGCGTGCTCATGCCCGTAGCTTACTTGAATTATTGGCAGAATCTCGTGCTGATATTCGCCAAGGAGTGGATGTAAAACTTGTTGAGAATGAGAAAAGTCTACGGCAACGACTTACTGACAAAGCCGAGATACTTATACGTCTAAAGAATAGGAAAGGAAGAGAAGCTGAAATCTCAGCACTAGAAAAAGAGATTGATCAGCTCACCACAGAATTTCAGCAAATACAAACGGAGATAAGACAGAAAAGCCCTCGTTATGCCGCTCTCACACAACCACAGCCTTTAAGCTTGAAAGAGATTCAAGAACAAGTATTGGATAAAGACACACTACTTTTGGAATACGCATTGGGTAAAGAGAGCAGTTATCTATGGGCAGTGACAACATCATCAATATCAAGCTATCAACTTCCCAAGCGAGAAGAGATTGAAGCTTTGGCCGATAATGTTCAACAGTTAGTATCTAGCTATGAGAATGCATTAACCAATACTGAGAATAGATATTGGCAAGCAGCAACAAAACTGAGTCAGATAATACTTGAGCCAGTAGCTAAACAACTAGGCAAAAAACGGCTGTTGATAGTTAGCGACGGAATTTTACAGTACATTCCCTTTGCTGCATTACCATTGCCAACCAACACATCAGCAAGAAAGGGAAAAAGATCAGCAAGTACTCCAGCATGGTTAGGCTTTAACAATGAAATCATTAGTGAGCCATCAGCTTCTACAGTGGCAGTGTTAAGGCGTGAGCTTGCAGGTAGACAAGTTGCTGCTAAGACTGTGGCAGTACTGGCAGATCCAGTATTCAGTCCAGATGATGTGCGTGTTAAGCGACTTCCAGAGAAAGCCGCCTATTCTAACACACAGTCAACAGAACCTGTAACCGAGTCGATTAAAGAATTGAGCCTCACTCGCTCGCTACTTGATGTAGATGGAAGAGGTACTTTAGCTCGACTACACTTCTCTAGGGATGAGGCAGAGGCTATCAGAGCCTTAGTAGGTACTAATGAATATAAAGAGGCGCTAGACTTTGATGCCAATCTCGATACTGCTACCAGTGCTGAGCTAGGCCAGTATCGATATGTGCATTTTGCCTCGCATGGATTGATTGATAGTAAGCATCCAGAGCTATCTTGTATCGTCTTATCTCAAGTAGATGAGCAGGGTAAAACTCGCAATGGAATGTTGCAGCTAGCAGATATCTACAATCTCAAGTTATCAGCAGATTTAGTAGTGCTAAGTGCGTGTCGTACCGGGTTAGGTAAAGAGATTAAAGGTGAGGGGTTAGTAGGGTTAACGAGAGGGTTTATGTATGCAGGGTCAGCACAAGTAATGGCGAGCTTATGGGATATAGAAGATCGTGCTACTGCTAAACTAATCGAACATTTCTATACTGCACTGATAAAAGAGAAGCTACGACCAGCCGCAGCATTACAGAAAGCACAACGGATTATGTGGCGGAGTAGCGCATATCGATCTCCATACTATTGGGCAGGAATGCAGCTTTCTGGTGAATGGCGATGATTTTATTTGATGCTTGGATAAAGATAAG
>JBFLVQ010000506.1:0-6954 GCA_040758525.1 Acidobacteriota bacterium
GGCACTATATGAGGCTGCGAAGCGAGGCACTGAATATTTGAAAAATATTAACCCTGCGAAATCTGGTGAAGTAAGATTTGTTTACAAAGCATTGAAAAAACGTGATCCTGCATTGAAATAACAGTGGGGTAACGCTTATACCATTGATTTGAACAACCCTGAAGATCTACGAGATGATCTTCGGGTGCAATTAATCCAATAAATGAGGTTATAAAGAATGATTATTAAGTTTAAGGATTTTATAGAGAAAGGTTGTTTAGGAAAAATTAAGACTGGTATTTCTCGCCAAGAAGTAATCAACCTACTCGGCGAACCAGATGACAAAACTCAACCTAAAGAACGTAATCCAATTTGGAAATATAATGACTTGCAAGTGTCTTTTAGAGGAGAGAGTCTTTTCTTTATCGGGTTATATCTAGAACAACCTACACTAGTATTGCCAAAGCCTTTAACTCTAGATACGGAATTGCACAATATACGATGGTTAGATTCTTTTAAAAAACACTTGTTAACAGAGGGCATCCATTTTTCCATAAACGAAAAATTAACATTTGATACGCAAATGTGTCTAGTGACTAATATTGGAGTCAACATAATTTTCCAAGACAATGAATTAGATACCATTCAATATCTTAACGAGAAGATTAAAGGCTAAAATTTCTACACTAATTTTGTATCTTTGAAAAGTAAAACTAGCAATGAAAATTGAGTATAACTGATCTGCTTGCAACCTCCGATAACATTGGTCTACACTCCCTAATGATCAACTACAGTGCCAGCCATCTAATAAAAAGAAGGCTTATATGATTTCCACAAGAAATTTGGAACAATTAGCAGAAATAAACAGACTCAAGAACATCTGCAAATCTATTGCTATGCTAGATGCTATCCTTATGCCTGAATGGGAGTATAGATATTATTCGTTTAACTCAAAATGGGATGAAAACGAAGAGATGGCATCTAGATTTTCCAAATCCTGATGATCCAGATGGTTCAGCTGGGCTTCTATTTATACTAGATGGAAATCCTAAAACGTATCAAGAATGGAGTCAGAAGTATTACGAAAGACCTGTAAGAATTGATCTAGTTGAGGCAATTTATCGGCAAGAACCCCTCACTAGAGATCTTGTTGCTGGTTTGAATCAAAATATTACTGTTAAAGATTTGGAAGATGATGCTATTGAAATTGGTTATGTAGTAGTCAGTACTTGATCTGACAGTCGATTAATACCTGACAGCTAAAAAGGGTTGAGATAGAGGTACAGGATGACTAATCACTCCTTAGTTTGGGTCTTCAATGGTGTAAGAAGTAATTTCCCTAGTGCTATTTTTTCTAATAGGGAGTTGGCAGAAGACTGGATCAAAAAATACCAGCTAACAGGTACGTTAACTGTATATCCAGTAGATATTAGCGCATATGAATGGTCAATAATAAATGGTTATTTTCATCCCAAGAAGGATGAACATTTTAGCCCAGAGTTTATTGGGCGGTTTAGTTCAGGCCATGAACATTATCATTATGAGGAAGGTGAATGTAAAACATAGATTTATTCTTAACCATGTCGACTTTTTTGAGTTACATTCAGTGAGAATAGCATAAGTAAGGAGCAAGCCCTCCGATTGAAAGATCTTGATACCTCTGCCTCTCACTTAAAACTTAACCCGTTATGAAAATCATTCTTGCACAACGGATATATATAGACTTTAGGAGAAGACAATAGTTTTATTGCCATGCACAAGGACACGATCATCAATATGCCAGTGGACTGCACGCGCTAACACAGTGCGTTCAATATCACGGCTAATACGCTTCATATCCTCAAGACTGTCACGATGTGTAACACGTGCTACATCCTGTGCGATGATTGGACCATCGTCTAATTCATTAGTTACATAATGTGCTGTTGCTCCGATCAGTTTTACGCCTCGCTTGTAAGCCATAGCAAAAGGATTGGCACCGACAAAAGCTGGCAAAAAGCTGTGATGAATATTGATAATACGATTGGGATAACAAGCAACAAAATGTGGTGAAAGGATCTGCATATAACGCGCTAATACAATAAAATCGACTTTGTCTTTTAATAGCGTAAGTATCTCTGCCTCCTGTCGTGGCTTGGTATCAGGTGAAATTGGTAGGTAGTAGTAAGGCAGATCAAAAGCCTCTACACGCTGCCGTAAACTCTCATGGTTACTAATAACCATAGGTATCTCAACAGCCAATTCTCCTGATTGCCAGCGCCAGAGTAGATCCAATAGACAATGGTCATATTGAGAGACCAGTATTGCCATTCGCTTGATATGATCGGCATAAGCAATCTGCCATTGCATCTGGAAACGTGCTGCAACATTCGCAATATCGATCTCTAGTTGTGCTTGATCGAATTCAGCACGTCGCAGATCGAACACTAAACGCATAAAGAACTGTCCACCATTGGGATCAGTAGAATGTTGATCCGAAATAATAATGTTACAACCATGCTGGAAAAGCACTTGCGCTATTGCCGCAACAATACCTGGTTGATCTGGACAGCTTACCAACAGCCGTGCCATGTGTACTACAGATCTACTTGATACCATATTCATACCTTTTCAAAATTGACAATATCTATTATTCTATCAACTCACATTGAAAGAACCGATTGGAATTATTCAGTAAAATTATGATATCAAGTATTAACTTGACCAAACCACTTACGCAAGACCTTTAGAAGCTTCCATGTTGCTGTATTGATAATCTGTACTAACTAAATCCTAGGTGAAATCTTGAGGAGGAGATCATCATGAAAAGGAACAAGCTACTTGTGGGGTTATTGTTGATACTTTTCTCGATCAACACAAGTAGACTAGCCCAAGCCTATACTAACGGTGAAAAAGAGTCTGGCAAAGGTGATACCACTACGCCAGCTGCCAAAGCCACCGATAAGACTACTAACCTCAGTGCTGAGGAACAACTGCTACTACTAAATGAAAAGGTACGTAGACTGGAAGAGATGGTTGAACGTCAACAACGTATCATTGAAACCTTGCAACCCAAGGCCAATCAGGTTACTGAGACTAATGCTACGGTAGCAGGCCATACTAGTGAAGCAGTTCACACTGAGACAGCGATACCCAGTCCTGCTCCAGCCCAACCAGAGGGTTTGAATGATGAGCAGAACAAGAAACTTGACTCACTCCATAAAGCTTTTGGACAGTTTACCATCTCTGGTGATTTACGTTTCCGCTATGATGGCCAGTTTGATCAGGGTTTTGATGCGCCAGTAGAGCAGCCAGACCGTAATCGCCTACGTGTACGCGCGCGCTTACAGTTGGCAGGCGCATTCCATAACAATTTCGACTGGGCGATTCGTGTTGCGACGGGTAGTTTTACCAATCCTGCTACTACCAATCAGGACGCTACCAATTTCTTTACCCGTAAGCCAGTAGGATTTGATCGTTACTTCATACGCTATAACTCTAAGACTGAACCAGCAGGAATTATTCTACAGGCAGGCAAGTTCGATTATCCTTGGAAACGCACCGAACTCACCTTTGACAACGATATACAACCAGAAGGCGTGGCGGAAACAATCTATTTCAAGGGTAAAGGCGCGTTAAAGGATGCTCGTATTATTGCTTTCCAACTCCCCTTGAATGAGGTCTCGTTAGGAAAAGATGCGGTTCTATTTGGTGGTCAGTTACAAAGCACAATTGGTGCAGGAAATTGGACTGCCACAGGAGCAGCAACATTCCTCAACTTTAATCAGGTAGATCAGATTGCCCGTTCTTTGGGACGGCCTTCTACACAAGTAGGTGGCGGCCTGGAAGTTGGTACAACCAATCGAGTGCGTCGTGATGCTAATGGCAACATTATAGGATTTGTTACCAACTACAACATTCTCGATCTTATCGGTGAAGTGACCTACAACGGTTTTAATAAGTATCCCATCACTGTAGTCTTCAACTATGCACGTAATATGTCAGACAGATTGGAAACTCTCAAAGAAGAGGATGCCTACTGGACTGAGTTCAAGGTTGGGCGGTTGAAAGAGAAAGGTGATGTAGAACTTACTTATACCTTCTCACGTGTAGAGCAGGATGCGGTGTTGGGTGTATTTAGTTTTGATGATTTCTTACAGACCAACAGCCGCAACAATCGTATCACCTTCGCCTATATGGTCAACAATAACGTCTTTGTTCAGTTTCTCAACTTCTTTAACGAGAGGTTCAATACCTTACCAAATCGTGGCAGCCGCACTCAGAAACGCTTCCAGTTTGATGTCAACTACCGTTTCTAATAGGGTTAAACTACCGGGAAGAAAATCTCTCTTCCCGGTAGTTTTAATTTCAACCTTTCAGTACTGCGGCAATCGATTGATCAAAGATCTCTAGTGCGGTATCGACTTCATTAGCAGTAATAAGCAGCGGGGGTGAGAAACGCATTGTACTCTCCCCTGCCCCTTGAAGAATCAATCCACGCTTAAAAGCCTCTACTTCAACACGATTACGTAGATCACCAGCAGGAGTATTGGAGGTGCGATCGGTAACAAATTCAACCCCAATCATTAGGCCCAAGCCACGCACATCAAATATCACTTCAGAATACTTGGCCGCGATCGACTTTAGACCTTCTAGTAGCCTTGTTCCCATACGGGCAGAATTCTCTAACAGACCACCTTCCAAAAGTTCAAATGTCTTTATTGAAGCGGCAATTGCTACTGGATTGCCCCCAAAAGTAGAAGCGTGGGCACCTGCCTGCCATTGCATATATTCGGCACGCGCCACGGTTGCCGACAAAGGCAGCCCTGAAGCAATGCCTTTTGCTAAGCAGATCACATCTGGCTCAACACCAGAATGTTGGCAGGCAAACATTTTGCCGGTACGACCCATTCCTGACTGTACTTCATCAGCAATCAGCAGTATCCCATGCCGATCACATAATGCCCTTAATTCTTGTAAGAATTTTGCAGGTGGGACAACATAACCACCTTCACCCTGTACTGGCTCAACCACCACCGCTGCTACTTCGTCTGATGGCATGGTAGTTTTAAAGAGGCGATCCTCGATCACTTTTACACATTCCACAGCACAGCTTTCTGGAGTCTTACCATAAGCGCAGCGTTTACAGTTGGCATAAGGGATATGAGTAACATCAAGAGCTTGTCGGCCAAAGCCTTGACGCTGAACGGCACGTGATGCGGTCAAGGAGAGCGCACCCATTGTGCGGCCATGAAAGCTATTAAAGAAAGCAATAAATTTAGGCCGTCGGCGTGCATAAGTAGCAATCTTGATTGCCGTCTCGATCGCTTCAGCACCTGAATTGCCAAAATGGATACGCTTGGGAGAATCGCCTGGAGTAGTCTCCTCCAACTTTTTTGCTAAATCGGCGATCTGTTCATAATAGTAATCGGTGCTAGATATATGAACAAACTCTTGGGATTGTGCGGCGATCGTCTTGGCTATCTCTGGATGGCAATGGCCGGTTGACAATACTGCCACTCCAGCATTGAAATCAAGAAAGAGATTGCCATCAACATCCTCTATAACAGCGCCCCAACCACGTTTGATTACCAAGGGGTAAGTTCTTGTATAACTAGGGGAGAGGTAACGCGCATCTTTAGCCAAAACCTCTTTTGCCTTTGGGCCAGGTAGTTCTGTTTTAATAAAAGGTATTTTCGAATTTGCTGTTGCAGTCATACTTCTGATCCTCCTGCTCTACGCACTACACCAACACAGTAGTCTCCTATAGGTACTCCCTGGTAGATGTAATAGAGATAGTTTATCGATTTAAAATTTGAACAGCACGTAGGGAAGAAATAAGGCTAATCTGCAAACAGGTTAGTACGTATCTCTACAGGGGTGGGGTTGGTGGCAATTTTGGTAGGCAAAAAAATCCGACTCAACATAATTAATTAACCCCATAAGACAGTACTATACCTTCAATTATGAACGATAGAGGGAGAGATTGCCAAGGCTTTTCTGAAACTTAGCAAAGGATTGTGGGTAAGACCCTTTTTCTATCCTCAAGCAACGTGTATGTGCGCTGCTACACCAAAGAGAGAAATAAGATACAAGCTTGGGGTTAAAATAATGGATACGATAACCGATCGGCAAAAAATCATTGAAGGGTTGCTGGCGATTGCACAAGGTCTACTACTTTTTGGACTTTCCGTACTGGTACTATTAATTGTCTATCTGCCGCTTAGCCTTGCCATCGCCATGATCTTTGGTGTGGTAGGAAGTATTTGCCTGTTTTATGGTATCAACTCACTGGTAGCAAAAACTAATTAGCCTGCAAATACCTGCACTTGTTAACTCTCCGTATGAGCCCGACTAATTCCGTAACTACGTAAGCGACGATAGAAAGTGCTGGCAGAGAGTCCTAACAACTTAGCTGCACGTGCCTGATGCCAATTGGTCTTCTCTAAAGCAGCAAGAATTTGTGCTTTTTCCACATCTTTAATACTCAATTTAGAGAGTGTACCAGGACGCGGCGTACGGCTTTCTGCACGCGGCCTTAATTTGGCTTCCAACTGTTTGGCAGGCAAACGAATTTCTGGAGGTAGATCCTTAACAGTAATTAGATGACCGCCTGATACCAACACCGCACGTTCAATAACAATACGTAGCTCGCGTACATTACCAGGCCAGTTATATTGCCTTAACTGTTCCATCACGCCTTCTGAAAATCGTGCTTCTAGACCACCATACTCCTTAAGAAAATGTTCTGCTAATACACAGATATCTTCAGGACGCTCACGTAGTGGCGGCACAGCAATCTGAAAATTGCTGATACGATAATAGAAATCCTCTCGAAAAATCCCTTCACTAAGGGCACGGATAACTTCCCGATTGGTTGCCGCAACAATACGTACATCAACATGTAACTTGCGTGTACCGCCCAGTCGGAAGAAAGACTTTGTTTCTAATACTCTTAGTAACTTAACCTGTAAAGAGAGGCTCAATTCGGTTACT
>JBFLVQ010000507.1:0-6949 GCA_040758525.1 Acidobacteriota bacterium
ACTGTGGCAAGTTTCAAAGGTGGAGTTGGCAAGACAACAACGGCAATTCATCTAGCCGCTTATCTACAACAGCATAAGCCAACTCTATTAATAGATGGGGATGCAAACCGCAGTGCAACACTCTGGGCAAAACGCGGAGAGCTACCCTTTAGAATAGTAGATGATCGTAAAGCGCCTAAATTCGCCAGGGATTATGAGCATATTGTTATAGATACATATGCCCATCCTAATAAAGAGGATTTAGAGAGTATTGTTGAGGGTTGTGATCTGCTAATTTTACCAACAACCCCAGAGGCAATGGCATTGGATGCCCTGGTTTTAACTGTGACTGCTTTGCGCGAATTAAGAGCCGAAAACTACCGCATTCTCTTAACTATGATTCCTCCTAAACCAAATAAAGATGGACAAGAGAGCAGAGAATTGTTAGAGCGGTCTGGGTACCCACTTTTTAAGGGTGGGATAAGTAGACTGACAGCTTTTCAGCGAGCATCAATGGCTGGTGTGCCAGTCTATGCCACTGCAGATGATCGGGCTGAGCGTGCTTGGGAAGAATATGTTGCAGTAGCAAAGGAGATGCAATGAGCGGAAAATTTAATCTAAAAAAACCCAGAGCTACCCTATTGCCACCGGAACAGGCCCAAGAGGTTCTTAATGAAGGTGATAACATCTCGATTAGTGAAACTGTAAAAGTTTCTAGCAAGAAGAGAAGCCTGGCTAAGAGAAACGATCCAAACTATGTCTCCTTTACTACCTATATCAAACGAGAGAACCATATAGCAGCAAAGATTGCCTTACTGCAAGAGGGTAGAGGAAGAGAGCTGTCCGAGTTGGTAGACGATCTTATTGCTGAGTGGCTTAAATCCCAAAATTGATTTGAATGTCTGCCTAGTTGAAAATTTAGAATGCTGAATGTACAAATTGTTGCCATTATGCCATTATGCCATTATGCCATTATGATATTGTGGCCTTATGGAATTATGGCATTGTGGATAGTCGGCAAGCTAGCAATCTAATTAAAGAGATTATAGACAGATAAAATTCAGACCAGATCAAATTACCAAGGGCAATTGAAAAACCTCGCGTTTATAAAGGACAAATATATTGAACGGGGCTCAATATTGGGCGTACTATCCCTATAAGAGCAAAAACATAAAAGTCTTAATTGAGGTCTTCGATGTACTGTCCTAAATGTAGTCAGAAACAGATATCAGAAAATGTAAACTACTGTTCCCATTGTGGATTGAAGCTAGATCTAGTGGCAGAATTGCTTGCTAGTAATGGCGTGATTGTAGAGCAGAAAAAAAGATTGTTAATTCCTCAAAAAGAGGTACGCTTTGGAGTAAAGCTGATCTTCTTCAGTATTGTACTAGTACCTGTTTTTATGGCATTAAGTATCTTCGCGGATTCACCAATACCATTATTGATTCCATTTACAACATTTTTAATGGGATGTATATGGGGGCTATACTATCGAATCTTTGGAGAGCCTATGTTCTTAAGCAAGAATGAACGGTCTATGATGTTAATAGGCCAGACCTTACACCAAGCAACACCCCAATTATCAATAGGCGGTGCACTCACCGATTTAGAGGGGAGACGGGTACGTACCGCAGAGATGGTTCAACCTCCCAGTGTTACTGAAAACACAACAAAATTGCTAAATAATAAGTAAAGAAGGTTGAGCCAACCTATTGTCCAGGTAATTAAACTTATCTATGGCCTTTAACCAGGTGTCATCCTTAACAAGAGATTAAATTTTTTTCGTTAACCAAACTTTTCAGTTGAATTAACACCACATTTTCCATTATAAACCAATATGAGAAAATTACTGTAGTAGATAAATCTATAAATAGAAGAATCTACTGCAAATTAAGGAATGGTATTATTGAGCCAGGGGACATAGGGTGTATAACGATTATAACGATGAAGAGCTTATCCAGTTAATGTTGCCAAACTCGGGCCTTGCTAGTGCTGATATTGAGGCAGCCTGGCAGGAGTTTATTAGACGATTTGATAAACTTCTCCTCAAGACTATTTATAGCACATACCGTCGTTATATGGGGCAGCGCAGTCCTGCGCCAGAAGATGTTAGCGATATGGTTCAGCAGGTATTTGTCAAAATCACTGAACATGACTACCGTGTGCTACGAACCCTGAAATTCCATAAAAAAGACTCTCTACGACTCTATCTATATGTTATTGCGATCAGCACCGTGCTAGATTGCCTGCGCAATTCTCCTGCCCAGTCAATAAGCCATTCATTGAATGAACCATATTATCAAGGTGAGAAGGTATTGCCGGTCTCAGAGCTACTCTATTATGCAGGTCGCAATCCTGAGGAGGAATATCTAGATAAAGAACTACTAGAGAGAGTGCTAGCTGTAGTAGAGCGTGAGTCTGACCAGGAGAGTCGCAACCGCAATCGAGACATTTTTCTAATGGCATATAGAGATGGCTATACCCGCAGTGAAATTGCTGAAAAGACGGTTGGTATCACTCGCGCCGGAATTAACTCTTTTCTACATCGTGTCAACAAAGTACTGATCGCAGAATTCCCGTTAGAAGAACAGCATTGGGTTTAAGTATGTATACCTTCAGCTAACAGAATAGTGTAAAACTAGATCTTCTATTGCGTCAAAAAGCTTATTGACATCAGTCCGTAATGTACAGGCGGCGAATTTACCATTTGTACATCTATACCCCATTGCTCAACCATTCCAAAACCACGGAATTATGATCATAAGTTTCCACACGCGTCAAAACTTGTATAGGAAATGGTAATTTAGTGATCCAAGGTGCTCGTGCTAAACGCTCTTCAAGATAGAAGCGAGAGGAGGCTGTGTATTCAAACCTTTGCTTAAGACCCATATTGTTCTGCAGCAATATTATAAGATACTGATGCAAGATTATCTGTTTAAGGAAAAGCTGGCAAACGATATGATTGGCCCCAACTATTACCTGCTTGATAAAACCAACAATAAGCAACGTGAGTAGATCATAAAGAGATGCCATTAAAGGCATTTCAATAGAATAGTCAAACAGAGAGTTTCTTCTTTCCCAATGGACACTATTAATTTGACATTAGGAAATTTCGCAAACAATAATAGCAGAAAAGTGTCACAATAACAGCCCCTACAATTGTGCTAGCAGAACTGTCATAGAACTTCTTCGAGACCAATTAACTTACTAATCTAATACTTAGGAAAAGTTACAGCCTTTTTACAGATTGTTAATACTACTTTTACAAGTAAATGTTAAAAAGTGGTTGAATAGCTAATTGGAGCGTAGGTCCATATTATTAATCAACCTAACTTGCTAGATGAATAAGATTTTGTCTAGCTTGCAAAGCGGATACTTTTGTAAACAATGTTCAGAACAGGTCAAAGAAAGTTTGGTAGATGGAAAAATGGCTATCATATTCATTCAAGAAAGAAATACTCTTTGCCCAGTATGCAATGCTGTAGATGGTATAGAGCTACTTATCGGTCATTTACACGATGAGCATGCTTGGGATCAGTTGGAAGTACATTCTTGGTTAGAAGCAATCACAATTTATCAATAGCAGCATGCTGCTATTTTTACGAAGGAAAAATACTAATTATGCAACCTGTAAAATTTCATGATCTATTAAACCAGATGCAACGACGTCTACCTTCTTGGTATGGGAAACTTAACCAAGCTTGGCAGACAGGTAATAGAGCTGGTTATGGTTTTGCCATTGGTGATGAATACGATACACTGGCTAGTGCATTGGCGAAAAGTGGCTATGAATTAATTGGCGAAATGGACGGATTAGCAGTTGGCACTAATGGAATCAACAGTGTGATAGTAGTAGTCAATGTCTATGGACCTTGGGCGGTCGATATAACGGATACACTTTTAACATCAAAAGAGATTTACCAGTCAAGCAGATCCTACAACGCAAGGGCATGACAACAGAAACAGATCGTTATTAGTTAAAGTTAGAGCACTAAATGAAACCGACTAATTTCTCTCAAGCTGAGTTGTAGAACCAGTCGATCTCATTTAGGGTAAATTGAAGTTAGTTATTTATCCTAAAGCAGCATCATCTCTTCAAAGAGCTGCCAATTTCTATTAGTAATCCTTACTGGCACGGGAAAATACTTTGTAAATCTTTGAATCCCACTCAGCCGGCTCAATCTCTGCTGGCGCAGTTACAGTAAACTCTTTTCCATCTTTACTAACACTAGCAGTGACATCTTTTACTTTTGGAGTAACAATTAAGCGTGCATAATAAACCCCGCTCTTGGGTACAAAGCGTTGTCTATAGGGAAAGCTGGCGACATAACCTGTATAGTTTCGTACTAGGTTTGCTGTCGTGGTATTACATTCACAATCGGTAGCATCAACAGTCAAGAAATATTTCTGTTTATACTCATCCACGGCTTTTTCTACACGAGGTCTATTCTCCTTCTGTACAGGAGCCCCTGAGCCTTCTATATCGGATAGTTGTGTATAACCAAGATACTCTTTGAACCAGGACTCGACATCACGAGTAACAAAAGACATCTGATGAGCACCCCATCCATCTTTGCCTAGCGCTTTATCCCAACAACTAGCAGACAGATTAAGTTTCATCAGTTTTTCCACAATGAAGCGTGTGTAGTAGTAGCCAGTGTAATCAAAAGTCTCACCTGCTAATTCTAGCTGCTTGTCAGAAACTTGAAAGGTTGCTTGAGTAAGCTGTGGTAGGCTTAAACAGAATGCAACCAATAGAACAATAGACAAAACCTTACGAGAAATAGTTTTCAACATATCATAATCTCCTTTATCGATTACAGAAAGATAGGTCACGGTTTACATATGGTTTATTGGAAGAGTACATATGAGAATTTAATGGAAAAGCAGCCTCATCAAGCAATGACGATAACATGTAAAATGTTCACTTTAGGCTCAAAGTCATTGGCCAAAATCGTAAATCATTGCAACAGGCAAAAGTGCCAGTTCTTTAATTGGAACGCTGGCTATGATCTATCAGGCTGTCCCATTAAATTATCAGTACTGTTAGGGAACAGATTGGCGATGCTAGAGGATATAATCCCTCTCTTTTAGCAGTTGTTTAACGGGAGGGATTTCGCCGACTTGGTTTAATTGTGCGGTTAACAGAGCGGCAGCAGAAATTGATTGGATAGATTTTAGAATATTTGAATAGGTCGGTAACATAATGATTATAGTAGGGTTAATGGATTTTTCAGCGTGACTCACGGGTCTCCTCCCGTATCCTAGGGGTTTTATATTTTAGCTAGTTACAATTCGCAGCGATTATATAATCACAGCGACTTCAACCTTAGCCGCAAATGTAGACGCACATTAATAAAAAAAGTTTCTTGGTGTTTGCAGATATCTTTGCCGAATATCTATGAGAAATCCTACGGTTGTGCAGACCATTCGGCCAACTTGGTGCGTACTTTGTTATAGACAATCCTAATAAGCAAAATAGTATTACTCTACTTGACCGCTTATTACTGCAAGGTGATAATCTGCTTATCAAGCTATCAATTTCAGCAGTTAATCAACTTATTTTAGGAGCACGCTATGAGCTACAAGATCCTCTTTCTTAGCCTACTCTGTGGTGTTCTCATAACAACAGATGTTCAGGCTCAACAATCTTTGGATCAATTGATTGAACAGAATATCAGCACACTTGTTAGTACTTATAAAAATCTCCACGCAACTCCAGAACTATCCCATAAGGAAGAAAAAACTGCTGCTCTCTTAGCCAATGAACTACGCGCTATGGGATATACAGTAACTGAGAAAATAGGTAAATATGATCGACCAGATCTAACAAGTTATGGTGTGATAGCAATACTAAAGAATGGAGATGGGCCCACCGTCTTAATCAGAACCGATTTGGATGGACTACCAGTAGAAGAAAAGACAGGGTTACCATATGCAAGCAAAGCCAGAACAAAGAATGAGAATGGCGAAGATGTGGGGGTAATGCATGCTTGTGGTCATGATATTCATATGACATCTTTGCTTGGCACGGCAAAGATGTTGACACAGCTTAAAGATCAATGGCATGGCACATTAGTAGTAGTAGGGCAGCCTGCTGAAGAGCGCGGCACGGGTGCCAAGGCCATGCTTAACGATAATTTATATACGCGCTTTCCCAAACCAGATTATGTCCTAGCATTGCATGATTCCGCCTCTCTAGCAGCAGGAAAGATCGGTTATTGTGAGGGATATGCATTAGCCAATGTCAATTCTGTTGATATCACTATTCGTGGTATAGGTGGACATGGTGCATACCCTAGTACAACTAAGGATCCTATTGTGGTGGCCTCGCAAGTAGTACTGGCATTACAGACTATTGTAAGTCGGGAAAACTCTCCACTCGATCCTGCCGTCGTTACAGTAGGTTCAATACACGGTGGTACAAAGCACAATATTATATCGGATGAAGTAAAACTCCAGCTTACCGTAAGAACCTATCGAGAAGAAGTGCGCCAACATGTTCTAGCTGCTATTGAGCGCATTGCCAAAGGTGTTGCGCTAGCTGCAGGTATTCCCAATGAGTTGGCACCGGTTGTGCGAGTTGTTGAGAGCGAATTTACTCCAGCGACTTACAATAACCCTGAGTTGACCCAAAGATTGGTTAAAGTGTGGCAAAAGAGTCTTGGACCAGATAATGTTGTCAAAACCGATCCAGTAATGGGTGGAGAAGATTTTGGGCGCTTTAGTCTGGCCGGTAATCAAATACCCGGCTGTATCTTCTGGTTAGGAGCAGTTGACCCGGAAAAGATCGAGCAGAGCCGTAAGAATGGTAGCTCACTTCCTTCACTCCATTCTAGTCTATTTGCACCATTACCAGAACCAACCATCCGGACAGGTGTTAAAGCTATGACTTCTGCGGTGCTAGATTTAATGAAGAGATAGTCTTTAGCTAATCGATCACAGGAGAGGAAAAATAAAAATCTCCAAT
>JBFLVQ010000508.1:0-6941 GCA_040758525.1 Acidobacteriota bacterium
TCACAGCCTCCGAAATTGGCAATCCCATATTTCGATATTCCAAAGATCCAATCGGATCAGCACAAGCCTAGGGTAGATCCAAAGGGAGAGAAGGAGCTAAGAGGTATGATAAACAAGGCAAAAGAGATCGAACAGGCAGTTAATGGTTTATCGGCCCACATTATGCAAGAGCCAATTAAAGAAATACTGGTTTTTGTAGATGACGAGAGAAAAGCAGAGTTTAATACCAAACAGACTAATACTATTCGACTTAGCCTTAATGAAGATTCAAGGCTGATCAAAGTAGTGTCACACACCAATGGTAAACTCTCTTTACTCGCAGCGATGCTATTAAATTCAGAAGATATTGGATTCTCCTGGCTAGAACGTCTGTTAGGATGGCGCAAAATATATCGTACAACTTTGGAAAGCGGGCAACAGGTTACATTTAAGATAGGACTTTCGAAACTCAATATCAGTAATAAAAACTTTATCATCGATATCTGTTATCAAGAGAGTAGAGTTTTCCAAGATAATAGATCAAGTATATGGACAATACTAACCCAGCCGAGATTCTTATCTTTTCGGGTTGCGACAAGTTTTATTACTGCTACTGTGATAGTTTGTCTCACTCTATGGGTATACTTTAACTGGTCGGGTAAAGAGCCAGAGTTAGCTACACAGGTGAGAAAAATAGATCAAAATCAGGTAGTCAATAAGCAAAAGACTAACTCCTTGCCGCAATCTATGCCGCAATCTGTGCCGCAATCTAATGAGACTACTGTTGCTGCTAAAATAGCAACAGCTAAATCAGGTCATGAACAGAAGGGAATAAGTACAAAAACCCAGAATGGTAGAGAGATTGACATACGAACCTTGTCACCATCTAAGCAGAGTGAGATAGAGCTTGCTAGCATAGAGCGAATCTATATAGATCCATTTGGTGATAGTCCACTACATGAAGAACTCAATAACTTACTAAAGAAGGAGTTTACCCAAGGTAAAATAGATATTTTAACAAAAAGAGATTTGGCTGATGCTGTACTACAAGGCTCTTTGAAAGAGAGCAATGGTAAATTGATTGCTGAAGTAGAACTTGTCAACCGAAGTGGTAAAATCCTCTTCAAGGAAAGACTCACTAGTGATAAAGAGCTTACCGATCTGGCAGCAAAAATTACTTACAGCCTGCTAGAAAAAAAAGAGAAACTGAATAAGCAGACTCTGAAAGACCAACAATAACGATGAAATCTCTCGACCACGCTGTAAAATAGCAAGAGCACGAAACTTACTATTTTCGTGCTCTTGCTGCTTTTAATAATCTATTTATCGATTCAAAAAGAGATCACTTCTAACACTCTTTTTTCTGGTATTCCACTGCTCTATCTTCTCACGTATAGATGCAGGCAGTTCTAGAGTTGGTTCTGTTGTAGTATTAGTGTGGGACGTAAGAGCAGTAGGGTTATCAAGGTCAACTATGAAGATACGGTTAGTGCCATTGAGCACCTCAGGGACAATGGCTTTATTGTTGGGTAGTAATGTTATCTGGCCGGGAAACCCTGCCAGCATTATATCACCCAATATTTTACCGCTCTCAGTACTGAAAGCGAGTAATGATCCAGGTCTTAAAGTGGGTACAAAGCCGCGTTTGCCATCTGCTGAGATAATTGGAAATGCGTGAATTCTGGATATGTTGATACTGGTACGCACACGCAATCCAGTATCTGGATCTTCTTCCAATAAGAGGATCCTGCTAGGATTATTGACAGGGCCAGCACTGACATATTCTACTTTGCGATTTTGTATAAATGGTACTAGTGGGCCAATTCCTCTAACATCGATTTGTGACAAAATCTGACCACTTTGCACATCAATGGTAATAAGCCTTCCTAGTAAGGAATCGCTATAATATATCTTGCTACCATCTGGACTAAAAACATAAAAGTTAAAGTCTAGAAATAGGCTTACCAGACTGGAGAGATCGGTTACTGAAACAACCCTCATATCGCGCGGATCAGTTGCATCAATTATCGTAAGAGAGATGTTAAAGAAGCTTAGCGAGAAGGTGCTAATGGCAATGAGTCTTTTGCCATTGCTGTCTTCAAAAAGTATAGTTCGACCGCTAAAAGGGAGATCGGAGTAGGTTGAAAGCATATCAAGTCTCTCTCCGCTATCTGTGTCGAAAGCATAAACACTATTAATTGGATCTCCTATAAAAGCGGTTTTACCATCTTTGCTAAAGAAGACCTCTGAGTCGCCTAAACGTAGCAAGGCAAAGCTAAAAACAGGAAATGGCCCCACTGTAGCAGTACGTAACCATCCCCCACCATTGATAGAAATAAAGAGATCTAGTTTAGGCTCTTGATTTTCAGAGAAAATACTATTGCTACCTAATGTGGTTACGGCCAGACGGCGTATACCATCTGCTTCATAGTAGAAGACATTAGCAGGAAAGCGGCTAGTCTTGATACGATTTAGTACTACACCAGTGGTAAGTGAGATCTCCATTACTTCATCTGTTAGCCTAGAAGCAATGTAGGCGCGTGTGTTGTCTTTACTGAGAATAACTTTCTGGTTCAAGCTGAAAGAGACACCATTAGAAGTGGTGAATTTACCGTGTAAACTAAACGAACCTGGTCTAGGAGCACTGACAAGCTGAATTTCACGGTTAATGATATCGAGAATCATAAACTCTGTGGCAGTCTTGTTGGCAGCAAATATCGGTGTTTCACCAGAGGTGAATAGTACCGGATCACTAGCAACAAGAGATGATGGTTGGCTGTCTGTTTTATAAATGCCAATTACGGCACCGCTTTCTAGATCGAAAGCAGATAGTTGTTTACCAGCAAAACCTAGTACAAATCCAGTCTTTCCATCTGGACTAATTGCTAGTGCAATACGCCCAGTTTCTGGTAACGAAAACTGGGTACGTAGTCTAGGTGGTTGGGAGATGATCGTGTTAAGTTCATAGACGAGAATTTTATTGATAAAGGTATTGGCGAAGGACTGCCTAACAATAAAACTGTTACCAGCTCGCATCAGGAATGCAGGCTCACTACCAAACTGAGAATCATCGGGAATTGGCGATTGGGCAAGTAATTTTGTCTCTTTGATATCGAATATCACTAGCGATCCACCTTCATTCTCTCTAGTAGACTCTTTATCACCATCACTCAAATTGGGTAGAACTATCGCACCGATATCATCGGTTTCGCTAAGTACAATCGGCGGTCCATCAGAAAAGAACCTTCCTGGTAAAGGTATTGAGCCTTGCCAACGCATGGCATTTGGATCAGTAGCATCGATAATGCCTATACTTCCTGATGGATCTGCGAGTGTGAGTAGACGGCGACCATTACGCTCTTGTACCACAATCTGTGCGGCAAAAATATCATCTAACACCATTTCACCAACCGGATTGCCAGTCTCGCTATCAAGAGCTGTCAATACAAATGTACCAAGTTCGAAATCTGCTAATTGGGTAAAGAGCCAGCGACCATCTTTGCTAAAGGCTAATGGAGTAGTCTCGCTTGATAGGAAAAGTCGCTGTTCTGCTGTACCTTTAGTATTGATGATGAGTCGAGGATTATTAGGGTCACTGACATCTATAAGCGATAGTGTGACGAAATCATCTTTAGGAAAAAGGCTTACTGTTGCAGCTCTGTTACGTTGTAAGACCAGATTACTTGGACCAATTACTCCCACTTCTCCTAATTTTTTGCCGGTTTTGGTGTCAAAAGTGAACACAGTGTTGGTTTCTGTAGAAGTGATCATCGCGAAATGCGCATCATTATCCATAACAATATTATCACTAGAGTTTGGTAGAAACCCACGGGGAAAGTCTATAGTACGAACCGCCTGAGTATTTAATTGTCCTGCTACTTGAGCTTGAGAAGAACTGCTAGGCGCTAGTCCTACTGATAGATTAACGATGATAACCGGTATCAAGCGTAGCAATAGCATATAAAAGTAACGAGGTTTGTTACTCATATTATCCTCCTATAAGGTAAGAAAGTTGGATTACACAGAAAAAGAGCGAAGCTTGAGTTGAGAGCGTAGGCAGGCTTCGCCCTTTGACAGCGCACATGTCAGAGTTTTAGTAGAGGTTAAACAATCGTTGGTTTATTGTTTAACTCCACACTTCGCTGTTTAGCTAGCAAAATTGTTACTGAATAGTTAGTGTAAGAGTAATTGTGGTCAATCGGCCTACGTCATCACGACCACTAAAGATCAGTTGTTGTGAACCAATAACAGCACTCTTTTTAATAGCAAAATCAAAGCTCACGCTGTTATCGGTAGTTGATTGTTTAGCTGGTGAAAGTTTGATCTTGTCAGCTTTAGTATCAGGCGCACTGACAACTACATTACCTGTGAAACCACTATTTCGGTCGATCTTTACCGTAAATTTACCCTTCTCACCACGCTTAACACTGACCATTGCTGATTCAAGAGAGAGAGAAAAATCTGGTCTCTTGAGACGATATCCAAACGCATCCAGTGCCATCAGATCATTCTCAGTGATAGTGTTTCTTTCTCCACGTGCTATTGTAGGGTCCATTATACCGATCTTCTGTCGCTGTTTTTCTGGCATAAGCAGGTCATCTTTCCAGTGACTGGTTTGACGGCCATCGCCACCTCGCAAAGTAGAGCCAGTCGATAGTTGTAAGCGAGGACCACCAGCAAAGAAGACTGGTTTACCTCCTGTCGATAAGACACGAGGTTGTTGGGTGAAGGTAGCTAGCGTAACATCAGGACGAAATCGGAATAGATCCCAGGTAGTAAGCGATAGAGGTTGAGTGGGCAAGGCATCCCGCAGACCGGTTCTGGAAGTGAAACCGAGTGCATGACCGATCTCGTGTACTGCTACAGCATCAAAATCGATACTATCACTATTAATTCCGTCAATTGGATCTAGATCGAAGCTAAAATTGGAGTTGAATCCAATCGTAGCATCAGCAAGCTCGCTCGTTGAGTTAAATATACCAATCGTACGATAGATTGCTGATGTCGCTGTTATCACAGGAATTTCTGTAGTACTTCTACCTTTAATATCGGTTGGTACTTCTGTATCTGGCAATAGATTGTATAATGAGGTTTCTTGTTCGTTAGAGGCGTTAGCCAGCAGACCGGCGCGCACAGTTGCATAGTCATATACTAGGCTGCGTGCAATTGTGGCACCAATTACATTGGTTGGAAACCGACCAACCCCAAATAGGGTAGGGCCAAAATCGACATCCATAGTAAGGGTGACAGGATCATCTATCAGAGCTTCCCAAGTAGCAGCAGCTTTTAAGAAGGCAGCTTTGGCCTGTGGGAAATTCTCAAGCTGTTGTGTGCCACGCAGGATAATCTTGACTCCATTCTCCGTGGTTGCTTCTAGATGATTAATCTGATGTAGATCTTGTTTGAGATAAGTCTCAGCCAAGTTCTGAGTTGCTACCATTGTCGCTAATTCCTGCTCAGTTGCTTCTAGACACCCTAATCCAGTATCACTCTGATAAAGGAAAAAGCCCGTTGCATCATGCGCTGAAAACATCTCTATATCACTGCTTTTATCGATCGATGTAGTAGCGTTCACTGACAATGGGTGTAGCCTGTTTATAGATGTTGTAGCGACTACTATGACCAGCAGTAATACCAGTAGACAGATCTTCTCCATATTAAGGTATTGCATATCATTATCTCCTAGATAATTGGTGTTACTGATTTAACCCACTTGTAGAAGGTAATTTCACTAGTCGTATAGATTCAGAGTCAGCAATTAAGAGATTGCCGTTCTTATCAAACCCTAGTGCAGTTATATCAAATAAACTGGCCTTGGCTAGCGGTCCTCCATCACCACGGGGATTGTCTAGTGAATTACCATTGGAGGGATTTTGCTTAGTTTCTACAAACTTAGTGATAATGCCGGTTTTAGCATCAACACGCCAGATGCAAATTCTAAAAGGCTGATCAGCGATTATTGTTTCACGAGCACCAATAAATATATTTCCTAGCGAGTCTATTGCTAAAGCGCTTACAAATCCAATACTAGCCTTTTTAGCCTTTTTGCCTTCACCCTTAAATCGATATCTATTCTTCCCATTACCAGCCACGGTAGTAATGATGCTAGTGGTACTATCCACACGCCTGATACGGTCTAAATCGACTAGAAATAGATTGTCATTCTTATCTATTACCATACCGTTAAGCATGTCGAATCCAGCATCAATGGCAGGACCTCCATCGCCCCTTGTGCCTGCTTTCCCATTTCCCGCTACTGTAGTAATAATGCCAGTTTGAGCATCAACACGGCGTACATTATATCGTCGTGTGTCTAGATCAGGAGCCACAGTCATAAATAGATTGCCCTTAGTATCAGTAGCAAGAGCAGAGACTGGTCCTAAACGTGCTTCTAATGCTGGGCCGCCATCACCATTTACCGACCCTAGTTCTCCATTACCAGCTACAGTAGTAATGCTACCGGTCTTAGCATCAATACGTAATATACGAGTAACAGTAGAAACAAACAGATTGTTATCCTTATCAAGAGCAAATAGACGAGAAATGGTTACATCAGTAGCAGTAGTCGGTTCAGTAGCCTTTCCATCAGGAGGGAGAGCTGCTGGTATTCCATTTCCTGCTACAATTTGGACATTGCCTGTACGAGCATCCAACTTACGTATCAGGCCATTGGAAAAATCGTTAATAAAAATATTACCATCGCTATCGCTAACTAGTTTGTCTGGTGAGAAGATATAGGTCTTGGTGGCTGGCCGGCCTTCTCCACGAAAATTACGTAAATTATTGCCGGCGATGTAGGTGGCACTGCCACCTGTGCGAGGATCTGTTCGTCGTAGGCTATAGGCAGATGAAAAGAGCAGATTACCGGCGGCATCGAATCCTATTCCACCAACAAATAACAATAGATTATCGGGTTTGTCTGGATCTGTTATTCTTAATGTTTTTATTATGCCGGTTTTGCT
>JBFLVQ010000509.1:0-6935 GCA_040758525.1 Acidobacteriota bacterium
ATATTGCTTATACATTACAGGTAGGTCGTGAAGCAATGGAAGAGAGATTAGGGTTGATCGTGACGTCCATTGAAGAATTAGAAGATCAGCTAGCAGGTATTCTGGAAGGTAAAGAGAATATAGAAAAGATCTATCGAGGTCGGATTAAGAGTAATAAAGAAGCGTTAGCTATTTTAGCTAGCGATGAAGATATGCTCAAACTGATAGATGTTTGGATGAATAAGCGAAAGGTTACCCAACTTTTAGAGCTTTGGATTAAAGGAGTACCATTGGACTGGAACAAGTTATATAGTGAGATCAAACCTAGTAAAATAAGTTTGCCAACCTATCCATTTGCACGAAAACATTACTGGTTACCAGAGAATAACAAGAAAATTTCCATAAGTATTCCAACTACTTCTACAAGAGAAGCGATGCTACATCCACTCTTGCATCGAAATACCTCAGACCTATCAGCACAACGTTTTAGCTCGATATTTAGTGGACAAGAGTTTTTCTTAGCAGATCATCAGGTGCAAGGAGAAAAGATCCTGCCAGCCGTTGCTTATTTGGAGATGGCACGAGCGGCTGTACAAGAAGCAGCAGGGTGCTTAGAAGAATACCAATGTGCAGGAACATCGAGCATAGTTAAGTTAAAAAATGTTGTCTGGATACGACCGATTGTTGTTAATGGAGAAGGAGAACAGGTTCATATACGACTAGAAGCACAAGAGAATGGCCAGATTCATTATCAGATTTACACACACAATAACACAACAGAACCAATCATTCATAGTCAAGGAATGGCAGTTTTTGATAGTTGTGAAAATGTGCCTACAGTGGATCTATTAGGCTTGCAGTCACAGATTAATGAGAGGAGATTGTCTGCCGAGCAATGTTATCAAACATTTAAGACAATGGGGATAGAGTATGGTTATGGGCATCAGGGACTGGAAGTTGTTTATGTAGGTAAGCAGCAGGTATTAGCAAAGATAACTTTACCAGCCACAGTGATGGATACAGCGGGTCAGTATGTTCTACATCCTGCACTGCTCGATTCTGCCTTGCAAGCATCGATAGGGTTAGCAATGGAAGCAAATGAAGGAGTAGAGTCTTTGAACCTATCACTTCCTTTTGCACTGGATGAGTTAACCATCTTTGAAAGATGCAATAGTTCGATGTGGGTATGGATACAGCCAATTGAGGGCAGTGTAGCTGAAGATAGAGTAGAGAAATACGACATCTATTTATGTAATGATTCTGGAACAGTCTGTGTGAAAATGACAGGCTGTTCTGCCCGGGTGGTAGAAAAGAGAATCGTGCCAATGGAACATGCTTTACCAAATCAGAGAATTGATGTACTTCATCCGTTAGTTCATAAAAATTGTTCGACTTTAACAAGTTTACAATTTACTAGTACATTCAAAGGCAGAGAATTTTTCCTGGCAGATCATGTGATCGAAGGAGTAAAAGTTTTGCCGGGGGCAGCCCATTTAGAGATGACTCTGGCAGCAGTAAGTTTCGCCAGTCAAAAAGAGGTTCTTGCATTAAAAGATATCATTTGGGCACAGCCAATCCGAGTGTATGACAAAGCAGCAAATGTGTCGATTCATTTAGTTCCTCAAAGTGATCATATTTATCAAGCTAATATCTTATCTGGAATGCAAAAAGAGGGTGATGCTACCGTTCATTTTCAAGGAAAATTGATATTAAGATCAACTCAAGAGAAAACCTGCCCTGGCTCTCTTCCTATTCAAACTATTCAATCACGATGCAAAGCCTATAAAGATGCTAAGGAGATTTTGCTATGGATGCAAGAGACGTTGAATAGTTCCTATATTGGTAAGAGCTTTCAAGTAATAGAAGCTTTACAGTACAACGATCAAGAGGCCTTACTAACATTGAAAATGCCTACTTGTGTTGACTCAGGTAGTGAAGCTTACACCTTACATCCTAGTATAATAAGCGGTGCATTAGGTGGTGTAGAGTTTTGGTCAATTTTTCAGAGTCAAGAGACCATAGGTCGGCTACCTTTTACTCTTCAAGAGCTATGGATCTATGGAAGACTACCAAAGTTTGGGTATGCTTATATAAGATTGAGTTCAGAATTAGAGACTCGGTCAAATGTAAAAAAATATGATATTGACATTACTGATATTCAAGGAGAAATAGCTGTCTCTTTTAAGGGATTTACTACCATTGCTTCTCAGCGAACAGACAAACAGACTATTGTATATGCAACACAAGAATGGCAAATACGCGCTTTATCTGAAAATAGCAAGAGCTTACCAATAGCTAATCCTATTTTTATTCTGGCAGAGAATAATCCAAAACTACAAGAAGCATTAAGCCGACAATGGTCTGGAGCTACGATTGAAACTTTATCATCTTTAGGTTTAGATTTGACTCAAGGCATACAAGAAAATTTTCTACAAGTTTTTAAGCGAATCCAGACTTGTATAAAAGCACAGCCTAAGAGCATACAACCATTTTTCATTCTTATTTCAGAAAAGGAAGAAAACTACCTTCATGGTGCTTTGGTTGGTTTGTTAAAAACAGCTAGGTTAGAGAATGCTCAAGTCTTTGGTAAGATTCTTTACTACGCTACCAGTGAAATAGAAGATATTCAAACCCTTCTTCCTTTTTTACAAGCAGAAATCAGAAATATTAATGAAGATATGGAAGTTCGTTTTACCAGATCTGGAGCCAGAGAAGTAAAGAGATGGAAACAGATCAACTTATCTCCCAGTGATAAATCAAACTTGAAGTTGCAGAAAGGTGATGTTGTTTGGATTACAGGTGGTGCTGGTGGTTTAGGCCAGATATTTGCCCGATATCTTGGAATCATAAAAGGAGTAAAGCTTATCCTTACTGGTCGAGCTCCGCTAGATATAACGAGAAGAAAAATTCTTGCAGAATTACAACAAGAAGGTGCCGAGGTTGATTATCTGCAAAGTGATATCGGTAATAAAAAAGAGGTTCAAACTCTGGTTCAAACTATCTTAAAAAAATATGGAAAGTTAAATGGTATTCTCCATACTGCAGGAGTATTACACGACTCCTATATTATCACAAAATCAGTAGAAGAAGTACGGCGTGTTCTAATGCCTAAGGTAACAGGTATTCTGGCGATTGAGGAGGCTACTCGAAATATTCCATTAGATTTTATGGTTCTATTTTCTTCTATTTCTGCATTAGGTAAACCAGGTCAGGCAGATTATGCAGGAGCAAACTCCTTTTTAGATACGTTTGCTGCATACCGGAACCAACAGGTTAAACAAGGAAAATGTTTTGGAAAAACAGTCTCTCTAAACTGGCCTTTATGGAGAGAAGGAAGAATGAAGATGGATCGTCATAATGAGATCCTAATGGAACAAAGCACTGGCTTGGCTTCTATGGACACTGAAAATGGACTGTACATCTTTGACCAGGCTCTTTGCAGTAGTTATGGTCAAGTTTTAGTCGCGCCCGGAGATGCTAAAAAAATTTGTACTAAGCTCTTACAGTTGGAATCATATCCAATTATCGAAGCTCGACAAAGAGAGCAAAAAGTGACTATCGTATCTGCTAATAACAAACAGAAAGATTTTCTTATCCGAGCGATTCATGAAGAACTTATTCAGTCAGTTTCCCATATACAGAAGATAAACTACGAAAGTATTGACTTAAAAACAGAGCTACAAAACTATGGTTTTGACTCCATTAGCTTCACTGAATTCGCCAATCGTTTGAATCAAATTTATGAGCTGGAGTTGATGCCTACAATATTTTTTGAACATCTTGATTTGTTATCACTGGGAAACTATTTGGTAGAAAATTATCAAGAGATATTGTTGAAAAAATATCTTCATTCTCCCAACCAGGTTGCAGTATTCGAAGATTTAGCAATCAAAGCTGAAAAGATAGAAAATAAAACCGACAAAAGGCGTATCAAGCATAGACGCTTTGTCAGTTCTAAAAAGATTCAGGCTCACTTACCATACGATAGTCTTGAACCAATCGCAATTATTGGAATCAATGGCAGGTTTCCAGGTTCCACAAGTTTAGAAGATTTTTGGAAGCATTTAGAATCCAATCAAGATCTTATTACCGAAATACCAGCAGATCGTTGGGATTGGCGAAAAATTTATGGCGATCCCAATAAAGAGAGTGGTAAAACAAAAGTCAAATATGGAGGGTTCATAGCCGATGTGGATCGATTCGATTCTATGTTTTTTGGTATTTCTCCTAGGGAAGCAGAATCAATGGATCCTCAATTTCGTCTGCTTTTAGAAACCATCTGGGCAACAATAGAAGATGCAGGTTATCGAGCAAGCGCTTTATCTGGAAGAAAGACAGGCGTGTTTGTAGGAGTCACAACAGCCGATTATAAAGATCTATGGCAACAAGCAAATATAGAGGATGGTCTTCAATTAGGACTATCTCATTTCATGATAGCTAATCGTATCTCTTACTTGCTTAATCTTCATGGACCTAGTGAAGCAATAGACACTGCTTGTTCCAGTTCTCTAGTAGCTGTTCATCGAGCGATAGAGAGTATTCGATCGGGGAGTTGTGAAACTGCCTTGGTTGGCGGAGTAAATGTTATAGCAAACCCAGGCATCACTATTGCTGCGAGTCAGGCAGGGATGTTGAGCGAAGATGGACGCTGCAAGACATTTGATAAACGAGCCGATGGCTATGGAAGAGGAGAAGGTGTTGGTGCCATTTTCTTAAAACCATTAGTTCAAGCAATTGAAGATGCAGATCATATATATGGATTGATTCTTGGTAGTGCAGAAAATCATAGTGGTAGATCTAGTTCGCCAACAGCTCCAAATCCTGTTGCACAAGAAAATCTACTTGTTTCTGCCTACACTAAGGCGGGAGTTGATGTAAGCACAGTTAGCTATATAGAAACCCATGGAACAGGAACACAACTGGGAGATCCTATCGAGGTAAATGGTCTTAAAGGTGCTTTTGCAGAGCTATATAGAAGACAAGGTGTCACAATGCCGGCAAACCCTCATTGTGGTTTAGGCTCTGTTAAAACCAATATTGGACATTTGGAAGCTGCAGCAGGAATCTCTGGAATAATAAAAATTCTACTGATGATGAGATATAAAAAGATTCCCGGGAATGTTCATTTACAAGAGCAAAACCCTTATCTGCAATTAGCAGGAAGCCAATTTTATTTAGTTAAAGAGACTCAAGAGTGGAAGCCAATATTGGATGAGAATGGTGACCCTATACCTAGACGAGCCGGTGTAAGCAGTTTTGGAGTAGGAGGAAGCAATGCTCATATTATTCTAGAAGAGTATTTAGAAAAGGTAGAGAAAGAACAGATCAATATGGAGAAGTTAGAGCCTTATCTGATTCTACTCTCTGGAAAAAATGAAGAGCGATTGAAAGAGTATGCTGGCAAGTTGGTAGAATTTATCCAGAGAGAAAATTCTGTAGCTCTAGGAAAAACAATAAACTTAATAGATATGGCTTATACGCTTCAGATTGGGCGCGAAGCTATGGGAGAACGCTTGGGTTTACTAGTCACATCCATTCAGGAACTCTTAGATAAGCTGCAAAGTTTTCTAAGTGGTCAAAAGCAGATAGAAGGTTTCTATCGAGGTCAGGCTAAGAGTAACAAAGAAGTTTTATCCTTGTTTGCTGCAGATGAGGATTTACAGGAAGCAATTGAAAAATGGATACAACGAAAAAAATATTCCAAACTTTTAGAGCTTTGGGTCAAAGGACTATCATTGGACTGGAACAAGTTATATGGTGAAAACAGACCTAGCAGAATAAGTTTACCGACCTATCCATTTGCACGAGAACATTACTGGTTACCAGAAAACGACAAGAAAATTTCCATAAGTATTCCAACTACTTCTACAAGAGAAGCGATGCTACATCCACTCTTGCATCGAAATACCTCAGACCTATCAGCACAACGTTTTAGTTCGATATTTAGTGGACAAGAGTTTTTCTTAGCAGATCATCAGGTGCAAGGAGAAAAGATCCTGCCAGCTGTTGCTTATTTAGAGATGGCACGAGCGGCTGTACAAGAAGCGACAGGGTGCTTGGAAGAATACCAATGTGCAGGAACATCGAGCATAGTTAAGTTAAAAAATGTTGTCTGGATACGACCGATTGTTGTTAATGGAGAAGGAGAACAGGTTCATATACGACTAGAAGCACAAGAGAATGGCCAGATTCATTATCAGATTTACACACACAATAACACAACAGAACCAATCATTCATAGTCAAGGAATGGCAGTTTTTGATAGTTGTGAAAATGTGCCTACAGTGGATCTATTAGGCTTGCAGTCACAGATTAATGAGAGGAGATTGTCTGCCGAGCAATGTTATCAAACATTTAAGACAATGGGGATAGAGTATGGTTATGGGCATCAGGGACTGGAAGTTGTTTATGTAGGTAAGCAGCAGGTATTAGCAAAGATAACTTTACCAGCCACAGTGATGGATACAGAGGATCAGTATGTTCTACACCCTGCATTGCTTGATTCTGCCTTGCAAGCATCGATAGGGTTAGCAATGGAAGCAAATGATAGAGTAGAATCTTTGAGTCTATCACTTCCTTTTGCACTGGATGAGTTAACCATCTTTGAAAGATGCAATAGTTCGATGTGGGTATGGATACGACCAATTGAGGGCAGTGTAGCTGAAGATAGAGTAGAGAAATACGACATCTATTTATGTAATGATTCTGGAACAGTCTGTGTGAGCATAAAAGGATTTTCTATTAGAGTATTAGTAGGAGAGATTGCAGCGGCAGCACAAAGTAGGGTAAACAACGAGCCTAGTAAAGAGTCACAGGTTGGCCTAAAGACGCTAACACCAGTATGGAATAGTATCTCTCTAACAGAGCAAAGATCCCTCTTTCCTAACCGAACAGACAAGGTGGTAATTGTTGGAGGCACACACGAACAGAGAAATGCCATTAAAACAGTCTATCCC
>JBFLVQ010000510.1:0-6899 GCA_040758525.1 Acidobacteriota bacterium
CCGCTCGACTTATCAAGGCGATTTCAGGAAAATTATATTGAACACAAGCAATGAAATTGATATAACATCACTCAAGTATTTACCAACAATTTAATGTGAACATGCGGCCGAGGGCATGCGAACGGAAGGAAATCAGCTGGAATCTTATTAGAATAAGACAGCAGTAAGAGAGGCAAGAGATGAATCTGCAAATCAATAGCGCCAAATTCCCAGTGATCCCACTCAAGAACACCGTGGTCTTCCCACACATGGTATTACCGCTCTCAGTTGGGCGGCCACGTTCACTGGCGGCTGCAGAAGCGGCAGCCAGCACAGAAGAGAAGTTAGTAATAGTTGTTACCCAGCGTAATGCTGCCGTAGAAGAACCACAGATGGAAGATCTATTCAATATTGGCACATTAGCTGTAGTAAAGCGTTCTGTACGTCTCAATGAAACAAATGTACAGTTGATCGTACAGGGTTTAGAGCGTGTCGAGCTACTTGATGTAAGACATACCCCAGAGAACTATCTACTTGCTAGCGCACGTACACTTGGTCAGCTCAACGATAGTTCAGCCGAGGCAGAAGCACTACATCGCACTATCAATGATCTGGTGGCAAAAGCATTCTCATTAGTTCAGAACGTACCTGAGGAACTCGCCTCAATGATCATCTCCACTGAAGATCCGGTGAAGTTTGCCTACTTATTAGCAACAATGTTCCATTTGGATCTAGAGAAAGAACAGAAGATACTAGAGGCAAATAGTCGACTAGAGCTACTACGTCTATGCTATCAGTACCTCTCACATGAAATAGAAGTACTAGAATTACGTCAGAAGATCCAAGGTGAGACACAGGCCGAGATCAATAAAGCGCAACGTGAATATATATTGCGCCAACAGCTTAAACAGATACAGAAGGAGTTGGGTGAAGAAGAGCCTGAGAAGGCCGAGATCGAGATGTTGCGTCAGAAGATAATGGAGGCCAATCTGCCTGAAGCCGTGCTTAAGGATGTTACTCGCGAGTTAAACCGACTAGAACGGCTGCCCGCCGCAGCGCCTGATTATCAAGTGATACGCACCTATCTTGAGGTAGTAACAGAACTACCTTGGCAGCAGCAGACGGAAGATAATCTAGACCTTAAGCATGCACGCCTGATCCTTGAAGAAGATCACTATGGTCTAGAGGATATCAAGGATCGTATTATTGAGCATCTTGCTGTAATGAAACTCAATCCTACCGCCAAGGCACCCATTCTCTGTTTTGTTGGCCCCCCTGGAGTCGGTAAGACTTCGCTAGGACAGTCAATTGCACGTGCGCTAGGACGTAAGTTTGAACGTATGAGTCTAGGCGGTATGCATGATGAGGCAGAACTACGTGGTCATCGCCGTACCTATATAGGCTCTATGCCAGGACGTATTATTCAGGCAATGCGGCGAGTAGGAGTTAAGAACCCTGTGCTAATGCTTGATGAGGTTGATAAGCTAGGTCGTGACTTTCGTGGTGATCCAGCCGCGGCATTGCTTGAAATTCTCGATCCAGCACAGAATAACAGTTTTCGTGATCATTATCTGGATCTACCTTTTGATCTATCTAAAGTCTTCTTTATCTGTACTGCCAATTCACTTGAGCCAATACCGGCGCCACTGCTTGATCGTATGGAAGTAATTACATTGAGTGGCTACACAGAGGAAGAGAAGATAGAGATCGCACATCGCTACCTGATTCCACGTCAGGTCAAAGAGGCAGGCTTACAGTCCGAGCAGATCGAGTTGCCAATAGAGACATTACGTACTGTGATAAGCCGCTATACACGTGAATCGGGAGTACGCCAGCTTGAACGTACATTGGGTCAACTGGCTCGCAAAGTAGCCGTGCAGATTGCCACTGGCGATCTTAGTGGAATGAAGATCTGGCCTGAGAACTTGAATATACTACTAGGGCCACACAAGTTCTTTCTGGAAGAGATGCGTTCACAACTACCTCCTGGGGTAGCCGTAGGCTTGGCCTGGACACCAGTAGGTGGCGATGTTCTCTATATCGAAGCGACCCTTTTGCCAGGCGGCAAGGATCTTACCCTCACTGGCCAGTTGGGTGATGTAATGAAAGAGTCGGCGCGTGCAGCACTAAGCTACCTATGGTCGCATGCTAATCGCTTTGCTCTTGATAAGGAGCTCTTCAAAACTGGTGGTGTACACCTGCATGTGCCAGCCGGTGCGGTACCCAAAGATGGTCCTTCTGCAGGTATCACAATGGCTACATCATTAGCATCGCTCTATCTACAGCTTCCTATGCGCTCGGATACAGCGATGACAGGAGAGATTACTCTTTCTGGTCTGGTGCTACCTATTGGTGGATTAAAAGAGAAAGCATTGGCGGCACGCCGCGCGGGTTTACGTAGAGTCATTATTCCTAAGGCAAATGAGAAGGATCTGGTAAAAATGCCTGAGGAAGTAAAGAAGGATCTAGAGTTCATTCCCGTCGAGCGTATAGAGGAAGTCCTCGCCAATGCCATTCCTGGATTTGGCGAACGCTTGGCACAACTTCAGCCCGCTGCCTAATAGATCGAGCTACAGAGATCGCTAAGAAAAGCTAATTCTTAGTGATCTCTGTGAGCACAAATTCTATTGTAGCGCTTCGCTTAACACCCGACCGACCGAGCCACTAGGTGGTTCGATATTAAGTAGTGTCGCCAGTGTAGGAGCAATATCGGTCGGGCTACAAGGAGCATGATAAACTCCTGGCCTTATCCCAGGCCCACTTATCATTATTGGCACATGTGTATCATAGTGGTAAGGCGTACCATGTGCTGTGCCTGCCAATTCATCCTTATCCTCAGCAATCAATACAAAAGGTTCTACTAGCAAAAAAACATTGCCGCTACGCTGGGCATGAAAGCCCGTCATTACCCGTCGAGCAATTTCAGTATTGGGTAACTGGCCTGCTAACAGTTGTGTGCGAGTAAAGTAGGTCGCGATACCAGCGGTTTTAAGGGCTTCGTGCCCCGCCAATTCTTCTGCCTGTGTAATGTTAATTCCCTTCTCTGTTAATAGCTTCTCATTTAGATAGAATTGATGATTGATAAGTGCAAGGATGTAATTGCCTTCACCATAACGTGCATCCAGTGCGGCTTCTACACGTTCGCGCAGTTCACTGCCGATAATGCGCATCCCGCCCATTTTATGCATCTTGGCATAACCAGGAATGGGCGCTACGCCGTGATCAGCAGTAAGCGCGATAAGCATATTATCAAGCCCTACGCGGCGATCTAGCGCATCTAAAAACTGTGCCAGTGTTTCGTCCAGCCGTACAATAATATCCTCTATCTCCTGACTGTAAGGACCAAATTTGTGACCTGCTAGATCAGGTGCCGAGAAGCTAATCGCGAGTAGATCTGTATATTCATCTCGACCTAATTGCTCCTGTTCAACAGCAGTAAGTGAAAACTGTGCAAGAAAGTCATTGGCAAATGGTGTACCTTTGAATTGTTCATAATAGGCCGGGCTAATGGTGTCATGATTGCCATTGATAAGATGGGGAAAGCTTGCTGTATTACCATCCCAAGGATCTTCGTAAGAGGCATCATCACGATCTGAGATTGAGTAAGCAATTTCTGGTAGTTTTCGCTCCCAGCGTCGCTGGAAATATTGATCAGCAAGTCTCTGCTCGTTAAAGCGTATCACCCAATCAGGTAATTTCTCCAGAAAATGGCTGCTCGTCACCATATTGCCATTGTTTATGTCAAGCCAATAACCAGCCGAGCCACGCCGGCCAGCCGTAATTACTGCAGAACGGTCCTTCAATGAGATACCAATAGACTTGGATTGGAAATTATTACTGAGACGTAATTGGTCGCCTAAAGTCGTGCTTAGCAATTGTGCAGGTGAGGCTGCTGTCTGTGTACCCACTCCTTGCACCTGTCGATCAGAGACAGCCGAACGCAATCGATCTATTTCACGATCATACCAATAGTTACCAATTACTCCATGAATGGCCGGTATCGAGCCAGAAACAATGGTAGTATGGCCAACAGCCGTAAGCGTATTCGCATAAGGATAATTGGCATTGGTAAAATAGGCGCTACGTGCCTGCAAGCGTTTGAAGCCACGCGCACCAAATAGATGATTAAACCGCGTTAGGTAATCAGCACGGAATTGATCAATGACTATCAATAATACCAGTTTTGGCGCTTTAGGGTTGGCTGTAGGTGCACGTCGCTGGACCTGTGCAGCCGCGAAAGGATCCGTTAGCGTCAGACAGGCTAACACAAGCACGATCAGCCACTGCGAAAAACGAGTTTTCATATAATATAAAAAGGCGCGTAGAGATGCGCCGGGAAAGTTCAAGATAAGCCAAATAGAATGCTATTGTACTACATTGAGCAAGTGGACGGCTGCACTACCTAGCAGATTTGTACATACTCAGGGAACAGGCTTACCAGCCTGCCTTGACTTGCGTGTTAAGCTTGAATAACGTCTACTACTGATTACGAGACTTCTGAAATGGTCTGAGGTTGTCATTCAATGAGTGAATCACCAAGGTCTCTACATCAGCTCCAGAATACACTGGCTGCTCTCTTTCTCCTGCTCGTCTTTGCTATTGCTGTATCAGCACAGCAAGCCGCCCCTGCTCCTATAACATCACGCGGTTATGAGACACGTGTTCGTCAAGAACCTATTGATAATAAGATTGCCGATGATAAAGGCGTAGCAGCAATGATTGTACCCTATGCGGCAGAATTGAAAGATAAGCTCAATACTGTGATTGGCCATACTGCTAAGATTATCAACAAAGAAGGCCCTGCCGCAGGCGCACTAGGACGATTGGTTGCTGAAATCATAAGACAGACAGCAGCAGACAAGACTGGGCGCAAAATTGACATTGCCCTTATGAATAATGGCGGACTACGTGCTGAAATTCCTGCTGGCCAGATTACCATAGGCACAATCTATCAGTTGATGCCCTTTGATAATAATGTTGCGATCTTTGAATTAACTGGCGCAGATCTACAAGAACTTTTCCAAGCAATGGCTGGCAATATTGTCGGTTATGGCAATGCTGTGATTGGTCCGCAATTAGTCTATCGTGAAGGAAAACTGATCAGCGCCAAAATCAATGAGCAACCCATAGATCCACGTGCCACCTATACCATTGCTACGATCGATTATCTCTATCAGCGAGAAGAACCGGTACTGGCAAGAGGAAAGAACTTCCTCTCCACTGGTGTGCTACTACGTGATGCCATTATCAATTACATTCGCGCCCAACAGGAAGCCGGTCGGCCATTGCAGCCACCTGCAACCGTTTGGGTGACAGTGGAATGAAGGGAGAATTTATGGACGAGAGGGGGCGCAGAGAATTTGTCAAGGCTTTGCTGATGAGCGCGCTCGGTGTTGCTGCCAGTCCCTTGCTACCGACAATTAATGCGGCTGCCAACACTGTCACTATTACGGTTCTACATACCAACGATACACATTCACAGATAGATCCCTTTCCTGCTGGAACACGCAATGAAGGTATGGGTGGAGTTGCGCGGCGAGCTACCTTAGTGCGCCGTGTGCGCGCGGAGAATCCTTATACCCTGTTGCTAGATGCTGGTGATATGTTCTCTGGCACGCCTTACTTTAATTTCTTTCATGGCGAAGTCGAGATCAAATCTATGTCTGCAATCGGTTATGATGTTGTCACGCTCGGCAATCATGATTTTGATGATGGGGTAGAGAGTCTGGTACGTGCGCTCAAGCATGCAAGTTTTGAGGTTGTTTCCGCAAACTATGAGGTTGCCCCTACTTCTTCACTTAAGCCTTTCGTTAAGCCATACGTTGTGCGTACGCTAGCCGGTATACGTATTGGGATCTTTGGTATGGGAATAGATCTAAGTAAATTAGTATTGCCCAAATTGCATCAGGGTGTGGTCTATCGTGAACCATTAGAATCTGCTCGTAACACAGTAGCGAAACTACGTGGTGAAGAGAAGGTTGATCTAGTTATTTGTATCTCACATCTAGGCCATTTTTATAAATCTGAACCAGAGCGAATCTGCGATGTCCTATTAGCCAAATCAATACCTGAGATCGATTTTATTGTCGGTGGGCACACTCATACCTTTATGAAGGAGCCGGAAATAATCAAACATGCAAATGGCCGACAAACATTGATCTTCCAGGTAGGTTATGGTGGCATTAATGTGGGCCGTGTAGACTTTACTTTCACTGCCAACAAGCTGGTAGGTTGGCATGGTAGTCTACTAGACAAAACTGTCTAAATTGACCCTATTAACAGTAATATTATAATGGAAAAAGTTTGGCACAAATTATCAGCCATTCATACCATTATTCATCCTTGTTAGATTACCCAGCAATATAGGGCTAGCAGTTATCAAGCTAGCCCTATTTGTATTATCGAATGCAAATGGCCGATCTATTTACACGCGATATGATAGGAATGGCACTTAACTTGCGCATACACTAGCGTTAATAGTTTTCAAAGGCGGGGCTGCCACCGGTCCCACAACAATGGTGGTCGAAGACCCATCCGGAAGAGTGCCACTGACGGTGGCGGTGACGGTTGTGCTGGTTTCTCCTGTTGTAACGCTTACTGATGCTCCTATACCTTCGGAACAAAGCCCAGTAGTAAGTTTGGGCAGGTCAACCGTTACACTTGCATTAGCGCTGACTGTGAGTGTCACACTCGATAGGTTTGCTGTACTCACACAAGTAGTATCGACACAAACCTGCAATGGTACCGCATTAGGGACTGTGATAGGCCCTATAGTAGCCGAAACCGAAGTAGATTTGGGAAAGTCGTCAGCACCCGCTACGGTTTTGCCAGCCCATGATGGCAGCAAAACCAATGTGACAAGAATACCGAGAGACAAGAAAAATCGCAAACAATTCTTTTTCATCGCTTAATCTCCTTCT
>JBFLVQ010000511.1:0-6895 GCA_040758525.1 Acidobacteriota bacterium
AAGTAATAACCCCGTTTTAAGCAGATAAGCATACAGTAGAAAAAAGCCTTCTTTGATTATTTATTTAGAGGAAGTATTTATGCGTCTAACGCGATTCTTATTGCTTGGTATTGCACTTATTATTGCAATCGATAAAGTCAAAGCAGTAATTATTGTTGAAGCGCAATCAGGCGGTTCAACAGCAGGCAGTATCGTTGGTAGAGTAATGGATTCGCAGAAAGCAGCTTTAGTTGGTGCAAGCGTCAAAGTACGTCAGATTGGCGTTAATGTTGAGCGTACCACAGTAGTAAAAGAGGATGGAACTTACCAATTTCTACAATTGCCACCGGCAGATTATGAAGTCAAAGTAACAATGGAAGGGTTCAAGCAAGGTGTTGAAGTTATTACGCTCAACATAGGTACTACGGCATTGGTTGAATTTGCTCTAGTTTTGAATGAGACACAAGAATTGATAGAAATAAACGCTTCTGCATTGGTCAATGAAGGTAAGACGGAAAGTAGTACTAATATTGATCGTGGTCGTATCAATAATCTTCCCATCAATCGGCGCAATTTTCTTGATTTCTCACTTACTACTGCACGTGTAGTAACGGATGGAGTTCCTGTGCAAGGTGTTGCTGCTACTTCAGGGTTATCTTTCAATGGTCAGTCGGCTCGATTTAATAATATTACTATTGATGGTTTAGATAATAATGATCTTGGTACAGGTTCAGTGCGCGCTACTTTTAGTCAGGATTCAGTACAGGAGTTTCAAGTAATTGCTGACAGCTATTCAGCAGAGTTTGGTCGTACCCTAGGCGGGATAATTAATATAGTTACTAAAAGAGGCAGCAATGAATTTCAAGGAAGTATCTTTTTCTTGAATCGTAGTGATGAGCTCAGTGCACGAGAAGTGTTCTCAGCCTTAAAACCGAATTATCAACAGTATCAATTTGGGGTAAATCTCAATATTCCCATCAATAAGGATCAGGCTTTCTTATTTACTTCATTTGAGCGCCTCTCTATTAAACAGAACAACATTGTAACAATCGACGATAAAACGGTTGCCTCGGCTCGTCGCCAGGGTTTTCAGATAAGCAATGGTCCTGTGCCATTTGCAGTGGGAAACACCTCTTTGCTAGCTCGTAGTGACTTACAAATAACTAGTAATGATACGCTTTATATACGTTATAACTTTGGTGGTGTGTATAATGGTGCCCGCGAACCATTTGGCGCCTTAATAGCAGAGTCAAGTGGTGGAATACAATTACTTGAAGATCATACTGCAGTAGCCACCAATACCTTTGTAAGCCCCAACCTTAATCTGATTAATGAGACACGATTTCTCTATGGTCGAAGAGAGCAAGATATACTTGCTAAAGATGTTGGACCACAAGTACGGTTAGCTACAACAGAGGGATTGACTATCTTTGGTCGTGCTACGCTGTTACCACAGTTCCGTAGTGAACGCATCTATCAGATAGTTAATAATACCTCTTTGTTAAGGAGACGACATCAATTAAAGTTTGGCATAGACTTTATTCATGATACCTTACCAGATTTAAAGACCAATGTGCCGGTTTTTAACGAAGGAATGGCTTTCTTTACACCCTTAGATTTTGCCTTGCTAGCATCGATTCCAGGATTACCTACTTTGTCAAGCTTGCAAGCTTTTGATGCTAGCTTACGTACTGTAGAGCAGCGGAACTTTCTTACATTGCTGTCAGGATTGTTACCCAACATGATCTCTGGGTTTCCACGCAATCTCCCCCTTGCTGATCTCGCCCTGCCATTTGCATATATACAAGGATTTGGTGATACTAGATTAGAGGTATCTCAGAATCTTTTTGCTGCTTTCTTGCAAGATGAGATAAGAATACAACCAAACATTCTGATTAAGGCTGGGTTGCGTTATGATGTTAATCGAGTACGTTTTGTGCCAAACAACAATGGTAATATCAGTCCGCGTATAGCGATCGCCTATAAGCCCGCATTTTCAGCGAAACTACGGTTACATGCTGCATATGGTCTTTTCTTTGCAGGAGCTCAAGTTGCTGGGTTAGCTTTGGCTGCTCAAAATACCAGTTCAGGCACATTAAAACTGCCCGTAGTGCCATTTCCTTTCTCAGTGTTACCATTTGCATTGCCAGGACATCACTTTCCACAAAGCAATACATTACCTAAAGATTTCGTATTTATTCCACAACTCAATCAAGTGCTCAAATATCAACAGGATTTGCGTAACAGCTATACACAACAGATCAATTTAGGTATAGACTACTTTATCAATGATAAAACTATGGTGGGAATAAACTATGCATTTGTTAGAGGGATAAAACTATTATCGGTACGTAATGTCAACCCGATCATAAAATTCTTGGGAGATCCCATCACCAGTTCGATGAATGGTCGATTAGATAATAGCCGTGGTGACGTATTGGAGCTTGGTTCAGCCTACGATAGTTATTATCATGGTGTGACTTTCTCGATTAGCAGTAGAGTAACCAACAGATTTGGTTTACTGGCGCACTACACCTGGTCCAAATCGATAGATAATTTTATCGACCTTTTAAGCGATCTAAATGAAATTAATAATCAACAGCGTATTGATAATGAACGTGCGCTTTCACTACAAGATATACGCAATAGAATGGTCTTATCTGGTACATGGGAAATAGATTATACCAAAAATCCTTTACTAAGAGGGTTTCAACTGGCAAGTATTATTACTGTGCAATCGGGCAGACCTTACAACTTACTTGCTGGTGTCGATCTCAATCAAGATGTAAGTCCTGGTGATCGACCTGCTGGGCTAGGACGCAATGCTGGCATCCTACCAGGGTTTGCTAATATTGATCTGCGCCTTACACGTACATTTGCGATCACAGAACGGTATCGCTTACAGTGTATTGTAGAAGGATTTAATGTTTTTAATCGAGTAAATATTAAAGAGATCGATCGGGTTTTCCCTCCAGATCCAATGGGAAACTTTGTTCTGCCGCCTAAACAAGGAGGGCACTTTAGTACACCACGCGAGCGGTTTCGCGGAGCGTTTGCACCACGTCAGCTCCAGATTGGTCTTAGACTCTCTTTCTAAGATCTGCCTTTAATTACGACTAATCAAGTAAAAGCCAGCACATCAGAAGTAATTTTGCCTTATTACCGATTGTGGTTATCTATAGAGATAGTAACTTCTGCATTATTGAGATAATTTACTAAATACTGTTCCCAGTTATCAGCACTGATAACAAATTGTGTGCCATTTATCGAACTAGTTATTAGTGTGTTTTGCAAGTGCGGCTATTAAGTTAATTTGTCAGGACCTGCTTGGATCGTAAAGTATGTACAGATAAAAAGGCAGCGGGCGTAGTTAACAAAAGCTGTCAAGTATGGTTTGCAAAATTTGTTATAGATTCTCTGTTAGTATTTTTGCGACTACCATTGTGACAAATGATGAGATAATATGGGGTAGGTATTAGAAGATAGCCTGGTCTCGTATCTAATGGATTGTATCCAATAGACACCTATTTAGGAATTCACCGTTAATCTTTTTAATCTTTCTGTCACGATTTGATGACAAACTTTCTGTAACAACCATAGGGTTCTAATTAGTCTAATAGTTTCTTAATTACCATCTTGCTACAGTAAGATCTAGTTCCATTGTTTAGCTAGAGGAGTAAACAACAATGAATCTAAGCAAAGGATTACCTTTAAGTATAATATTGTCCATTCTATACTGTCTTACCGGCAGCATAATGGTGCAAGCACAATCAAGCGGTTCAACAACTGGAGGCATTATTGGTACGGTAAAAGATCCTCAGCAAGCTGCGCTGGTAGGGGCAGTCGTTACAGCACGTCATATTAGTACCAATCTCGTGCGCACTACCTCAGTAAACGAAGATGGTACTTATCATTTTCCTCAATTGTTACCAGGTGATTATCAACTTACTGTAGCAGTGGAAGGATTTGAGCCTGCTGTAGAGAATATTACTCTTAATTTAGGAGTTACTGCGCTAGTGCGGTTTGTCCTCACTATAAAAGGAGAAAGCGATGTTATTGAAGTAAAAGCCTCTCGCTCAGTTAATGAAACTAAGACGGAGAATAGTACCAATATTGATAGCGGTAATATTAATAATCTCCCGATTAATAGACGTAGCTTTCTTGATTTTACTCTTACTTCTCCACGCGCCACACCGGATCGCCTACCAGTGCAAGGAGTCGCAGCCACCTCAGGGATATCATTCAATGGGCAGTCTGCGCGATTCAACAATATCACCATTGATGGTTTAGACAATAATGATAGTGGATCAGGCACTGCTCGATCGACATTTAGCCAGGAAGCCGTGCAAGAGTTCCAAGTTATTACAGATAGTTACGCTGCGGAATTTGGACGTGCTTTTGGAGGAATTATAAATATCGTCACTAAAAGTGGTAGTAATGACTTTCATGGTAAATTATTCTCCTTTGTTCGTAATGATAAGATCAGCGCCCGCGATGTCTTTTCACCTTTTGAGCCTCCATATCGACAGTATCAATTTGGTACTACTTTGGGTGGACCAGTAAAAGAGAATAAGATCTTCTTTTTTACTGCATTTGAACGGCTTTCTATCAAACAGAACAATATTGTCACAATTGCCGACAACACTATTCTGGCAGTCCGAAATCGTGGCTTTGTTGCAAGCAATGGACCTGTGCCACTCTCAATGGGGATAACCTCATTATTGGGTCGTATCGATCTGGCTGTACAACCAAACAATCTTTTGACCCTTCGTTATAATTCTGCCAATACTTATAATGGCGCATTTGAACCATTTGGTGGACTCATAGGTGATACAGCAGGAGGATTGCAACGCCTCAATGATAATGCGTTAACGGTTAGTAATACTTATATTAACAATGGCCTTCGGTTAGTTAATGAAACTCGCTTCCTCTACAATCGGCGCGATCAAGATGTCTCACCATTAAGCAATGAGCCAAACCTACGCATTAATGCTCCAGAAGGTGTGGTGAGATTTGGCAATAATACTTTTTTGCCCCAGCCACGCAAGATAAATACCTATCAGATTCTCGACCACGTTTCGCTTACTCGTGGTCACCATCAACTCAAATTTGGCGGCGATCTTGTTTATGCTGATACAAGATCTCGCCTGCCTGTCTCAGATGGAGGGTTAGTACTATTTAACTCAATAGATTTTCAAGCTCTAACAGGATTGCCTGGGGCAGCAGTTTTTACCAGCTTGGAAGCTCTTGATCCTTCTCTGCGCTCACCTCAACAACGAGATTTTCTCAGGTTTTTAGCAGGGGTGCTGCCTATGGTGGAGCCTAGCTTTCCTGCTGGTGTTGCATTAGACAGGCTTAGCATTCCTATTGCCTATGTGCAGGGATTCTCATCAGGTAATCTGGTATCAGCCTCAGGACAATTTATTTCGCTTTTCTACCAGGATGATATTAGGTTAAAGCCAAACTTATTACTTAAAACGGGAATACGCTATGATCGTACTACGGTTGCTTCAGTACCGAAGAGTGATGGTAACTTTAGCCCACGTTTGGCTATTTCTTATCACCCTAATAATCTTGCTAAACTCAATGTGCGTGTGGCTACAGGACTATTCTTTGCACCATTATTAACAGGCCCAGCGGCGGCTTCTCAGCCAATCGATCGTAAGATCTTGGTGTTACCATTCCCTTTCTCTGTCTTGCCCTTTGATTTACCAGGACACCGCTTTGCGCCTTCTGAGCAACTACCAAACGGAGTAAATTTCACCCCTCAACTAGGGCAAAGTATCACCATTCAGAAAGATCTGCGTCAGAGTTACACTTATCAACTGAGCACGGGTTTTGACTATTTCGTTAATAATGACTTAACAATCTCTGTTAATTATCAATTCATTAGAGGAATAAAGATTCTTTCCATACGTGATATTAACCCTATTGTGCGCCCAATTCCCAATGACTTTATCCGCAGTGCTATAGTAGGGCGCATTGACACGACACGTGGCAGCCTGTTGGAATTCGAATCTGCTTTTGACAGCTATTATCATGGTATGAGTATAGTGGTTAATAAACGCTTCTTTCACAGAATGGGATTTCTCGCTCATTACACATTATCAAAAACAATTGATAATTTCTTTGATATTACAACATCATTGCAGGACGCTAGTCAGAATGACCCATTGCGCCCTGGCGATGAAAGGGGGCTTTCATTACAAGATGTGCGTAACCGGTTGGTACTATCTGGTATTTGGAGTTTGAGCTACAATAGCAATCCAATTACACGTGACTGGCAATTCTCCACTATTGTTACCATTGAATCAGGACGACCTTACAATCTGCTTGCAGGAGTGGATTTGAACATGAATGGCGATAATCCTAATGGGGATCGTCCGCTTGGACTAGGGCGTAATGTCGGTGTTACCCCGGATATTGCTAATGTAGACATGCGCCTAACACGATTCATAAAATTGAAAGAGCCTTTGCAGTTTGAGGTTATTTTAGAGTCTTTTAATCTCTTCAACAGAGTGAATATTAGTGAATTAGATCGTGTTTTTCCGCCTGACTTACAGGGGAATTTTAATCTACCACGACAGAAAAACGGTCGCTATATCGCGCCACCAGAAAGATATCGTAACGCTTTTCCCACACGACAATTCCAAATTGGAGTGCGAGTTACTTTTTAGTAAATGCCTGATGGTATGCTTTCATAAGCTGAAGTTAATTCTCGGAGAGAGTTGAGGCTATTGGCAGGACTAGCTAATAATGCAACTCTAATATCATCTGCTATTTTCAGTCATAGAAGGTCATGGAGGTGAAGAAGGTAGTATTAATATTGTTGAGTCTATTGCCATTGCATTACCTAAAATAGTTGCACAAATCCAGCAAAGCCCACTATTAAAATTCTTACCGATTTATGAATGTT
>JBFLVQ010000512.1:0-6882 GCA_040758525.1 Acidobacteriota bacterium
GCTGATGTTCGGCGTATATTTTGATCAAATTTAAAGTCTACTAACAATATTGCGCCACCGAGACTTAATTGCCAGTGGCGCAAATCTTTTATCCTTTAGGTAGAGATCTCTTTTCTTGTTGCGCCTGTCTGGCAGCTAGCCTAAAATCTTCAAGATGAAATACTAAAGCCCCGTATTTAGCTCTTAATAATTGCATGTCGAGCACGAAGACAAAGTTCTTTACCCCTGGTATCACGCTCGTGCTGATGCTAGCCCTCTTTATCATGGCTGGCGCATGGAGTGCGGCTTACTATTTTGCACGCAGTTTTGAGGATGATACCTGTCAACGTTACAATGAGAAACAGCTCGAACATGTAGTGGGAATCTCACGCAATCTCTCTCAAATCCTCTCGCTAATAGAGAAGGATCTTGAATATCTGGCTTCACTGCCAGATCTGCAAAGTACCGATAAACAGCGTATCTTGCCACACTTGAATGCCTTCTACCGCCACTTTGACGGTTATATCTATGATATTTCGCGCATAGATGTAAGTGGAAACGTACTTGTTAACTACAACCCCGAAGCTGCAGTGACTATTGGTAAGAACGCCTTCAATTGTCCTGCTACAGTACAGGTCTTTCATACACATAAAACTGCGCTAGGGGGGCCGTTTACGACATTGAAAGGTACTAAAGGGGTGGCCTTAGATATGCCTATATTCACATACGATGCTAGCACAGGCGCACCCGTTTTCACTGGCACACTCTCTTGCCTGATAGAGCTAGATAGTTGGGGAAAGACTTATGTTACACCCTACGACACACATCTAAACAGCTTTACCTGGATTATTAATGATCAACATAAAATTGTTGCACATTCGAATTTCAAATTGATTGGTGAGTCCTGGGAACATATTGCACAAGCCTCTATTATCGATCCAGAACCAGAGACGACAGATCGCAATGCAGACCGTGAATTTCTTACCCGTGCCCTTTATGGGCAAGCCGGTAAGGAACAGGTTAAACTGGGCAGTTTAGGCAATGAATATCAACTGATTGCTTATGCGCCGCTACGGGTTGCTGGCACATTGTGGTTAGTTATCTCCAATGCGCCACGCAAGGCGGTACTAAAGCCATTGAATGATAATTTGAGCAAGATCAGTGTGGTGATGATTCTCTTTGGTGGCTTATTGACTGTGATGGTAGGCTTTGCAATGTATGCCGAGCAACGTAAACTTGGGCTAGAACGTGATATGCGCCAGAGTCTACAGCAGTCTGAGAAGAAGTATCGATTGCTTATTGAACGTAGTAACGATGGCATTATCGTCACCTCTCCAGATGGATTTATCAAGCTCACCAATCGACGTATTGCTGAGATGCTCGGCTATAGTGAAGAAGAGTTACTAGGCCGTAATCTGCGTGAACTAATTCCCATTTTGCAGCAACCAATTTTAGAAAGTGAATGGCAGAAACATCAGCGTGGTGAGAATTCTAGTTATGAATTGGAGTTGCTGCCTAAAAATGGTGATCTACTTACTATGATTGTGTCAGGTTCACCAGTCTTCAATCGTAATAATGAGCAGATTGCCAATCTCAGCATCTTCACTGATATTACTGATAAGAAACGTACCGAAGAAGAGATACGCCGTCGTAATGAGGAATTGCTTGCTGTTAATGCAATCGCCGAGGCAGTGAATTATTCACTTGTTTTGATGGAGAGTTTTGCTGCCGCGGCATGCAAGGTTCGCGAGGTGTTAAACCTAGATGGCTGTCTGATCTTTTCGCTTAATGAGAAGACACATGAGCTAGTTGTCAGTGCCAGTGTTGGTTTCTCGGCACAGTTTGTCGAACAACCGGCTATCAATCGTATACCACTTATGCAGGATATCATTGGTAAAGTTGTTGAAACTGGCGAGGTCCTGATATTTGAGGATATCGCTAAGACAGACTACCATCTGTGTGAACTAGCTAGAAGTGAAGGGATCGTTTCAGTAGCTTTTGTCTCTATCAAGGCAGGGCCACGCTGCTACGGTGTGATAGGATGTATGAATCGCTTTCAGCGAATTTTTAGCGAGCGTGATATCAATCTGTTACGCACTATTGGTCAGACGATAGGATTAGCTGTAGAGAAGGCGCGTCTATATGAGATGGAACGACGTCGCTCTCGCCGTCTTGAGACAATCTATCAGGTTAGTGACAAGATGACCGCGTTGCTTGAACTTGAAGAGCTATTACCAATACTTACTAAGCTGATTCATGAGACCTTTAATTACTATAATGTAAATATCTTTCTTGCCGACAAGGCGACTGGTGAATTGATCTTTACGGCTGGTTGTGGTGGCTATCAGTCACCCGAGCCAGTAGGTGTACGCCTCAAACCCTCTGAGGGAATTGTTGGTACGTGTTTCCAAAGTGGTGACCCAATCTTGGTTGATGATGTGCTTCAGGCACCCAACTTTCTCTACATAGAAAGCCTGCCTGAAACAAAATCGGAACTAGCTGTACCACTACTCTCGCGTGGTGCGCCGATCGGTGTGCTGGATGTGCAGAGTAGCGTAGTAAGTGCCTTTGATGAAGAAGATGTCCTTACTTTGCAAGTGCTCGCCGAGCAGATTGGTGTTGCCGTTGAGAATGCACAGCTTTATGAGCGGGTTAAACATTCACTTGAGGAAGTGCGTAAGTCACAAGCATTCTTTGCCAAAATCGTATTAGAATCGCCGCTCTCTACCTTTATCACCGACTCATATGGTACCTGCATATTGATCAATCAAAGCGCGCTGGCATTACTTGGTAGAGATCTTGCTTATGATGAAGTGATCGGCAAATATAACCTAATGCGTGATCCGCCCTTTGCTGCTAGTCCAATTGCTGAACAGATTAGAACTGTAATGGCCGGAGAAGTGGTTCAATTTACTGTTGATCTACCTGCTCCACTACATTGGAACGGGCCAACGCAACGCGACACCATTACCTTGCGCGCTACGATCTTCCCATTAATGGATGATATCTCGCGAGTCGCTAATATCGTTGCTAAGTTTGAAGATCTCACTGAGAAGAAGCAACTTGAAGAGGCGCTTATACAGGCACAGAAGATGGAATCGATTGGCACACTGGCCGGTGGTATTGCACACGACTTCAATAATATTCTAGGTGGAGTACTCGGCTACACATCTTTCATTAAAACTAAGATGGCTAAGGTCGATCCACTCTACCGCTACATCGATATCATAGAATCTTCAGCACGACGTGCTGCTGATCTGACACAGCAGTTACTAGCCTTTGCACGCGGTGGTAAGTATCGTGTGCAGTCGCTGGCTCTCAATCTACTAGTGAAAGAAGCGGTGCAATTGATCGCTAGTGCAATCGATAAGAACATTAATGTAAAACTCGATCTTTGGCCCACCTTACCAGCGATTGAAGGAGATGGTAGCCAAATTATCCAAACCATTGTTAACATATGTATCAATGCTCGTGACGCAATGCCTGCGGGTGGACAGTTGACTATCTCTACTTCATTAATTAATACCAATGCATTGTTTGTACAACGCCATCCCGGTGCACAGTCTGGCGGTTATATATCACTTATCATTAGTGACACTGGTATGGGTATGACAGAGGAGACTAAGCAACGAATCTTTGAGCCGTTCTTCACTACCAAGAAAGATAAAAAAGGAACAGGCTTAGGCCTGGCAATGGTCTATGGTATTGTTAAAAATCATGGTGGTTACATTGATGTAGAAAGCACTTTAGGCGTTGGTACAACCTTCTCAATCTACTTACCTATCTCTGAGAAGCAGATTGAGGAGACGGTAACACGTATGAGTGGCCAGTTCGAGCGTGGCAGTGAAACTATTCTGGTAGCAGAAGACGAGGAGATCATTCGTGAGTTGATTGTTGAAATGCTCGATAGTGGCGGCTACAAAGTGATCCCGGCTGGCAATGGTCGAGAGGCATTAGATATCTACCGCCAGCGCGCTCATGAGATTGATCTAGTAATTCTAGATATGATGATGCCAGAAGTAGGTGGTCATGAGGCATTCCAACAGTTGAAAAAGATTAACCCAAATGTGAAAGTATTGCTCTCTAGTGGCTATAGCCAGGATGGCCTAGCACAACAATTACTCAATGAAGGGGTATTGGGATTTATACAGAAACCATATGCTGTTAAAGATCTGCTTGATAAAGTCCGTTTTATTATCGACACTGTGTAAAGGTGTAAAGCAACTTCGACCACTTTTGCTGGTGCTGCTTTTGCTCGTTGCTGTAGATGGCTTTGCCCAACAACCTGCCAAGAAGGCTAATAAGCCTGTGGCTAAGAACACGCCTAAGAGCACTGCGAAATCCTCAACGGACACGGCTGCACGTGAGCAATTGGCTGAAATTAAGAATGAGATCGGTGCGTTGCTGAAACGTGTCTTGAAGAACGAGGACGAGATACAACAAGCACTGGGAGATATCAAGAACGAACTTCGTCTACGCGAATTACGCTGGCGAGTCTTTGAGCGTAGCGCAGGCGTGGCAGATGAGCCTTTTGTCTTCCATCCAGTGCGTGTGGAACTGCTTGGCACTTATGAAAGACTCACAGACGCGCTACTCAACCTGGCTGCCTTCAATTATCTGGTTATTGTTGATGATCTAGAAGTGAAGCGCACACGCCAACCCTCGCCACTGGTATCGCTAGAAGCAAGCTTTACGCTCTTGCTCTACTCTCTAGATGAGCAGTCTTGTGCACAGATGCAGTCACCCACAGGTGCAGATATAGGTGCACAGCTTGAGACTGCCCAGCAGTCACTGGCACAATTGGGAGCACGATTTGAGGAGCGAGTAAGTTGCTGGAGTGCATTGCGCACACTGGGCCGGCGTTTTCCTAAATCACTTGAGAGTGTCTTGACCGGGCTCTCTTATCAACGTGGCCAGCTTAAATTTAATGGTATCTCTCGCAGCATTAATACTGCTAACCAACTAGCTGGTGGCCTTACTGAATCACAATTGTTTAGCGATGTTGCGGACGAGCAGAGCGGTCCTGCATTTAAACTAACAGCACGCTTGGTGACGGAAAAGGCCTATACACAATGGCTGGAAGGGGCCGATAATAGCGACCTAGAGGCACTTGCCCGTGATCCCTTTACCACCTCTTACAGTTTAGAGCAGCTTACTCAAGGCAGTGGTGCAAGCGCTAACTATCCACCTTTAGAAAAACGGCTTAATGACTACTTGCAACAGGTGAATACAGTCACCACCAAGCGACTAGATCGCACTATGCCTTACCTGGTGGCAGAGCTTTCACTGGCAGGTGTCTATTTTACTACTAACCAACAAGGAGCAATATTCAAGACACCAAATCAGAAGGAGATCTTTGTTAATGCTGGTGCGCGCTGCTACAATGGCCGCTTTACCGGAATACAACAGGGTCGTGCACTCTTTGAAGAAGCCATTACCAATACCGAAGGCAAAATACAGACCTCGCAAGTAGTCAAGACAATTGAATCTAACTGTTTTGTTGTGACAATGCTACCACCTAGCAAGACATCCCAGGCAACAACACAGCTAGAAACTGCAGCCCGTAGCAAACTCCCTGATTTCACCGTAACAGTTAATTCGGCTAATGTCGAACTGCACTCCTTATTGCCACTCCTGCATGAATTGAGCGGCCAACAGTTCGGTTTTGTGCTGGATCAATCTGTGCCTAGACTCTGTGTAACCATTAGTCGAGATCGTGCGCCTTTTGGTGATGTCGTACTCTACCTGCTACAGAGTGCTAATCTTACTCTAGTAGAGGAGAATGGCATCTTTCGTATTCTTGCTCGCGACCAGATCGCAGATGTGCAGGCCCCTGCGCTCGCGGTCAGTGTAAACGCCCCACCACCTACTGGCAAATTTGGCAGTGCCGATTTTTCTGCCGAAGCGATCACACTCTCCCTGGTAGAGGCAGAGCTTGATGATGTCGCCAAATTCTTGAGCAGTAAGTATGGAGTAGGCTTTGTGCTTTCCGAAAAAGCTAAAAAGATGAAAGTGACAGCAAGTGTGACAGAAAAAGCCTGGCCACAAGTCTTAACCGCGATGTTAAGAGCAGCCCGTTTGGGCCTATTCATCGATGCAGAACGTGTGCTGGTGCTTGATCGCACGGAACTGCAGCAATTGCAGTCACAAGGTAAGGCAGTCTTTAAATAAGAAGATAGTAAGAGAAATTTAACCGATCAGTTAATGAATTTAATAAAATTGTGGAGACAAAAACCTTGAGGTCTTGCCTCCACTGGTTAGAGGAGTTGCAAGCAAACCACACGATTCAAACGATCCGCCGCCAGGGTCTGCTCGCGCTACTCCTACTTTGAGAATCTGCTAATTCACTCCTGCTCGCGCGGCTACCACAACATATAGACCCTTCTGATCGCTTGTGCCCAAGTTTACGACAAACACTATATATTGTAAAGAGGGTTTTCGCGCCTTACTAGGCATGTGCTCCGGAATGGCGTGGCTGACGTCGTCGCCAGTAACGTAGTGCTTCCGATTCATCATTAAAGGAGCGCTGTCTAAGCCAATGTTGCCGTCCCTCGACCTCCTCCATACGCGCAAAGAAGAAGGAGGCTGGCTGTTGTTGTAAACCGCTGATGATACCTACCATTGCTAACTCGCCATTGATATCCTGGCCACGTTCGAAAACCAAAATTCGAATCTTTGCCACCGTTATACTCCTAGTTATGAAATCATTTACCTGTGAAAATATAGCGAAAACCGGTCTATTATGCAAGCGAAAATCTTTCTTAGTGGAGAGGCAAGAGTAATTTCCTGCCACAACCTCAATCCAATTAGTTGTATCGGTTATTCTATAGAGTGGAATTTGTTGAAACTAACTTGTGGTAAGAGAGTAGGAGTAGGTTATCTTCTCCCTATAAAAGATTTTCG
>JBFLVQ010000513.1:0-6873 GCA_040758525.1 Acidobacteriota bacterium
AGTTAATTCGCAAATACATCGACAATCAGCGTAGCCCGCAGCAATAATTATCGCCCTGTCGGGCGATGGCAGGCTTAACTCCGGACTGAAGCCCGAAGAATGCGCCTGCCTTTCTGTTCAACAAGAGCACCTGCGCTTTACTATTGTGCTAATTATTTGACTATCTGCTAGAGCCTCTACACTACCATAAGCTAGTACTAGTAGCATAATGTTAAGCTGTGATCGATTCCCCCTGGGTTCTCTATTGGCAATCTAAGCTTTTCTCTCAACCAAACTTAAACAAGGTCAGCAATATCAGATTGGGAGATTATGAACAACCATCAAAAGACTTTAAAACATCTTTTATAAGGGGTTTTTTCTTGATACGACAAATTAGAGTTACTAATTCGGAACGGCACGGGTGAATACTGGCAATAAGACTACCAGTATATGGTAAAATTACAGTCAGAATAAAACCTATTAACAACGGTTATCAAACGCATTTTTCCAAACCACTATTGGTACTAATGCTGGTGATGCTGTAATAGTTGTGGCAACAAAAGCACTCCTAGATGGCCTTGAGATTCGATTGCAAGAGTTAGGATTCGATGTAAAAACTGCTTGTGAGCGTGGTCAATGTAATTACTATTGTTAGCGGCTTTACTAAGATTATCGGTAAATAAGTTATAATGGAATTTATTAATTTAGTTAATGAGCAAATGCTATGCATGATAAGAAAAGCGCGCAGTTGAGTAAGTTGGATGAACTCCAAGCTGGCCTCTCAACTATAATTGAACTCTCTGATGATGCCATAATCAGTAAATCTTTAGATGGTATTATCGCTAGTTGGAATAAAAGTGCAGAAAGAATCTTCGGTTATACGGCTGATGAAGTAATTGGTAAGTCTATCACTATTATATTTCCCTCAGACCGCTTAGATGAAGAGTCAGAAATCCTAGCAAAGATCTGTAGAGGAGAGCGCATTGATCATTTAGAAACCGTGCGCAAATGCAAAGATGGTAAATTGATAGATGTATCTATTACTGTATTGCCGATAAAAGACAGTTTAGGTCGAATCCTAGGGGCTGCCAAGATCGCCCGAGATATAACTGAGCGCAAAAAGTTAGATAACATACAGTTCAGATTGGCAGCCATTGTAGAATCATCAGATGATGCGATTGTTAGCAAAACTCTAGAAGGTATTATTACAAGCTGGAATAAAGGCGCAGAAAGGATCTTCGGTTATACGGCTGATGAGGTAATTGGTAAATCTATTTCCATTCTTATTCCATCAGATCGACACGATGAAGAGCCTGGCATCTTAGAGCGATTGAAAAAGGGAGAGCGTATTGATCATTATGAAACAATTCGCATTACTAAAGATGGCAAACTGCGGGATATATCTCTTACTGTATCACCGATAAAAGATCAATCTGGGCGGATAATAGGCGCTTCAAAGATTGCTCGTGATATAACTGAGCGTAAAAGGATAGAAAAAGAGATTCGAGAGCATAGAGAGTGGTTACGAATAACTCTCTCAAGTATTGGCGATGCCGTTATTGCTACTGATAACAAGGGAAAGGTGACATTTATAAATCCTATTGCTGAGTCATTAACTGGCTGGAAACAAGAAGATGCAATAGGAAAATCATTAATAGAGGTGTTTAAGATCGTTAATGAAAAGACTCGTGAGGTTGTAGAAAATCCTGTCGAGAAGGTTCTTGATAAAGGCATAATTGTCGGTCTCGCCAATCACACCATACTAATATCAAAACAGGGTGTGGATATTGCTATTGATGATAGTGGAGCACCAATAAAAGATGATGCTGGTAATATTATTGGTGTTATTTTAGTCTTTCGAGATGTCACGGAAAAGAAGCGGGGAGAACAGAAACTAAATCAACTATTAATTCGTGAACAGGAAGCGCGCAAACAGGCCGAAGAAGCTAATAGAATTAAGGATGAGTTTCTTGCTACGGTTTCTCATGAACTACGCACTCCGCTGACTTCTATACTTGGTTGGATAAGGATGATTCGAAGTGATAAATTGGATGCTGTAGCCGTCAGCAAGGCACTGGAAACAATTGAAAGAAATGCTCGCAGCCAAGCCCAACTAGTTCAAGACCTACTCGATATATCTCGTATTATTAGTGGTAAACTACGTCTGGAAATGCAGCCTGTAGATCTAGAAGCAGTGATAAAGTCAGCGGTAGATTCGATTCGTCCAACTGCAGATACAAAGAGTATTAAACTGCGTACAATAATCGACTCTACTAGTCCGGTATACGGTGATTATGAAAGGCTTCAACAAGTAATTTGGAACTTGCTTTCCAATGCAATAAAATTTACTCCTAAAGAGGGTAAAGTAGAAATTCAGCTTGAACGTGCTGATTCCAACATTCAAATTACTGTTACCGATACTGGCGAAGGTATCAAACCTGAATTACTTCCCCACATATTTAATCGCTTTACACAAGCCGATAGCTCTATCTCTCGCACACATGGGGGACTTGGTTTAGGACTATCAATTGTCAAACAGTTAGTTGAATTGCATGGCGGCGTAATAACCGTGGCCAGTGAAGGACCAGGCTGTGGTTCTACATTTACTGTATCTCTGCCAATAATGCCAATAAAATACAGAGTAGTAGCAGCAGAAACAACAGATTCTAATATTCGCTATAAAACCTCATCCAGAACTGACAATGAGCTTGCCGGACAAAAGATCTTGGTAATAGATGATGAGCCTGATACCGTGGCATTACTAAAAACCATATTTGAGGAGTTTGGGGGAGAAGTAAAAACAGCAACCTCTGCAGCAAAAGCATTAGAGATTTTAGATACCTGGTTGCCTACTGTACTCATTTCTGATATTGGTATGCCAGGTCAAAGTGGATTTGATCTGATTCGCCAGATTAGAGAACATGGTTCAGAGCAAGGGAGAAATATACCCGCGATAGCTTTGACGGCTTTTGCCAGAGTTGAGGATCGTATGAAAGTGCTTTCCGCCGGATTTCAGATGCATGTACCAAAACCGATTGAGCCTGATGAACTCGTCACTATTGTTGCCAGTCTTACCAAGATTGTTAACAAATAGTTAAGCAACTAATAATCACTCAACGGCAAGATAAGAAAAAATCCTGCCGAGGCAGGGTTAAAAGTAGGAAAAGTTATTAGAGAATTTTCACTTAACTCTCAATATATTTAGACCGCTATGATCAGTTTTTTCTTCCTTGGAATTTGCTATAGATCCGTTCCATCAATTTAATAATAAGCCCCACCGTGGTGGGGCTATCGAAGGACGATATGAATGAAAAGTTTGCTCACTTTAAATAGACAACTGATCTAGTGATTTTCTTCCATTGCTTCAGCCTATTGATGGGAGAACTTTATCTTCTCATTGCTAGACTAGGAAAGGTGCGCAGGGCTTAACAGCGTAGCCCATATAGCTGCCAGATATATTTGTGCCTTCTTTAAGTCCCGTCTGTTTGCCAAACTCTCCACACGAGATCTTGCCTGCCCTATATTTCCTTAGCGCAATAATAATCTTAATTGGATTACCACTGATCTTGGTACCTATGATCTCTCTGTTTTGCAAACCATGTCGTTGTAGAGAAGCTGTTAGTTCAGCAGGAGTAATAAACATCTTCCATACATGTAGATGAGGCGGCATAATGCGTGTAAATTTCCATTCTTGCATTATCTTAATCGAGGTTAGTTTGCTATAGATAGTACGGTTAATGGTGTCATAAAAGAAGACCCCGCCAGGCTTGAGCACACGCGCGATCTCGCCAATTACAGCATCCCAATTCTCTATATGCTCCAGTACATCGCAGCAATAGACAATTTCGAATGACTCATTCTCGCAAGCTAGCTTGTCACCATAGCCTAGACGATAGTCAATCTTCAGGCTACTCTCTATTGCGTGTGTTCTGGCAGCTTGCAATGACTTGTCGGATGGATCAATGCCGGTCACGACAAAGCCCATTGCGGCAAACTCTTCAGCCAACAGTCCACCCCCACAACCTACATCTAGTGCTCGCTTTCCTTGGGGATCAATCTTCAGTTGCCTGAGAATACGCTGGAAATATGGCACACGCCAAGGATTGACAACTCCTTTAAGTATGTTTAGCAAGCCCTTTTCGTCCCACCAAGTATCTGACATACGGTTGTAAATGTCGTTGTCGATTGGGGAGGTGGCTGTTGAGGACATACATTTCCTCCTTTAGCAGTACTACAAGCTCCTGAGCCAGTATGGTCTTGTCTGCTGCGCGGCTGGCCCATCAATAGCGACACGAATAGGATGCTGCTGTTCAATTTGAAGGATGCGACTAATAAGACAATCTATTAGTTGTGACCTTTTCACCATTTTATGCTAGCACGGGTATGCACCCCCAAGTAGATCTATTTATTAAGCCAGCAGATAATATCAGGCCTGAGCAGCGATCTGTCTACCCGGCTCAAAGCGGATTGGCAGGTGAGTTGGACCGTGTACATGGAATGCCTTGCGCGGCTCCCAAGGTTCATTGCTCGCAAGCTCTAAGCCCTTTGCCCTCTCTAGAAGATCTGAAAGAGCAATCCTAGCCTCCAAGCGTGAGAGTGCTGCCCCTAAGCAGAAGTGTATACCATGCCCAAATGCAATGTGTGGATTGGGATTGCGAGTAATATCAAAGCGATCAGCATATTGGAACTGCTTGGGGTCGCGGTTCGCTGAGCCTACCATCCCAAGCACAAGCTTGCCAGCCGGAATCATCTCACCATGCATCTCGACATCGTAGCGTGCAGCACGAAATATCACCTGTACTGGTGCGCGATAACGTAGAACCTCCTCAATTGCTAAGGGCAACAGATCTGGTGTTGTCTGTAGACGTGTGAGCTGATCCTGGTTTTCAATAAAACATAAGATCGCATTGTTGAGCAAGTTTGTTGTGGTCTCATGGCCAGCTAAGATAAGTAGCTTAAAAAAGCCCATGATCTCTTCTGATGTCAATCGCTCGCCATCCACTTCAGCCTTTACAAGCCTTGTCAGCAGATCATCTTTTGATGCTGTCTGTCGCGCATCCAGTAAACCTACTAAGTAATCGTTCATCTGCGCCGATGCAGTACGAAACTCTTTTACTGCCATCTCTCCTTCCTCACCTCCATAGACAGTCTGGCTAAGATTTAACAGTACATCGCTCCAGTGCCTAAATCGTGGCCAGTCTGCGCTGGGGATACCAAGCATCTCTGCGATCACCATTAGGGGTAAAGGAACTGAGAAATCTGCTACTAGATCCATCTCACCATGCTCGATCGTCTGATCTAACAGATTGCGTGAAATCTCTCGTATACGTGGCTCTAGGTTCGCGACCGAGCGCGGGGTGAAGGCTTGTGAGATAAGGGCGCGTAGCTTGGTATGACGTGGCGGATCAAGGAAGATCAGCCATTCCAATGGCTTTTCGCCTGAGGGTGCTGCCTTGGAACTAAACGCTTCATGATCATTTACCACACGTTTCACTCCCTCATAATCAAAGACCATACATAGATCGCCTTGCGGACTATAGAGTATAGGAGATGTACTACGAAGCTGGTCATATAATGTATAGGGATTGCGACGTATCTCGTCCGAGAAAAGATTCAACATAGCGTACTACCTCCATAGGTCAAAATCACTGAGAGAAGCATTACCGCATACACACGACAATTCGACAGAAATGGATATCCGTCAGTAAAAATTGACAGAATGACTCTATATTGATTGGCTCGCGACAAGCCCCTCTAGGGTTGCTTCGACAAGATGCAAAGACGACATATGATGGTTGCTTAATTATATTCACATTACCTGCCATTGCCTAACAATGGCCTACAACCATCAGAATGGTATATCACTCTCATCCAAAGCCTCATTAACGGGCTTAGTTGTTTTTGTTTTCGCCTTTGCTCCATCCCCAACCACGCTCTCCTTTTCGCTGGCCTTTCCACTAGTCTTTCCAGTGGTTTTTCTTGCTGTTGGTGTGGCTGTATTGGTAGCAAAATCGCCTTCAGCATTAGTACTAAAATCGGTATTGCTGCTTCCCGCGCCCTCATCCCGTGTGGCTAATAATTTTAGTTCAGTGCCTCGCACTTCCAAGCTAGTACGTACACGACCTTCTTTGTCTGTCCATTCACGAGCTTGTAAGCGTCCCTCAATATAGACCTGCTTTCCTTTCTTCAAATACTGGCTAGCCACTTCTGCAAGCTTTTCCCAATAGGTCACCTTAAACCAGGTGGTCTCTTCCTTCATCTCGCCAGTTGTATCTTTCCTTTTCTCGCTGGTGGCTACAGTGAAATCACAAACGGGTTTGCCTTGAGGTGTATATTTCAGTTCAGGATCACGTCCCAAATACCCTACGATAAATATTTTGTTGAATGACATGGCTGTGTGTCCTTTCAATGCTGATCGTTAATGGCTATTGGTCATTAGTTATCAGTTATTGATAATAGCGAAAAACAGGCGAAATGCAAATAGGTTTGTGGGTATTGATGGCAATATTGATTGTGGAACTATCTTATCTGCTACGTTTGGCAGCCCAGAAAGTGGCCCGTTTCTGCTTGTTTAGTAATTTCATCATTGCTATTGTTGGCTTTCACTATCCGGTGCTAATTGCAGTTCGACTATCAGATCTTTAAAATGGTTCTTTGCCAATACTTGTACTAGATCATTGTGATAGTCGGTTTCTGTATAGATAGCAACCTTGATTGTATCAGTCTCTTTATCCTTGTGCCGATAGATAATATGTAACCCGCCTGGTTGTAAAAAGCTACGCTCGAACTTAGCAATACTTGCCTCTATACCAACACTATTTTTCAGCACTAAATAGATCATTAATGCACCACCATATATATATTTTGCTGAATCACAGCGTATTACACTGAATA
>JBFLVQ010000514.1:0-6870 GCA_040758525.1 Acidobacteriota bacterium
TGCTGTATACAATCGACCATTTCACCAAACACAATACCCCGCACATTATCTAGCTTACCAGCTAAGCGTAGTTGTGTAAGCCAGCGATCAATCTGATAAGGCTTTGATCCGCTATCTTCTAGAAACAGAATTGCTCCTGCCGTCGCTAGCTCCCAACGCGTACCCATCAGCGACATAATCAGTGGTAGACAACCCCCCAACAGGATACCCTCGGCAATCCCACTAGAGAGCACACGAGTGCCACGACAATCAAGGCGACCGGCTGGTAGCGCACGTGTAAGGATATTAAAAAAGGAGTTATGATCATAATGGTCAGGACCTGCAGCAAAATCCTTTGCTACCATAGGTCCATGAAAAGTAACCCAGTTTGCCTGTTGGTAGAGTGCAATCAATAATGAAGTAATATCACTATAGCCCATTACAATCTTTGGCCCACCTGCCAACACTGTGGTATCAAGGTGTTCTAATAGATGCATTGAACCATAGCCGCCACGTGCAGCAAAAATAGCCTTCACTTCTGGATCGACCAACATAGAGTTCAGCTCTTCAGCACGACGTGCGACCGTACCGGCAGTATAACGGGTCTGTGCCGAGATCGATTCTTTATGCTTTACACGAAAACCTAATCGCTCTAACTCCTCACAACCAGCCTTCAGTAAGTGAGGTTTGAGGTTGCTGGCTGGCGCAACTACCCCAATTGTATCTCCGGGTCGCAATGCCGGTGGTTTTAGCGGCTCTTGCATGATTCCTCCTCAATTTGGAATCTATGATTATAAAGGAAGGTGCGCGGGCGTCCAGCGCATATTTATCAATACTAGAATTATGATAGTATACTTAGGCATTTTGGTTACTGAAAGTGAGAAAGCGGGTTTATGACTTTAGCAAAAATTTTTCCTCAGGCTGTCGATGTGCCACCAGAGTTCGTTGCTCCTAAGGTTGGTTGTCGCGTACTCATCAATGGCGAAATATCAGAATGGACTGGCGCTTGTGAGGAAGTTGTGTCACCGCTCTGGCTACGTGAGCGTGTAGATGCAGAAGCTATCCCAACTGTGCTTGGCAAGACTCCCTATGTAACACCAGAAGTCGCTTTACAGGCGCTGGCAGCAGCGCGTGCTGCCTGGCAATTGGGCGCGGGACGCTGGCCAACAATGCGTGTTGAGGAGCGTATAGAGTCGGTTGAACGCTTTCTTGCTGTAATGATTGCTGAGCGTGAGCGTATCTGCCGACTGCTGATGTGGGAGATTGCTAAGACTTGGCCAGATGCACAGGCAGAGTTTGATCGCACTGTGCAGTATGTACGGGATACCGTAGAAGCGCTAAAAGAGTTAGATAGGATGGGATCAAGGCTGCAATTTAAACAAGGAGTGATCGCACAGGTGCGGCGTGCGCCGTTAGGCGTAACACTCTGCTTAGGACCTTTCAACTATCCACTCAATGAGACCTTCACTACACTGATCCCCACGCTGATAATGGGCAATCCGGTGGTGATGAAGTTACCACGTTATGGTGTGCTGTTATGGGAACCTCTGCTTGAGGCATTCCGTGACTGTTTCCCACCCGGAGTCGTGAATGTGATTAATGGCGAAGGTAAAGAGATTGTCCCACCTATGATGCGCACCGGCGATATTGATGTATTGGCCTTTATAGGTAGTGCGCGTGCTGCCAATGCCATCAAAGCCGCACATCCACAGCTTAATCGATTGCGTGGCATTCTAGGACTGGATGCAAAGAACCCAGGCATCATCTTACCTGATGCCGATATTCCCACTACGGTGGCTGAATGCGTAAAAGGTTCGCTTAGTTACAATGGTCAACGCTGTACCGCGCTGAAGATGATCTTTGTCCATGAGAGTATCGCAGACCGCTTTATTGCTGACTTTGCTGCTGCTGTCAACCGACTACCTAATGGGTTTCCCTGGCTAGAGAATGTTAAACTCACTCCGCTGGTGGAAAAAGACAAGCCTGTGCGTATGCACGCTTATGTAGCAGAGGCGCTTGCCAAAGGCGCACGACTTGCCAATGAAGAAGGCGACACAAGTTATGCTACTGCCTACCATCCGGCAGTGCTTGCCGGTGTTACACCAGCAATGAAGATCTATTGCGAAGAACAGTTTGGCCCTATTGTACCAATTGCCGTTGTACGTGACCCACAAGAGTTTATTGATTACATTATTGAATCAAATTATGGTCAGCAGGCCAGCATTTTCGGTCAGGATGCCGCGACCATAGGCCGGCTTGTTGATGTATTAGCTAATCAAGTCTGTCGTATTAATATCAATACTCAATGTCAACGTGGTCCAGATATCTTCCCATTTACTGGACGTAAGGATAGTGCAGAAGGTACTCTTTCAATCAGTGATGCGTTACGCTGCTTCTCGATTCGTAGTATGGTAGCAGCGCCGCATACACCCGCCGGTAAACGTGTAGTACGTGCCATCATTGATGGCGACTACTCCAACTTTTTGAATACCGATATGATTATGTGAAGCAGTCTACACATTAAAAGTGAGGTTGGTAATGGCTAAGAAAATTCTCATCCTAGGGGTATGCCTACTAATTTTGTTGTCGATGGGAGTATCGCCAAATCTAGACGTATCTGCCTTCGATGCTAACCCTAATGTATATAGCGAAGATGCTCCTGCTAAAGCTAATGACGATCCAATCTACCAGAAGTTACGCGCCAGCGGGTTGAGTGGTGAGTATGCAAAGCTGGAAAATCTAGCACTTAAGCGCGATGTCGCAACCATAACCTTCAAACGCGGTGAATTCTATTTTCTTGCTCCTATTGAAGGTCAGGTTACTGGTGGCGTCTTTATTGGTGAAGGTGAGTTTCAGATGACACCGCTGCTCTCACTTGAGCAACAACATCTTAGCTTCCTCACCGGTACAACATCTATTAATGAGAAGTTTGATAAGATGGTATTACGTTTTACTGACGAGACCTACCAGGAGATCAAGAAGAACAGTAGTATCAATAATGGAGCACCTAATAAAGCTGCTCAAGACCTACTTGAAAATAACAAGAAGTTGCTACGCAAAGGGCGCAGCTATGATATTCCTAATATTGCTGCTGCGCTGCTTCAGTACAATCTGGATATGCGTATACTAATTGACCTTAGCTGGCCAGGCCGGGGAGGTCTGTTCCAAGCCTATTTCGAGGGTAAGCGTTATGGTGATTTGATGTATAGCATCGATCCATTGGGTTCTCCCTTCGTTGCTCCAGAAGAGGTAGTGTTGGCCTGCTTTGCTCCTGATAATCTTGGTATCTGGACCGCAGAGCATTTACAGGCCCATTACCGTGCTCCAGCTTTCGTAGATGAGAATCACCAACTGATCGATATGTTGCATCATAAGATCGAGGCGACCTCGAAAGGTAAGCGACTAGATGCTACTGTACAGACTCGCTTCAAAGCTCTTGTCGATGGAGCACGAGTGATCTCCTTCGATCTCTTCCCCTATCTGCGTGTGCGTAAGGTTTCTGACTCACAGGGCCGTACGCTTAGCTTTATTCAGGAGGACAAGGAAGAGGATGCTGACTTTGCCGTAATACTGCCAGAAGGGCTAAAGAAGGATAGCGAATATACCCTCACTTTCGAATACGGAGGCGACAATGCTGTACAAGACAGTGGTGGCGGCAACTTCACACTAGTAGCACGCGACAACTGGTACCCCAACTCCTTGTTTGGCGATCGCGCTACCTATGAAATGACGCTTAAAGTTCCTAAGGGACTGACAATGGTAGCAACAGGACAACCTACGGGTGGCGAGACTAATCAGGGTGATTGGACTATCACACAATGGCGTAGCGAAGTACCGCTTGCAGTCGCCGGATTCAACTATGGCAAGTTCAAAAAATCGACTGTGCAAGATGATAAGGCAAAATATTTAATTGAAGTCTATGCTAATAAAGAGTTGCCTGATTCGCTACGTCAACTGCAAAACAGTATTGAGCAGGCCGAGAGTGAAGGAGCACAAGTAGAAGCTACGCTAGGCTCGCTTAGTACCCTGGGTATGATGGGTAAGGCACGTGCAGAAGCACAGGTCTCGATTGGTATCTATGCCGATCTCTTCGGCTCACTGCCTTATGGACGCATTGCTATGACACAACAGCCTTTCCCCAATTTTGGACAAGCCTGGCCAATGCTTGTCTATATGCCATTTACTGCTTATCTGGATAGCACACATAGGCATCAATTAGGACTGAGTGGGGCTAGCGATTTCTTCAAGTTCGTTGCTGCTCATGAAGTCGCGCATCAATGGTGGGGACATGTCATTGGCTGGAAGACCTACCGCGATCAGTGGATGAGTGAGGGATTTGCCGAATTCTCTGCTTCTATGTTTGCTCAAGCTGTCTATAAGAATGAGAAGTTTATCGAATTCTGGAAAGAGGAACGAGAGCTTATCACCACTAAAAATAGAGAAGGCAAACGTCCTGCTGATGTAGGTAGTGTCTATATGGGTTATCGCCTTAATACTGCTAGGACTGGTAATGTCACACGGGCGATGATCTATCCCAAAGGTGCCTTTATTCTACATATGATCAGAATGATGATGTGGGACACCAAGACTGGTGATGCGCGTTTTGCTGAGATGATGAAGGATTTTGTTAAGACCTACTACAACCAGAATGTATCAACACAAGATTTCTGGCGTACAGTCGAGAAGCACATGACAAAGGAGATGGATCTAGACGGTAATGGTAAGATGAGCTGGTTCTTTGGTCAATGGGTGCTAGGTAATGCTATTCCACACTACAAACTTGATTATCGCTTCGATTCTGCCGAGAATGGCCAGGTGAAACTAGTAGGTACAGTAACACAGAGCAATGTACCCAATACATTCAAGATGATTGTGCCAATCTATCTTGATCTTGATGGCAAGTTGCGCCGTCTAGGCAGCGTGGTTGCGCAAGGTAATACTACCACGCCAGAATTTTCTGTCACACTGCCTAAGAAGCCCAAACGTGTGCTCTTGTGCGCCTTCGAGGATGTGCTCTGCACGATCCAAGATAGTAAGTAACAACCTGCTCATTTTATAGATTAAACCCCGACTGCGCCAAAGCGCGATGGTCGGGGTTTAATTTTTTCATTAAGTAGTATGAAGACAACGATAGATAAGGTTTTTCTTAAAGCGGTTGATGCCAGATTTTCATCCCTTCGCGACCTCTTAACATGTTTTTATGACATAATTATAGAAAGAAGATCTGCTTTGCCTTAAAAAATACCCAGATAGAATCTTAATCAGCTAGGAGATTTTCTATGAGTAGTACAGAGACTATACAGCAGAGGTATTATGAATTAGATTGGTTACGTGTAATAGCAATAATAATTCTACTCTTCTACCATGTGGGAATGATCTTTGTCAGTTGGGATTGGCATATAAAAAATGATCAGACCTCTGAATCACTAGAAAATGTTATGATCTGGTTTCATCTATGGCGTATGCCACTACTACTATTTATCTCCGGCGCGGGAACGCGTTTTGCGCTAGGATGTAAAACGCCTCGACAGTATCTAAAAGAGAGAGGCAAACGACTGCTTATTCCATTAATCTTTGGTATATTGGTGATCGTTCCACCACAGATCTACTTTGAGAAGATCGAGCTATATCATTCATTTTGGGCATTCTATCCAACCATATTTGAGTTTGTTCCTTATCCCAAAGGGAATTTCAGTTGGCATCATCTCTGGTTTATCCTCTATCTGTTTGTATTTTCCAGTATATCTTTGCCACTCTTCCTCACTTTGAGAAAAAGCAACGCCAGTAGTTTCTTTAATCTCTGTGCATCGATCTTTACAAAAAAAGGCGGTCTGTTACTTCCACTAATTCCTATAGCGATCTGCTATCTACTTCTCAAACCGATCTTCCCAGAAGAGACACATGCGCTGATAAACGACTGGACCTTCTTTGTCTTCTATCTGTTCTTCTTTCTTTTTGGCTACCTCTTATATGGCGATCAGAGGCTTTGGCAGGCAATAAAAGAACAGCGACATTTCAATATTATTGTAGCAATAGCTTGCACCGTCTCTTTCTATCTGAGCGACTGGACTGTTGCAGAACAACAGGTCTACTTAATGGCACTGCTCAGGACATTAAAAGTAGCGGTCTCCTGGACCTGGGTTATCTCAATAGTTGGATATGGTAGACAGTATCTCTGTTTTAATCACCCATTGCTGAAATATTCAAATGAAGCCATCTACCCATTCTATATTCTGCATCAGACCGTAATAGTGGTGGTTGGATACTATGTTATAAAATGGGCTAGCAATCCTTGGGTTAAATATGCAGTAGTGGCAACACTCTCTTTTATAATCTCTGTAGGTATCTATGAACTGTTGGTAAAGCAATTTAATGTTACTAGATTTCTTTTTGGACTAAAGTTGATTAGAGCACAAATACACCAGCAGCCCGATACTACTCTGCTGGTGAGAGAAAATAGGTAGCAAGTTATGGAAAAAGAGAAACGACAGGATAGCAGGAAGAGATGGTTGTTGATCTTTATACTCTGTACCTTTGTTGGTCTGTTCTCTTTTAGTACTGTTCATACAACACATCTGGTAGAAGGCGAAGAGATTCCTTTCTATTATCCATTGATGTTCGAGATGACAGGGGCTTATGCAGCATTTATCCTGCTTCCTGCGTTACTCTGGTTCTTTGCTAGATTCCCAATCACCAGGCACAATATCGTTAAGACAGTACCAATATACATACTGATCTCTATGCTATATGGCGTATGCCATACACTGCTGATGATCTATTCTAGGAAGATTATTTATGCGATTTTCTTAGCCTCTTCATATAAGTCTGGTGCCATTGGCTACCGCTTTCTTATGGAATATCACAAGCAAGCAGTTATTTTTGTATTAGTAC
>JBFLVQ010000515.1:0-6867 GCA_040758525.1 Acidobacteriota bacterium
GTGAAATGACTTGTGTTGCCAGTAGCGAATGGCCGCCTAGTTCAAAGAAGTTATCTGCTACTCCCACACGCTCCAGTTTTAATACTTCGCACCAGATTCCTGCTACTATCTCTTCTACTGGAGTACGCGGTGCCAGATAACTAATGGTCTGATTTTGCCAACTGGGCGCCGGCAATGCGCGACGATCTATTTTGCCACTAGCTGTGAGTGGTAACGAATCAAGGAATACAAATGCAGTTGGCAGCATATAGTCAGGTAGTTTTTCTTTGAGAAAATTTCTCAAATCGCTTGCAGTAGGCTCACTCTCCGCTTTTGCTACTACATAAGCAATTAGCCGTTTCTCACCAGCCTCTTTTTCCCAAGCAATCACTACAACATTCTGCAATGCAGGATGTTCTGCTAATGCTGTCTCAATCTCACCCAGTTCAATACGAAAACCACGAATCTTTAATTGATGGTCACAGCGACCAACAAACTCAATATCACCATTCTTGCGGTAACGCGCTAGATCGCCTGTTCTATAAAGCCGTACACCTGGCTCGCTGCTAAATGGATGTGGAATAAATCTCTCCGCTGTTGCTTCTGGCAAATTTAGGTAACCACGCGCTAGCCCAGCCCCACTAATATGAAGTTCACCAATCACACCAATAGGTACAGGCTGTAAATGCCTATCGAGAATGTAGACTTGTGTATTACGAATTGCCCTACCAATTGGCACTTCTAATAATGTGTCGCTGGTTTGTCTCTCTGATGGCATTTTCCAGATAGTTGCTACTATGGTAGCTTCGGTTGGACCATAACTGTTAATTAACTCAGTTCGTTCAATTCGCTTTCGCCAAACTAGCAATCGTTCTGCTAGTGCTCGCTCTCCACCTATGATTACCAATCTCACCGATGATGGAAAGATAGTCTCTTGTGCTGTTAAACTAGCAGTTATTTCATGCCAGTATGTTGTGGGTAGATCCAACACAGTAATCGACCATTCCTGACACTTCTGTAGAAAGCTGGTAACAGAATCGATCATAGTGTCGCTGCGTAAGACTAATGTTGCTCCAGTGATTAAACCTGGATATATCTCTTCTGCGCTAGTATCAAAATTTATTGAAGCAAATTGTAGCAAGTGATCCGAAGAATTAATGTTATATTCTATTACTGCTGCTTCAATGTAATTAACTAATGATCGATGTGATATCATTACTCCCTTTGGCTTGCCAGTTGAACCTGAGGTATAGATTAAATAAGCAAGATTTTCTGGCAGTACATCAATATCGGGATTATTGCGACTCTGATTGGCGATCAGCGACCAATCAGAATCCAAACAGACTGTCGAGACACTTTGTATTGGTAAATGGATATCTAGCGTCTTTTGAGTAACGATCACAGGCATTGCAGTATCGGTCACAATATAGGCCAAGCGCTCTGGTGGGTAATTGGGATCTAGCGGAACATAGGCAGCACCGGCTTTCAGAATGCCTAGTATACCCACTAACATCTCAATAGAGCGATTGATACAGATACCTATTTTTATCTCTGACTTTATCCCTAATGATTGTAGATAATGAGCAAGCTGATTAGCTCGATAGTTCAGTTCCTGATAAGTGATCGAGTTATCTTGATAAGTTACTGCAATGGCAGCAGGGGTTATTTCAACCTGAGCCTCAAACAGTTGATGTATACAGCAATGCTTTGAATACTTCGATTGTGTGTTATTCCATTCCAAGATCAATTGACTACGTTCTTGTTCCGATAATAGCGGGAGATCAGCAATACAGACTTCAGGATCAGCAATAGCGGCAGTGAGCAGGTTTTCAAAATGCTTCAACATGCGAACAATGGTAGTTTCTTCAAAGAGATCAGTATTATATTCCAACAGTCCCACTAATCCTTCTTCCTTCTCAACAAAGGCAAGTAATAGATCGAATTTTGCCGTACTACCATCAATAACGAGTCTAGTTACTTGCAATGCTGGCAGCTCCATTGCTGCGCTAGGCACATTCTGCAATACCAGCATCACCTGAAAGAGTGGTGTATGGCTCATATCACGTACAGGTCTAAGATAATCCAGCAGAGGTTCGAATGGTACATCCTGATGTGCATAAGCACCCAAACAGATACTGTGAACCTGTTTGAGGAACTGTTGGAAACTTTCCTGACTTTGTATGTTAGCGCGTAGTACTAAGGTATTGACGAAGTAACCAATGAGGTTCTCTATGTCTACACGATTACGATTGGCAATTGGTGAACCGACTAGAATATCGTCCTGACCACTATAACGATATAGTAGCAGATCAAATATTGCTAACAGCATCATAAATGTAGTAACACCTTCGCGCTGACAAAAAGCCTTTAAATCCTCATTCAAGCTTTTGCAAAGAACATAACGTTGTTTAGCACCTCGATTAGTCTGAAAAGCAGGCCGTGGGTAATCGGTAGGAAGTTGTAATACTGGCAGTGTCTTCCCCAACTGCTGCTTCCAATAGGAAAGTTCTGCTTCCAATACCTCGCCTTGTAGCCATTGCCGTTGCCACTGTGCAAAATCTGTATATTGTATGGGGAGTTCGGGCAATGATGGTGTTTTACCAGTACTAAATGATTGATAAAGCTCTGTCATCTCATCAACAAAGATCTTGATAGACCAACCATCAGAAATAATATGGTGCATTACTAGTAAGAAGACCTGCTCTTGTGCAGAAAACCGTAAGAGAATGGTAGTAAAGAGCGGTCCACGTGCTAGATCAAAAGATTGTAGTGACACTTCGTTAATTAATCGTTTAGCTTCGGCATCACGTTCAACTTTAGAAAGATTTTCCAGATCGATCAAAGGCAATTCAACCATCAGTGATGCTACAACCACCTGCGCAGGCTGTTGTTCAACTAGTGTGAAAGTAGTGCGTATACTCTCGTGTCGTTGGACAATCTCATTAAGACTCTGTTTAAGAGCAGCAATATCAAGTAGACCGGCAAAGTGTACGGCAGCTGGCATATTGTAAGCTGGATTACCAGGTTCTAGTTGATCTAGAAACCACAATCTCAACTGGGCAAAAGATAGTGGCGCAGGACCATCTTGTTGCCGGCGCAAGATACGTTGGTATCTTGCTGAGCTAACACCCTCTTCGTCTAACAAAGCCTCTAACAGAGCTCTTTTTTTTACAGAAAATTCGAAACTCAGTTTGGAAAACTGGCTCATTCGCTTTTAACCTCGTTATTGGGTTCTTTGAGAAAGCATTTTTTCAACTTCATCTTCAGATAGCTGAGCGAGTTTGACGAATAGTTGAGCCGTCTTGGTAATTCTCTCTGGTTGGGTTGATGACCTTAGCATATATTCGGAGAATTCCGCGACGGTAGGAGATTCAAAGATAGTAGGCAAAGCTATATCAACCTGAAAAGCTTCATTTATTCTTACTGTGGCTTTAATAATCAGTAGTGAATGACCACCTAACTCAAAGAAGTTGTCGTATACACCTACACGTTCTAGTTTCAATACTTCAGCCCAAATTCCCGCAATTACAGTCTCTATCTCATTGCGTGGTGCTACATATTCATGAATTAACGGTGATCGATCCTCTTCTAGTGCCAGCAATGCACGACGATCTACCTTACCATTAGGAGTCAATGGTAATTCATTCAGAAATACGTATGAGACTGGCAACATATATGCTGGAAGCCTCTTATTAAGAAACCCTCTCAATTCTGTGATGGAAAGATCGATCTCTGTGTTAGTAACAAGATATGCTACTAACCTCTTCTCACCAGTCTGATCTACCTGTGCTATTACCACAGCCTGACGTATATTCTTATGCTCACTCAGTGCTGCTTCAATTTCACCTAACTCGATGCGATATCCTCGCACCTTCACCTGTGTGTCCATTCGGCCTAAACAGACTATCCTACCATCTCTTAGGTATCGTGCCTGGTCTCCTGTTTTGTATAACCGACTACCTATTTCCCCACTCCATTGATCAGGCACAAATCGCTCTGCTGTCAATTCTGGACTTTGCCAATATCCACGTGATAGTCCTACTCCTCCTATGTACAATTCACCCACTACACCTATTGGTGCCAATTCGCCATGCTCATCCAATACATACATCTCGGTATTGGCAAGTGGTCGGCCAATTGTCACAAGATCTACTTCTGATGTTGTGATTGCTGCTACACTAGACCAGATTGTCGTTTCAGTAGGTCCATACATATTCCATAGACTGCCACAGTTATCACTCAGCCAATGTGCCAACTCGCTACTGAGTGCTTCTCCACCACACAGTACCTTTAACCTCTTATTGCCTTGCCAACCTACCTCTCGCAATACCTGCCAGGTTGCTGGTGTTGCTTGCATTATTGTTATGCTTGCAGTAGTGATCTTCTTCATTAATGCAACGCCATCGACTATTTCTGCGCGACTAGCAATCTCTACTTGTCCACCTACTGTAAGCGGCAATAATAGTTCTAGCACTGCAATATCAAATGACAGAGTAGTTACTGCCAATAATATATCAACAGCAATGATACCAGGCTGTTGTTGCATAGAGGAGAGTAAATTAACTACTGACTTATGTCTCACTGCTACACCTTTAGGTTTACCTGTTGAACCAGATGTATAGATAACATAAGCAATCTGCTCACTATCTACGGCATCAACGAGATTTTCTCTATCATAAGATGTTAGCTGTGCCCAATTCTCTGTTAGGCAAAACACCTCCATTCCACTTTGCCATTCTATGTGACGTTCGCTAATCAACAATCTAATAGCCGCGTCTCTGCTAATATAGTCTAGCCTTGATGAAGGATAATGAGGGTCTAATGGTACATAGGCAGCACCTGTTTTTAACACTGCCAACATTGCTACAATCATATCAAGAGATCGTTCTAAACAGATCCCTATCAATTCTTCTTGGCCTACACCCTTGCTGCGCAGATAATGAGCTAGTTGATTAGCACGACAATTGAGTTCATGGTAATTGAGCTGACTGTTAGCAAAACGTATAGCAATACGATGAGGAGTAATAGCAGCTTGTGCCTCAATTAATCGATGTACACTAATGTCGGAAAACTCAACTGTAGTATTATTCCACTGATAGATTAATTGCTGTTGTTCTGCTTCGCTGAGTAACGATAGTTGACTAATAAGGCACTCTGGATCGGCGATGATATTGGTAAGTAGAGTTTGATAATGACCAATCATTCGAGCAATAGTTACTGCATCGAAGAGGTCACTGTTATATTCCCAAATTATTGTAATACCTTCAACAACTCCTGCACGTGCACGCGCAATATTCAACTCAGAATGTGGTGTCACAACCAGATTCATATCAAACTTAGCAGAACCATTGCTCAATGCACGTGTCAATATCACTTCTAGTCCAGGAACCTGCATCCCCAATAATGGTGTATCTTGGAAACTAAACATAACTTGGAAGAGTGGATTACGACTACGATCGCGCTCAGGCCGTACTGCTTCCACTACTTTGTCAAAAGCTATATCTTGATTGGTATAAGCTTGTAGTGCGATCCCGCGAACACGCGCAAGCAGATCATGAAAAGAAGGATTACCGGCAAGATCATTACGTAGCACAATATTATTTATGATCATGCCAATTAGCCCTTCTGTCTCGCGCCAACGACGATTGGCTACCCCTGATCCCACACAGATATCGGTTTGCCCAGAGTAACGATGCAGTAATGTAAGGAATGCCGCTAGCATCGTCATAAAGAGCGTCACACCTCTTTTGCGACTGAGTTCTTTCAGCGCACTCCAAATCTCGGGTGATAATTCAAATCTAGGTGCTGCACCTTGAAAAGTCTGTATTGGTGGACGTGGGTGATCAAAAGGCAATTCCAGTACGTTAGGGCAATTAGTGAGATGTTCTTTCCAATAAGCTAGTTGTGATTGTCCAGCCTCTCCCTCTAACCATTGTCGCTGCCAGTAGGCAAAATCTGCAAATTGTATAGGCAATTCTGGTAGTGATGCAGGTTGACATTGCGAAAATGCTTGATAAAGCTGTGTCAATTCACGCAAAAAGACATGCAATGACCAACCATCGTGCACTATATGATGTTCAAAATGAAATAACACATGCTCTTGCTCACTCAGTCTAATTAACTTCCAACGTACTAACGGTAAGTTTGTCAGATCATATGGTCTTTTCAGCTCTACATCCAGTAGACGATTAAACTCTTGTTCACGCTGACAGGCTGGCAAGACTTGCAGATCAACTAACAACAATTTTACTGGCCAGGGTTGATGAATAATTTGTAGTGGACTTCCATCATAAACAGAAAAAGTAGTGCGATAGATTTCATGCCGTTGCACTATCTCTTCTAGACAATGCTCTAGTACACTTATATCTAGCTGGCCAAGGAAAGTTAGGGTAGCTTGATAATTGTAGGCCAAATTATTAGGGTTCAGTTGGTGAATGAACCATACCCGTTCTTGTGAAAAAGAGAGTGGCAGTTTGCAATTGCGTGGAACGGGCCGCAAAGAGAAGGTCTCTTCTCTCTGATCAATCATTTTCGCTAACTCTACAATTGTAGGAGTGGCAAAGATAGTATCTAGCGGTAGTTCTATATGGAAGAGATCACGTATTCTTGCTAATAATTGGGTTGCCATAATTGAATGGCCACCCAATTCAAAAAAATTATCATATACACTCACTCTTTCCAATCCAAGTAGCTGACACCATATCTTTGCTATTGAAGCTTCAATAGGATTACTGGGTAATACCAATTCACTGATAGAGCTTTCGCCTCTTTCCGGCACCGGCAATGCTTGTCGATCTATTTTGCCATTAGGGGTTAAAGGAAATTCAGGCAAAAATAGATATGCAGACGGCAACATATATTCTGGTAGCTTCTTATTAAGGTATTCCC
>JBFLVQ010000516.1:0-6853 GCA_040758525.1 Acidobacteriota bacterium
GAGTTCTTGTATAGCATTCTTAATCAAAATAATCCTGCAACTATTCCAGCTTTTACCAGTATATTGTTCAACTAAATCAATAAGAAGAGCAGATTGTTTCTCATCCTTTTTACAAAAGTAATTTAATTCAATATCACAAGCTTCACATATAGGTTTATCAAACAAAATATTATTAACAAAGACCTCATCTTTATGGTCTGGGCAAAATGGACACCTATACTCTGTAGACATTGTTACTGTTCTTTTCATTTTTTACCTTTTCGCACAACAAAATTCCTTGCTTATTATTGTATCCTCTATCAGATCCTAACGCGAAGCTCACTGGCATTTGCCCTTGTTGTGCGCGCCCAGTGGAGCGTCTTGCCCAACAAGACGCTCTTTGTGCTTTTCCGGAATTTGGCGCATAAGTGAAATATCAGCTAATCTCACCCTTTGTAGTCTTATGCGAATACCATGAATGGAATCCGTTTCATTTCCACTATAGTGCGATTCAAATCTAAACAGATGAGATCAAGTGCAGTGTATTGTTAGGAGCATTCTTTGCTATTTTGTAATTAACCTGAGCGTTGTACCGCAACTCAGATGTATACCTTCATTCCAGGAAGTTTTGCTATAGGTAGCAAAGTTTACATTACAATATGGGCATTTTGTCCATCCATCCGTTCGTAGAACTGTATTCATGACAGGTCTATTCTTTTCCTCATTGAGCCGCCCTTTTCCTTGTGCCCAATAATCTCTTAAATATTCCACAATCTTTTCTATTATACTTTCACGCTGTTGAGCCTTTTGCATAAACTGTGAAAACATAGTGCATGTTGTACTTATACGAATTCCATAAGATGGATCTGTAAGACTCATTATTAATAATAATGGCACTCCTTCCACATTAATTTCCCGCACTATCCATGAAAGACCTTTATTTATCTTTTTAATTTTTCCATTAAGCTTAGACTCTATTATCTCTATTATATCCAAGTAAGCCGGAATACTATTATGCAATAATAGTATTCTTTCATATTCCATTTTTCACCTCTAATCAGCCCCTAGCTATATTATCAATTGTAGCACTGACAGCTAATCAACCGTGCTATAGTTTTATAGCAATACCATGAGCCGAATGAACCTAGGAACATACTAACAATAATGAAAGCAATCTTCCTTGTCATGCTCAACGCCTCTCGGCATCATAGACATCATCACACACTTTGATCTGTTTCAAATGTCGTGGGGTAATGCGCGTCCCTCAATGAGCAGTTAATCAGTTCTATAACAGAGCTGAGCTCGTCTTTTCAGACTCGGCTCAAATGCCCAGTTAGGCGTTAGGCGCGTTCATTTGCCATTTTGTTTTTATTCCAGTAAGAATTAATTAATTCAATAAATTGATTTTCTTGAATTTGATCTCTAAAGAATCGTTTTGGAATTAAAATAGCAGAACTACCAGAGTCAAAAATAAAAATATACTTCTTATTCTGGCTAATTTTTTGTATAGCATTCCAATTGTATTGATCTCTTTTATATTCGGATTCTTCTATTATAAATTTATCACTTACAATAAGCTTGTATTTAGTTATGCGTGTTTTATTCTTTTTAGATTTTGCCTGAAAGTAAAAGATAATTAACATAAGTCCAATGAAAGGTAAAAACCATAATACTGTAACTATTATTGAGGTAATTAATTTAACTAAGAAAAATTCAGTTTCAATACTTGAATACACCATATAAATTGAATAAATTAAGGAACATCCAAAAAAGAGCTGCGTACTTAACCTTCTAAACAAATGATAAACTACAAACTGAAAGTGATCGTTAGCGGTTAAGCTATATGTAATCTCAAATCTTCCATCCGCCGAGTATATTTCATTTTGTAAGTTTGAGCATCTAATGCATTTTCCGTTAAGAGGATCAAATAGATCTGATTGGTGACAAATTTCACATCTACTAGGTAATGTTGAAGATTTAACCTTGAGATCTTCCATGTTAACCCCCTTTTTATTAAATTATATATTGGTTTATGCTAATCGAAACAAATATATTTTAGCGCGTATAACTATATTACTATCCAGCAAGCTGACAGCTAATCAATTGTGCTGCAGTTTTTGATATAACCTATTAACTCTTTCTGATAAATAGATCTTATGCTGACATTCAACTTCTTCATATTGTGGATATTACGTAATAACATACCAAAAGAAATTGTAGTTTGTTCCCTATTTTCTAATACCCTCGCTTCCCCCTACTTTTCCGCTTCTATTTCCTCCCTTGTTTCCCCTTCTAATTCCTCTTTTCCCTTCTGCTTCTTCATGGATAAAAGATAAATTTTGCATGCCCTACGTTATCCTAACTAACGAATGCCCTCTATCAGTTCACTCCCATAGTTAAAACTGCGTCACACTGCGTCACATCGCGTCACATTGCATGACGCACTTTATCGTCACAATCATCACGATCACCACACGATCACCACGCAAACATCATACAAACACCGTACAAACATCATACAAAGTGAAAATTCGCTTTTCGCGAGTTCGCTCATTATTGCGATTACCATCATTATCGCGATCACAAGTTGTATTGCAAACCTTCATTTCATGCGGGTTTTACAATGGAGTTGGTAAGGTATGGTAGTAAGTGTGATAGTGATTCTTGGTAATCACTCTTATCGATGTGCGTGTAGTGTCGGTATGCTGTCAGTATGGTATGAATATCGGGAAAAGTTGCCGGGTTTTATTAAAAAACTGCTTGTTGATAAATGGCTTCGTGATAACATTGGGATCTGGTCGTCAAGGAATAATCCAAATAATGTGGGGTGTGGGAAGCGTGGTAAGGGAAATAGGTGGGATGGTGTGGTTGTAGTTAGACAATAATGGTAGGATCTTGTCGATAATGAAAACTTAATCGTGCCGTTAGACATGGTATTGAACGTCTTCTCATAAGGTTAGTTTTATGGTAATATCCTTCTCCAGTGTAATCTTAAGACTACCATACCACAGTATTGCATTAGAATTGTTCAATAGATACGTATGAGCGGAATATCTTTAGAATTTGGCAAACCCCCATCATTACTAGACACTACGGTAGGAGAATTATCACAAGTTTCTGACGAAGCTAGTGGACTACTATCGTCTGTTTCCAGTAACGATCACGGTTCTAGTGAGTTTCCTAAAGAACTCACCTTGAGACCAAGAAGAAAGAATAAAGCTATAAAAGAGACCAAATTGCCGGATGAGCAAATTATTAGAATAGGTGAAGAATATAAAGCCGGAAAGAACTGCAGACAGCTAGCACAAGAATTTTCAGTGAGTCTAGGTACTATTGTAAATTATCTTGATAAATATAACGTTGTCAGACGGCTAAACTACGAGACACAGTATAGTCTCAACGATGCACAAACACTAGAACTATGTCAACGTTATCGCCGTGGTGAGAAGGCGTCCGTGTTAGCAAAAGAGTTTAATATTAGCGCAAGGACGTTCTATACGATATTAAAGAGGAATAATGTTGTCACTCATCTTGCTAAACAGATGGCCGCCGAGAAAGCCAGAAGGAAGGCTCGTGCATCTGCGAAGCCGAAAAGGAAAGTCCGAGCCGTTGCTACTAAGAGGAGTAGGAGTGTGCAACGTGTGAGGAGTACGGGAAGTGCGAAGACTAAGCGGAGTGCGCAGGGTGTGAGGATTGCCAGTCGGGCGAAAACCAAGGCTAAAGTTGGTAGGCCAGCTAATACGCGTGTGGTGTCAAGGCGATCTAAGGTGAAAAGTAGGGTGAGCAAGACCGGGAGATCTAAACGTTAATGAGAGTATGTGTTGTAGCAGACAATCAGATAGAATGTTGTCTAATCGAATAATCATTAGCATGTGATGTGAGGGTTGTCCACATATGGACAACAATCTGACAATGGAAGAAAAATCACCACAGGAAATTGCCCCATCAGTTAAACGGTTTTTTGATACTCTCGACCTTGCCGAGATAGATGAGTTAGAAGATCTATTGTCTCGGCGCGACCCTGATGCGCTCTATGAATGTTGTTGGGGTAGCTTTGTCCTTCCCCCTATTACTAACGCACAAGTGTCAGAAGAGTTGATGCGGCGCAAAGCAGAGATAAATCAGAAGGCTATTGTCATCCAACTATATCACCATAATCGAACTCCTATTGATGATGATTCCGGAGAAATTATAGATAAAACGGCTATAGCTTCTTATACTGATGAACAGTTAGTCACATTTATATTTAATCAAAAGCGTAACAATGATGAACTGGGTGTTGCCTGGAGTGAGTTCGTCGGTCGATGTGAACAAATCGTCTTGAGAAGTATTAAACGTGTTTATGTGAATAATGGCTTGGTGTCAGTATTTACTGAAGAAAAGTGTGCTGAGTTGCTTAGAGGATTTTTTGCCCACCTTGTAGAAAATGGTCAGCAAGCTTTATATGAACATGTATTGCGTGAACCTGGTACTGCTACGCGATACATCCATATGGTCGCGCAACAATTCGCACTTCGTACCATTGGTGTAGAAGATTACGACTCGACGGATGTGGATGTTGAACTGACATTGGAAGATATAAAGGTATTTGATAGCCAAGCTTGGAAAGAAGTTAAAATTGCTATTGTGGATAATTGTGTTGCTGTTGTCGCTAGGTCAACTACGGCTACCACTACTGAAACCAATCCACGAGAAGTAGGGCAAAAACAGGTCCCTAGTGCTCCTATTGCTAGGCCAACAACAACTAACAATCTAACCCATTTTATCTCTCGCCGTACATTTATTGGCAAGGTTGCTGCTGGTATCGGAGTTGTATCATTGGGTGGGGGTGGTATCTGGGCACTGTGGAATAATTGGAATAATTGGAAATCGGGCAAATATGTGTTTGGCTCTCATAGTAATAATGGCAATGGTAATGGCAATCTACGCCCGATTGCCAATAGTGAGCTAGACCCGCAATTGGCTGCCTGGGCTGAAAGATTTGAAATTGTTGATCGTCAGGTGAAAGAGAATAAGAGAGAGCTTGATCCACTACTAGAGCGTGGTGAGCTATTTTTCCATCTGGGATTATATGAGAATGCGCGAACAGATTTAACGCGGTGGGCGGCTGCAGATAGAGGATCGGCTAATCATCAGGCCGTGCAAGAAAAACTTGTAGAGATAAATGATCTACTCTTGGGTAAAGTAGCGACTACTTCTCCATCTGTCTCATTGCATAAAAAGCTCCAAGATGATCTTGATCGGTTTCTATCAGCCCGTGCCGTACGAAACGTTGACACTGCTAATTTAATGGCTTTAGATATGGGTATCTTTGCAGATAAACTGAACGTCTACGGCAATGATTGTGGATTAAGACTATTGGAGTTCTACACGAACGCGTCTGATGATGTTGTAAAAGAATCTATTCATGCGCGTAGCTTGAGAGCGGAAGCCGCAAGCAATATCGCGGATCGGTTCGCTGTAATGATGACAAAAGTGCAGGAAGCCAGAGAGATTTTCTATAGAACTGGTAACCATTGCGAAGTCGAGCTTACCGACGTTGAGATTGCAAGGATTTACAGTAAGCTTGGCCAGTATTCTGATTCTGAAAACGTGGTAATGCACTATTTGCCTGTTGACGAAGACAAGGTAACGTATCCTAAAGTTTCCTTGTTGAAGATACACGGTGAAAATCTTTCGGAGTTTTCACGATTTAAAGATGCCATTGTTGCTTTTCACGAAACTATTGGGATGGCTAAGAAGTTAGAAGAAGATGAACTAGTTAACAAAACAAAGATGTTGCTTGTTTCTATCTATAGAGTTGTTGACGATAACGCAAAGGCATTTAATCTAGGTCACGCATTGTTGTTATCATCCCGAACAAACCATTTTCCGGTTTCCATACAAAACCTGCAAAATCTCGGTCTAAGTGTGCTCAAATTAGGTTATCCGGCGTTGAGCGAATATTATTTAAATCTTGGTATTGATATTGCTACAGAAAAACAGCAGCCGATACATCTAGCACTCACCTATAGTTATTTAGCGTATGTGAGGTCTGAGTTGCGAAAGTTCGCGGAAGCAGATCAAGCTTTCACCCTGGCTTTTGACGGATTGCAAAAGATGACTGACGAAATATTTAAAGCTCGAATAGGTTTTGCGATTTTAGGTTCTAAAGCAAAGCTGGAATTGTTACGGGATAATTTTAAGGGCGCCCAAGATTTTTATCAGCAGGCATTGGAAGCAGGAGTGATATCAAATCACAAAGAAAAAATTGCATTAAGTGAAATGTATTATGGATTAAGTATTTGCCTATACAAACAAGGGTATACGAAGGAAGCAGCAAGAGAGCGTAAAAACGCACAACAATTGTTTAACGAAGCACGTCAGAATCTACAGGAAAGAAACCACAACTTAACATTTGTTATTGACTATGCTCAGTATGAGCGAGATATGCTTGCAACTGATTTAATTAGATAATAGCCAGTAACTCCCCGCAAGTTATTGATCTTGATCAACTTACATGAAATAATAATACTTGCTAATTCTTTACTTATATTTGTACTGCAAATAACTGAATACTGGTACAATTACGGTTAATCCATTTCGTGAGGGAGGGTGTTATGGTTAGTCGCAAAAGTGTATTTGTCTCTGCCATTGTATTCTCATTACTAACTTGCGTTTTTATCTCATCAACAACATCTAGCAATACTAACCCAACACCACAGAGATTGAATCCAAACCAGGCAGCAGTAAACATTTCTTTGGACGGGATGGTATTGATTGCCCTTGGTGACCCTGAACGCGCCAGCATAGGTATACTTAATGCGATGCATCATACACCATTACTCACTATAACAAAGATACAAGGCAATAATCGCAGTACCATTGCCACATT
>JBFLVQ010000517.1:0-6845 GCA_040758525.1 Acidobacteriota bacterium
GGATTCAACGTTCTCCCGCTATGGCTGCTGGCATTTCAGATCATGTTTGGTCTTTTAGGGAATTGTTGACTGCCAAATTTGATAGTAACGTTATCGATAATTATCAAAGTATTAGCAGGTGAGCACCAGATGGATAGTCATCTACTAATTGCCATTTTATTGGTGTTGGATCAGGTATACTTGTCCTTTGGATCAAATGTAGCAGCTTACCAGTCCAGCTTTTATTCAAGAGCTTTCTGAATGTATCTTTTATTGGAATCAACCCATTGAGGCTAGAATAACAGCGGATCTGCCAACCCATACCACTTGGTGAACCTCTTCTCCAACTATTGCGTTTGCCAATCCATACACAGATGAGGGCGATATCAGAGATGGTTTGTGGCATTACCGGTAGTTCCGCAGTGTTGATCTGACACAATGGCACCATTGGAGTAGAGCGCCAATGAGGCCATTGCTCATTGGCATTCATTGCTCCAATATGGCCAAACCATGAGCCAAATGGGTTAGCAGACACATCTACTTCTTGGTGTGTAGGCTCGACAATAATTTTATTGGCTGGACGCTTAACTTTATCTAGAATTGCAATCACTTCTGGTGTAAGCATTCTGTTACCTATTGAGGGGAGTTTACTACTTTTCCTAGACGATTCTTCAAATCGTTTATTAGTTCAGCATGGGTATCACCCTTTACCAGCGACATCATAAATCCCTGTGTCTTTATCTGTTCAAACTCAGAATCTGTAATCTCTCTGGCATTATCTTGAGAATAATAGACAATCTTATCACTTCCGCCTAACTGGTAGCGTGCTTGCCAATCGTTAACAAATTTTCCCACTTCATTTTGGGGTAACCCAGCACTTTTAGCCATCATTTCGAAGGTTCTTGTTACCACGTCAAATTGGCGATCGCTAGGATAAACAGGCACTTGAAATTGTACTCCTTGATTATAAGCACTGATTGGAAGAATAAGTTTTTCTGTAGGTTTGCCATCAATCATAATCCTCAATGTGCCATCAACTGCGTATCCAATAGCAGCACCAACTGCAATACCAACTACTGTTCCAGCAACTGGAACAGTAGAGCCTATTGTACCTCCAATGGTAGCTCCCACTGCAGTTCCTGCAGCAGCAGAGAGGCCACTTATTGCCGCTTCTTTTCCTATATTGGCAGCATATTCTTCACCTGAAATCTTCCCATTTTTATAAGTATCATAATTTTGATATGCTGCCATTCCGCTTCCAACAACTACTCCTGCTGCGCTTGATCCAATCATCTGTCTTGAAATAAGTTGACTGGAACTAAGAGTAGCTTTAGTGGCAAGCAAGAGTTTGCTTGATACTTGCTGTTCAACATAATTACTTACAATGCCTGTACCTGCACCAACAGCAGATTCCTTAGCAAGAGCACTACCTTCAATTGGTTTACCCTCCATAAGTTGATTTAGAGTATAAAAACCTGCTGAAATAGTAACACCTATTCCAGCGTTTGTGATTAGACGCCCTCCCTTTTGAAACATTAGATTGGTTCTCTCTTTAGATGCCATGTTTGCGGACATTATAGATTCAGCATTTTCTTTGCAGCTTACACATGGCACCATCACTTTACTATCGGGATTATCCAGTCTTTCAATATATTCATTTGTACTAGGTTTTGCACCAGTATTGTACTCTGTACGCCAGATTACTGTCATGGACTGTGCTTTGGTGGTGTTAGAAGCTTGAAATAGTCTGTCTTCAACACATATACGATCCTCTTTTGTATAAGTGTCTAGGTTGTAATTATTATTTACAAAGCTAATACTTTTCTTCAGATGATCAGTAATCGCATCTGCTGGACCCAATTCAAATCTTACATTTCCATTGCTATCTTTGGCTATTAACGGATCATTACCAAAAACCTGGCTAAGCTCCTGCTGTAAGTTAGTATTGTATCTATTGTAGATAGATTGAACTTTACTTACGTCACCGCCAGATACTGCTAGGACAATAGTACCATCTTCACGGATTTGTGCGCCGAGCGCAGAAGTCTGTTTTTTGCCTTCAGCAGCAATTACATTTTCCAGTATACGTGCTGCTCTATCAGATTGTGCGCTGCGAGGAGGATAGCCAAACATTACCTGAGTTGACTGGTTCTGTCTAGTTGCAGCGTTGCCGCCAACAATACCATCCATAACACCTGATTTAATGCTAGCAGAATTATCTTTATCTGCATCCTGGTCTTTTTGATTGCTGGTGACACTAGATGCAGATGATAAAACACGATCTTGCAAAGCCTGTTTTGTCATACTTACAAAAAGATTTTCTGCCTCATCACGAGGGTTGGGCAATGCATAGTCGGAAATAGCGGTCTGCGATTTTGATTGTTCCTGATCTGCTACAGTTGTCTCTTATGAAGTAGAGCTAGAGGTGGTTTGCGTCACCTCTGTTTTCACATTATTATCTTCAGTAGCATTATCAAGTAATACTGTTGTTTGTTGTGAACTTTGCGAGTTAGATATTTGAAAACTCATATCGCTATTACCTTTCATTTTGATGAAATATCATTGCTGATATAGCTAGTAATCAAAATGTATTCCATAATTAGAAAAATGCTGTGAAAGTGTTAATTTATTGGATCTAACAGAGATAATGATCGGAAGATCTTTCTTGAAATTACTGACAATGATGGCACTGCCATTTTTGACAATGTCAAAAGTAGCATACAAGCTGTTTATTGGTTGGTAATCTGTGAGCTAACAAAACGACTCTAGTCAAGAAACAATTGCTAATCGTTATGTAGAAAGGTTTAATAACGAAATGGTGAGAAAGTTTAATGATCACGTTAATAGGTGCTTACAATTGCGATGAAGATCAATATAGTAATATACGAGAATTTTTGTTCTATCACTATTTGTCAATGGAATGCAGAGGAATGCAGATCTGCCTTTATCTGGTTGAGGAAGACCTGCAACTCTTATGGCAAATTAGCAAATGGCAGAATAGCTGTTTGTTACTTACTCATATTTAGAACTGAAAGTTTGTTGTATTAGAGATGATATTATCAACTACTATCTGTACAGTATTGTTGCCCTTCTTCAAACCTAGCTTCTTCTTATTGCCACGTGCAGTAATGGATGTATTGCTGTTGATGGTGAATCTTGCTGTTGGTATTTCCTTGCCATTGATTAGTACTTTAGTAGTAGCTTGTGGAGTGCTGGAAGTAAATCCCACTCCTGTGATAGAGAGAGTAGGTTTGTTGTAAGTAGGCTGGATGATCATTGGCATTAACATAAAGCTAGCTACCTGCTCTCCTTTGTTACCTGCCATATCTGTAGCAGCAATCTTCACTCTAGCATTAGCGGTGGCTTTGTCGAGATTATTGATTGTGAATGTACCAACATCCCCAGCAAAGTCAGCGACATTTTGGAAAGTAGCACCACCATCAAGCGATAGCAGCAGAGATTGTGAGGCAACACCTACATTATCAACACTCTGCCAGTTCACAGTGATGGATTGACCAGCAGGCAATACCTGACCAGCAGTAGGATTGCTAATGGTAATGGTAGGAGCTTGAGTATCAGGCACAACTACAGGCTGAATCTGGAAGTCAGCAGGAGTGATAGTTTGTGCCATATTGTTAGCAGCATCACGTACTATTAAGCGCAACCTGGCGCGAGTAGTTTCTATGCTAGTTGGTATCGTGAAAGCAAAGCTTTGTGTTGTTCCATCGAGACCAGTAGCGATAGTTGTTGAGAAAGTATTGCCACCATCAGTTGAGAGTGAGAGGTCTTGAGCAGTTACCCTTACATTGTCAGATGATGACCAAGTGATCGTTAGATTATCGTCCTGATTAAAGCGCTCACCTCCAAGTGGATTAAGGAATCGCACAGTAGGAGGTTGATTATCGACAGGATCAGGTGGACGGTCACCAATGCTGAAGATTTCACTTGTTTTTGTACCTACTCGTCCACCCACATCAAATGCTGTAATACGGATTTGTGCACTAGATATTATTTGATTGGGTACATTCCATTGAAATTCTTGTGCAGTTCCACGCAAGTTATCAGCAGACATAATAGTGCTAAAATTCTGTCCAGCGTCGGTTGATAGTTCTAGTGTTTGTGTACCAACAATGAATCCGCCACTAGTAGTTTGCCAGCGAATTGTGAATGGTTTGCCACGCTGAACTATTTCATTGAGTTGGGGTGAAACTACCTGCACAGTTGGAGTAGTTCCGATAGAGAAGTCACCAGTTACTGCCATATTACTACTAAATCCATCACGAGTAGGAGCATAGCGTTGCGCAGTTAGCAGTGTGTTTGTTTTTGTATCAATTATGTAAAAGAAATTACTGATATTGTTTGCATATAACAATTGACCATTAGGGCTTAATGTTAAGAACCTGGTCAGTCCTCCTATGTCAAAATTCTTTATTATTGTGCGTGAAGCAGTATCAATTGCTATGAGTGGTGGTGAGCTAAAGAAATCTGCTGCATAAAGTGTTTTGCCATCTTTGCTAATCTGTAAAGCGTGAGTATCCTGGGTACCAGGCAATTGATTAACTATTTCTAATTTATTAGTGTCTATAACAACTATTATACCTCTTGCAGCAACGTAAAGATGTGTTCCATCTGGTGAGAGTACTTGTCTGCTGTTATCTCCGAACCCTTCTGGTATATTTATAGTTCTTAAAATAGAAAAGTTATTAGTTAGATCTAATACTAATAACTCCATGACATTTGAAAGAGTAACAAAAGCTTTTGTCTCATCTTTGCTGAAGGTAATAGATACGGGGGAATTGGGCAAGTTCACAGTTTGAATCATCTCAAAAGTTTGAGTATCAAACAAAATTAATTGACCAGGATCTTCGGCAAGAACGTAAAGAACTCCTTTGGGTCCTATTTCGACTCCTTGCAAAACTCTATCAGTTAGCATGGTCTTGATGCGCCTTTTTCCCGCTAAATCTACAATAGAGAATCCAGTACTATTATCGAAGCGCGGGTCAGCACTAACAAATGCTATCTTCTTATCTCTTCGTAATGTAATATCCGCAGGGAAGCCGTTCTCAAGAGGTATGCGACCAATTTCCGCTAGAGTCATGCCATCAAGCATAATTAGAGCATCATTGGGATTGTCTGCGCTAAAGCCACGATCAAAACAAACATAGATTGTAGGTTTATCAACTTGTCCAAGAGCTGACAGGTTTATCAATAACAAGATTGCAAAAGATAATGCAACTTTCTTAAGCATTTACCAAACTCCTTCAGTCTGCTTAAAGCTAGAATTTTACTATGCCAACTACTCCATCTAGCAAATAAACCTTCCTCAATCGTAATTGGTGCCCAAAGAAACCACTCTGATCACTGTATTCCAAACAAACCCACCTCTGGAGTTTCCACCGAACGATGCGCACCCATTTGAACTATAACTTTTCTTAGCACCAGTACCAAAATACTGAACTGTGCCTGCTTGTATCCCACAACCAACAATCATTCCTGTTTCATCTGGTTCACAGTTAGCTTCACCTTGTATTTTACAAGTATCACTCTTGGTTGGGTTATTTTTACAAACACTCTCATAGCACGTTTCACTATCACTAGCAGGGCAAAAGGCAGGATCGACACACCGAACATCACCAAACGACAAGTTCAGATCCGATGCACAGTACGCAACACCAAGCGGCTTAGACATCCCAAACCCTGGCTGCAATCTATCACCACCGCTGCAAACAACCCTCTCATCAAAGGCACTCACTGTCAACAACACATCATAGTAGACAGTTAGCGGAAAGAAGATCCTGCCATATGTCTGCATGTTAATCTCAGCTTTTACATTATATCGATATTGCTCCACTCTGGGCTTGGGACCAACAACACCACGACGAGGATTGCCTGCGGAGATTAATTGCTGTCCTACAAATACCGGCTTGAGCACATAATCAAATTTATTAAACAACTCGTACTCTACCTCTGCCCATTCTGGCTCTCGTTGTTTATCTGGTGGGATCAGGCTTTTTATTACAGCTAGATCATCCACGGTCTGTCCTTGTGCTCCTTTGAGACCATCGAGCAAATGGATTGGGTCACAAATAGCCCAAGTCTCGCTTACTCCATCTTCACCATTAGCCACACCTTGGCAGACGTAGGTGCCCCGACCTTGCTTGGCTAGCTGTGCTTGGCGTAGATGTTCGCGAAGTTGGGTTTGCATTTTATTGTGTATTTGCTCATCAAGACCATTGCGAATCGGAAACCCTGCTGATGATATTGCATCTTGCTCTGCTTTAGATCGTGCCATCTCCTCATTGAATATCGCCAGACCAATAGCGGAATGTAACACAATTGGCTTGATCGTCATCACGCTCAACAAAAACAACAAAAATACCATTGTCAACAATGCAATACCTTTTTGGTTATTTATCCGTAATATTACTCTTCTGATTCTCTTCATGATTATTTCCTCCTCCCTCAGTCCAGATTTTTGATTGCGATTGGAAATGTAAAAGTTGAGCTACGACTGATCACTTCTTTGTTACTTGGCACAACCAGCGACATAGAAATCTCTATTTTTATCGCTTTCACCTGATTCAACCAGGGTACTCTGGGATCAGTTGGCGCGGGTTGTTCTGTGCCATCATCGAGAAGATAACTGACTTTGAAGCTGTCTACTTCTCCAAGAGCACTGTTTGTGCCACCAACAATCTCAAATTGCAAATCTGATACCACACCATTAGAAATAGGCAGAATTGAACCACCATCATTGCGATAGATGCGAGTACGTCCATCCTTGGTTCTTGCATAGAGGTGAACCAGGTTTAATGGCACAAGCGCACTTCCTATGGCAAAGCTTTTCACATTGGTGAGATTCTTGA
>JBFLVQ010000518.1:0-6838 GCA_040758525.1 Acidobacteriota bacterium
CTTTACAAGCTTTGTCTGCTAAGAAGAGAGCTTTAAGTAAACACTAACAAGGAGATTTATCTTTATGTCACAAGTTAAGGGTAGTGGTAAAACCGAAACTGCAGCCAAAGCAGATGCCAGAAAACAGGCCGATCAATATTGTAAAAATGGTTGGGAGCAAGAAGGGAGTTGGTCCTGCCATCAAGTTTCTCCCGGCTATTGGGAGTGCGATCTACGGTTTCATTGCAAACGGGAAGAGCAAGTTATATCAAAAGATAGTACAAATATTATTCTACCAAGTGATGCGCTTGTAATACTTAATTTGACTACTCCGCCACCAGGCACAGATACCGTTGATCTGGTTGTTGATCCAAATACTGGCAGGATTTACCGTCAAGGATAAGATTATCATTGAACCATAGTTCTGCAATCTGGTTGTAATATTTAATGCGCGGTACTGATTTACTCGAATGGATAGCGTGTAACAAGGGCGCACTCTGCTTCCGTAAGTTTGTGCCTCCTTCCAGTGCCGCGCTCACTCTTTGCTCACTTGGCTAGTCTTGCTAGATACTCCACATTATTCCTGCTTACAACACACCTTGCCGATCAATTGCCTCTTCAGCTACTGTCCGCTTTACCTGATAGCTGCGATGATGCTGAACACTGATTAGACCGCTACGAATCGCATACTTGACCAGTCCTGCCATCTCGCCTATCTGCAATTTCATCATAATGCGTGCTCGATACGCCGCTACTGTGCGTCGTGATAGTTGTAGGAGATTTCCCACTTCCTCATTGTTATATCTTCTATCCTCTCTGGGCTACTAGGAATGTTAAGGCTTCGTTGAATGATTCCGCCGGTCGTGACCCAACTGAATAATCCTGTTGGACATCCAAGAGTACTAAAACCAACAAAGGCTTTTATTTATACCATCTTCTGATGTTAATAAGATGGGATCAACTTTGGCAACTCTAGCTGCAGGAATTCAGCCTGCTAGCAATGCTACAACAGCCAACAATGATACTCTTCATATAGAACATCAATAGGAGCTTTGATGAGTAATATCCGGTAATATTTCGCCTATATTTCGAAATATTTGTTGTATTGCTTAGACCATTACGGTAGAATGCGCCTATGAGAGCCTATAAGGTATAAGCTCAAGCCTTGCAAGAATCTTACTAAGAAGTTTGAGTAAGCATTCTATGGCTGTAGGGTGTTGTACAATCTATCTTGGTGAGCGGCAAAGGTGGAGTTGTTTCGGGAAGAGCTGTATGAAGAGCGAATCGATTCAGGAGAAGTTTACCGAAGCTCTTGATACACTTGTTGAGCAAGTGAAAGGAGACCGCTCCGTTCTTGCTGCCATCCTCTGTGGCAGCCTGTCACATGATACAGTGTGGGCGAAGTCCGACATTGACTTGGTATTTGTAACGATCGACGACAAGAAGGTAGACTTGGCGGGACTGGCACTTTACTCACATGGAGTGAATGTTCATGCGTTTCTTATACCACGTACAGAGTTCCGCAAGATGGTTGAAGGCTCAATCCACAACTCGTTCATGCATTCGTTCCTAACCAAGGGACGACTACTCTATACACATGATCAGACCATTGCCGATCTCTGCGCTAGGCTTGCTGAAATAGGTGAGCGTGACACGCAGATACAGCTACTACGTGCGGCGACGAATGCGCTACCACTGATCTACAAAGCCCACAAATGGTTTGTTACACGCGGTGATTGGGATTACACGGCACTATGGATTCTCTATGCCGCGACGCCACTAGCGCAGATTGAGGTGATCGGTGCACGCCTGCTGGCCGACCGTGAGGTGATCCCACAGGCGATGAAGCTAAATCCAGAGTTCTTTAAAATGATTTATACCGATCTGCTCAATACGAAAAAGACACAAAAGAGTGTGCAGATAGTGCTGGCGGCGATTGACCGCTACATAGCAGAGCGTGCGACAACGCTGTTTGGGCTAGTGATTGATCATCTGCACGAGGTTGGCGAAGCGCGATCCTGTAGCGAGATTGAAGACCACTTTAAACGCAATTTTGATGTAAATGGGGTGACCACGGTATGTGAGTACCTGGCGGATCAAGGACTCATTGGCAAAGCTTCAACACCCGTCCACCTTACCAAGAAGAGCAATGTAGAGGTGCAGGAATTGGCATTCTTCTACATAGAGTAGCGAGCAAAATAGATATAAATTCGCTAAGTCTAATAGGTCTGGAACACGAGAATATGGCCAAACATTCACTTACTGAGCCTATGCAGATTCTATTCATTGGCAATAGCTTTACTGCGCGCAACAATCTTCCTGATCTTATTGCGCAACTGGCCAAATCTCGTGGCAAGCAGTTGCAGTATCAACTGATCTGGGCAGGTGGAGCATCACTTCGAATGCATTGGAACAAAGCAGCGGCGCAGAAGGCAATCGAGCAAACACGCTACGATTATGTTGTGCTACAAGAGCAAAGCACATTACCAATTAAGAATCCATTACGTATGCATGAGAACATACGACTCTTTGATCAAGTGATCAAGGCTTCTCGAGCAAAGACAGCGTTGTATTTAACCTGGGCTCGCCAAGATGTGCCAGAGACACAGCAGGCGATCACCAATGCCTATACAGCGATTGGTGAAGAACTCAATGCAACGATCATTCCTGTGGGAATCGCCTGGCAGGATTTCATCCGCAAACACCACTCTCCAGCATTGCATGATAAAGACAAGAATCATCCTACACTAGCAGGTTCATACCTTGCTGCTTCTGTTTTCTTTGCCGTTCTGTTTAACGAGAGTTCTATCGGACTGATCAACAACATAAAAGGTCTTACTGAAGCAGAAGCAGAGCTGCTGCAAAAGACAGCTTGGGCGGCAGTAGCTCCAATCTGAATCACAAAGAAGAACAACTTCTAAGTGTGATAACTCGCATTCTTGTACAGGGAGGAACTATTGGATGGCATCTAGCGTGGGTGTAAAGCGTAATGGTAAGAAAGTAGCCTCTACTTCTCAGGGAGGTGCCATACAAGGATCGAATGGGAGCAGAAGTGTGCCAAAGACTGTGGCACGTAAGACGATCGCAGTACAGGGCGCACGTGTGCATAACCTCAAGAACATATCATTAGAGATCCCGCGTGATAGCCTTATTGTTGTTACCGGCCTCTCAGGTTCGGGCAAGTCTAGCCTGGCATTCGATACAATTTATGCCGAAGGGCAGCGGCGCTATATGGAGTCGCTATCAAGTTATGCCAAGAGGTTTGTTGCTCAAGTGACAAAGCCGGATGTGGATTTTGTGTTTGGTCTTTCTCCGGTGATCTCGATTGAACAGAAGACAACTATCAACAATCCACGCTCGACTGTTGGTACAATGACAGATATTGCTAGCTACTTGAACCTACTGTTTGCAACCATTGCCCAACCACACTGCCCACGTACTGGTGAGCCTACGCCTAGTCGAACCGCGAATCAGATTCTTGATACAATTCTGTCCTTACCAGAAGGTACAGAGATTGAACTACGGGCGCCTGTATTCAAGGTCTATGGTGAGGACCTAGACTTTGTCTTTACCGAAGTACGTAAGAAGGGTTGTCGTCGGTTGATCATTGATGGCAATTCGATAGATATCTCTGCACAGGTTGAGTTGGATGAATCTAAGATCAAGGACATAGACGCCGTAGTAGACCGGTTCGTGGTCAGTCGGAAACACGAAAAGGCCATCAAGGCAGGGATCGCCAGCACATTACTGGTAGGTGATGGGCTGTTACAGATCCATATCGTCAAAGGTGCAAGCAAGTCAGAGGCAGAACGGTTCTACCATGCACTATGCAGCTCAACACACCATCTTGTCTATGGTGAGATTGCACCCGAGTATTTTATGTTTAATAATCCTGAGAGTGCCTGTCGGACCTGTGGCGGCCTTGGAGTAGACAAGCTTACACATCCAGAGTTGCTCATCCCGGATCCACAACGTAGCATCATCGGCGGTTGTTTCGTACGTGAAGCATTCAAATACAATCCAGACACCTGGGATGGTCGATTGATGTATAGTCTTGCGAAAATGTTAGGATTTTCTCTTGAATCGCAATGGCAGGATCTGCCCGCAATGGTACGTAACGCAATTCTCTATGGTATTGATGCAAAGAAGATCGCGCTCTCTACACCGCCTGAGGCAAAGATAAAGCGTGATGATTGGGAGGGCAAAGAGGTAGGCTTTGGCGGGATCGCACGGCGAATCGAGCGGCATTATCGCCGTTACCGACAACGAGGCGAAGCAAATTCCGGAATGGAAGCTTGGTTAGATAAGGTAATGGTGGAACACACTTGCCCTGATTGCAATGGTGCGCGTGTTCGCGCGACCAGACTACTGTTTACCATTGCAGGTAAAACCATACATGATATTGGCGAACTCAACTTTGACGAATTATATGCATTCCTTGGTACGGTCAAGCCAACCGGTCGCGGCGCCGATGCGGGCCGGCAAATATTGAATGAGATTCGTGGCCGGCTAGAACTACTCTTAGGTATTGGGCTGGACTATCTAAACTTCAACCGTCGTTCAGGCACACTTTCGGGCGGGGAATCACAGCGGATTAGATTGTCTACACAGATTGGTTCTGGGCTTATGGGAATGCTCTATGTGCTTGATGAACCAAGCATCGGTCTACACCCAAAGGACAATGTGAAGATGATCGCAACACTAGAGAACCTGCGTGATATTGGTAACACAGTAATTGTTGTCGAGCATGATGAAGCTACGATCCGTGCAGCCGACCACATCGTGGAGATGGGCCCTGGACCAGGTGTGCATGGCGGCAAAGTGGTAGTACAAGGTGGGATTGACGATGTGCTTGTGTGTAAGGCCTCGCCAACAGGACAATTCCTCTCAGGGAGGCGATCGATCCTAATGCCGAAGCAGCGGCGCAAGGGTAATGGCAAGGTATTGACAGTACGTGGAGCAAGGGAGAACAACCTTAAATCGATAGATGTAGTATTCCCACTGGGGAAGCTTGTCGCGATCACAGGTGCCTCAGGGTCAGGCAAGAGCACATTGGTAAACGAGATCTTATACAAGGCGTTATGGAAGCGACTGGTGGATACACGCACACTGCCGGGCGAGCACGATGGAGTAGATGGCATTGAAAATGTGCATAAGGTGGTCAATATCGATCAGTCGCCAATTGGACGCAACAGCCGGTCTAACCCAGCAACATATATTGGCTTCTATGATACGATCCGCGATCTATTTGCACAGTCGCCACTATCATTGGAGCGCGGCTATAAAGCTGGACGGTTCAGTTTTAATGTTAAGGGAGGTAGGTGTGAGGAATGTCAGGGAGAGGGCGTGATTACCACCCAACTCTACTTTATGCCTGATGTGGAAGTAACCTGTAGTGTATGTAAGGGTGCAAGATTCAACAGTGAAACGCTTGAGGTAACATTGCGTGGTAAGACTATTGATGATGTACTCAACATGTCGGTTGAAGAAGGTGTAACGTTCTTTGCCAGCGAGCCGGTAGTGGGCAAGAAGATTGAAGTACTAAACGATCTAGGATTGGGATACCTGACGCTTGGTCAGTCTGCGACGACACTTTCTGGAGGCGAGGCACAACGGATCAAGATTGCCACGGAACTGAGCAAGCTGCAGCGAGCAAAGCATACATTATATATTCTTGACGAGCCGACCACAGGGCTACACCTAGCAGATGTGCAGCGGCTGCTAGAGTCTTTGAATCGGTTGGTGGATGCTGGGCACACAGTGCTTTTGATTGAACATCATCTAGATGTGATCAAGACAGCCGATCATGTGATCGATTTGGGACCAGAGGGTGGACATGCGGGTGGTGAAGTAGTAGTGACTGGCACTCCTGAAGATATTGCTGCGTGCAAGAGATCACATACAGGACGTTTCCTTAAAGTACATTTACAGACCTAGGCTCTGATAAAGTGTGAAGATAGGCTTACTTGATCTCAACATACTACATAAGAGTGTTACTCAATATTGGTGGTGAGATCCTTGACACCACGTTGTCATAATTGATACGCTATCGGCGTATCTCCATTTGTCATACAATTTCACATATAACAATCTTGAACTGAATGGCAGGCTTAACTTCGGGCTTGTAGTCCGGAGTTAAACCTGCCATCGCCCGACAGGGCGATAAAGGATAGTGATAAACCTCGAAATTCTTAATATTGTCTGGGCTCAATTTGTGTTTCAGGGAGTTATAGCTTTTGCAGTAATTGTAAGCATTAAGAATCAATGGCTTAGCATAGGTAGTTTAGGTCACCTCCCTGAAACACATATTGAGCCTACTTTTATTAGCCCTAGTGTAAATCTGGTGAATGAAACGAGATTTTTATATAGCAGAAGAGATCAGAATATCACCGCAGTTGGTGTGGGGCCACAAGTCAACCTACTTGCGCCAGAAGGATTGGTAGTATTTGGCGCTAATCCACTGCTGCCACAACCGCGCGTTATTAATCAGTATCAGATTGTCAATAATGTTAGTCTCTCTCGTGGTCGTCATCAGATAAAATTTGGTGTTGATTATCAGTTTGGCGGTACAGACAGTGAAAATACAGAGATAGGATTTGCCAGTGATGGTATAGCATTTTTCTTACCAATCGATTTTGCTACAGCAAGCGCAATTCCTGGACTGCCGACATTTTCAGGATTGCAGGCTTTCGATCCTAGTCTACGTACACCAGCACAACAAGAATTTTTGAAACTATTTACTGCCATTGCGCCAATGCAATTTCAGGGTTTTCCTAGTGGAGTACCTTTTGCAGAAATCGCCTTACCAACCGCCTTTATACAGGGGTTTGGCAGGTTGGCGCTTGATAGTAAGCGCAAG
>JBFLVQ010000519.1:0-6821 GCA_040758525.1 Acidobacteriota bacterium
GTATGCTACTTTTTAATCTTGAAGGGAGCATCTGAGACATCTTGTCCAGAATTTCCTGCTGCATCTCTGGCAATCACTTTAATAAGTGATTTCTTACCTTGATTACCCTTCACCTTAGGTATCGTAACCATGAAGGACTGGACATTGCCAGCTATACCATTGGCAAGGGTGGTGAAATTGGCGCCATTATCAACTGATATTTGAATATCGTGTGAGACAACACCAATATCATCCGAGGACATAAATTGCACATTAAACATCTTGCCGCCCTTCAATTTCTCCTTACCATTAGGCGAGATAACCCTTATAGTAGGATTTTGTGTATCATTACGAATAGTCAGCGGACCTATTGTTGCCATACCCATATTGCCTACGGCATCAAAAGCTTGTACACGGATTGCAGCCACTGTGGTATTAAGTGTAGGAACACTAAATTGGAAGGACTGCTGGTTGCCAGGCAGACCAATCGCCAATGGGATAGAGAAGTTTGTCCCATCTGGTGAAAGCAGAATATTGTGTGTGAGAACACCAACATTATCGCTAGAAGTAAAATTCACATTGGCCATTGCCCCGCTATTAAGCGTCTGTCCTGGTGTTGGTGAAGTAATAGTCACAGTGGGTGGCTGAGTATCGGGTGCCTGAGTGCTTATTGTGAAGCTTGCCGAAGTTGCTCTACCTACATTGCCGGCGGCGTCTACTGCCTCTACACGGATTGCCGCAGTAGTAGTATTGATCTGTGGCACAGTAAATAGAAGTGATTGTTGATTACCTGGCAGCGCGGTAGCTAAGGTAGTGGTGAAGTTGGCGCCATCGGCAGCCAGCAAGATATTATGCGAGACTACGCCAACATTATCATTACTAGAGTAGGTAACTGTGGCTGTTGTACCGCCCAGTAGTAACTGGCCAGCCACCGGCGCCGTAACCGTGACTGTGGGCACTTGTGTATCAGGCGCTTGTGCTGTAATGGTGAATGCGCCGCTGGTCGCCATACCAGTATTACCAGCAGCATCGATAGCCAATACACGTATTCTCGCAGTAGTAGTATTGGTCTGTGGCACTACGAATTGGAAAGACTGCTGGTTACCAGCTAGACCGCCCGCAAGCACATTATTGAAGTTGACACCGTCTCTAGCAAATAGAATATTGTGCGCGACCACAGCAATATTATCACTGGAAGAATAGCTGACAGTAGCCATCGAACCACCTGTGAAAGTCTGTCCTGCCGTGGGCGCACTAATTGTTACAGTAGGAACTTGAGTATCAGGCTGTAGAGTAGCCGGTACACCAACTAATAGAGTCACACCATCAAAATTGTTGTTAACTCTCTGAGCCTGGAAGATCCGCAAAGGTGCATCAGCAGTGCCAGTAGGATTGGTTGCTACCAGCGCTACCCCAGAGTCTACTATGCGGCCATCAAAAGTGACTGTCTTGAAGGAGAAGAGACCTTGGCTATTGGCGAAATCCATATGTGAGAGCTCAATTGCTGAAGTGCCACTGCCAAAACTAGAGATAAAGCCGTCAAATTCTCCATTCGAGTTATAAAAGATCTGGAATGGTCCATCTGACTTTAGATCGCTATTAGCATCAGTATAAATAGCAATCTGTGAAGGCGCATCAAAGATAGTATTAACACCAAAAGCATAGACTCGTGTGCCACCACTGGGATTAGGAACAGCAACTAGACTGCTGGCAGTAATTGGGTTGACATCGGCAGGGGTTTCTGGAGCAAAGACGGAACTACGGTCTGGGATACCATCAGCATCACTGTCGCTAAAAGCTAGTAATGCTCCACCAATCGCAACATTGTTGCCAACTTCAACCTTAGAGGCGACATTAGCATAGAGGACGCCTCTGCTATCAAGGGCCAGACCGCCAAAGCCAAGATTTATTGGATCATTGGCAAGTGTGGAATTGACTGGCAAAATCGCACGTGTACGTGTGCCATCAGGAAACCCATTAGCACCAGGCAAGTAGGCAGTAATACTATAAGTATCGTCTTTAGACGCATCCAAAGCGTCTTTGCTAAAAAAGAGGGTTGCGACAATCAACACATCACCTTGTGGCGAGTCTAATACTACCATACCGATCGGCATGCCCCGACCAGTCGAAAAACTACCAATTTTATTACCTTTATAATTGCCGCCCGAATTATTTAATACAGCTATTTGGCCCATCTGTTTACGTGGCCCATCAGCCGCAATTGTACCTATATAGAATCTCCCCGTCTTTTTGCTGAAGGCCATCGATGCAGTAGTCTCATTGTTAGGATCATCAGAGACAAAGAAGTTCTCGGTAGCATCGAACACGCTATTACTATCTGTGTCGGCAAGCGCCATTACACTGGCAGTACGATCTATACCAAAGAAAGCAACATTATTAATAGGAATACCATTGGGGATTGCAAGCGGTCCAATCGCCGGTTTCTGCTTACTATTACTAGTCTTTTTAAGGGTGGATTTAAGCAGTCTACTCTTATCTACTAAACGGTGCATGAGTTCTGACTCAAGCTCTATTTGCAAAGGTCCGCTAACTGGCTCTAAGGGTTCTTGTTGAGCAGCCGCAGCACGTAGATTTGGTTGACTAGGAAAAGCACAAATAAAGAGAATAAGCGCACCTATCAGGCAAACAGCCACACCTAAACGGTGACTTCTCTGCTTACGCTGATCCAACCCGAAAGCTTGAGATTTCCAGTCCATTGCCAATACTCTCCAGGTTTAAATTCTCGTGTGGTGTTATGGTAATCAATTATTCCATAGTGTCTGCACCCTTGTATACCATTTTTAGCGTTGAGACCAAGGCTATTTTTCTACACTAGCTAGTTGCTGGTCATGGTGCGCCTGCGCTATGCTCTAAAATTAACTGAAGGCCAGTATCAAGGTTATGCGTAAATGCTGAGTTGGTATGATATTTTTGAGCCCCAGGTATCGGTTTGGGAAGAGCAGCGTAATCTGCCTAAATTGATTGTCGGACTAGGCGACCGAGACTTAGAAATCCGCTGCCTCTGTTATGATGCGCTTGGTCGTCTGGGGATACCAGAGACGACATCAGAACTACTTACTGCACTTTCACAAGAGAAGTCCTATTCTGTACGTGCCCGTGCCGCCGTCGCGCTGGGTCGCTTAGCTAGTAGCGAAGCGATTACTTGCCTACAGGATATGTTAACTGAGAGCGAAGCAGAGGTACGCGCAGCCGCAGTACAGGCGCTAGGCCAGCAACAGAACCCTAGCTGGCTGCCTGTCTTTCTCTCTTTGCTTGAGGATGAGCAAGAAGAGGTGGTGGTTGCTGCAATCTATGCGCTTAGTCAGTTAAGTGACTATCGTGCTATCACTTCACTACACCGCCTATTCGAACATGATAATCGCGATATCAAAGAGCTTGCCTCTACCGCGATCAACTCTATCAACCTTAGTCAGCCAATGGAATCGGCTACAGATGCAGTCTATTTTTTTACTTATGCGCATCGTGGCAAGCTGGTGTGTGAATGCTATTCCTATAAGCTGGTTGCTTGGCGCAATTACCTACGACGTCGCTGGCGCTGCCCTTTTGCTCGCGATTGGGGGATAGGTTATTGGGAGATATGCAGCCTTGCCGAACATCTTACTGCGCAGGTGATGCGTCCAGGTCTAGAGTTAGAGTTATGTGACCGACGTGCCTAGCTGAGCGTACATTATTAAATAAGAGGTTTATATCAGTAGTCTGAGGAATAGAAATGTCGATGCAACCATCCATCAATGCTGAACCGTTCGATGATTCTGTTAAAGGAAGCGTAAGAATACGATACCTAATTGCCCGTGTTAGTGAGGGCCTGGTTGGTCTGGTGCTAATCATTGCAGGGTTAGCAAAAGCCTATTATCCACTAAGTTTTGTCCAGAATATCTCAACTTATAAGATTATTACTGTGCCGCTTGTTGTCACTGCCTTTGCCTGGTTGATGATCATAATAGAAGGCGCACTAGGAATGGCACTCGTCACCGCTTATCAGCGCCGCTGGACTGTACCTATCACCATTAGCCTGCTAGTTCTCTTTCTAGGGGTGTTAGGATGGGCCTGGTATAGCGGTTCAACTGCCGATTGTGGCTGTTTTGGACCACTAGTGAAGCGTACCCCACAACAAGCATTCTTTGAGGATCTGATCCTATTAGCTGTCTTAGTGGCTGCACAGTTGCTGGATCGAAGCGAGCGTAAAAGTTATCAAAGCATGAGATTGACGGCCGTGGCAGCAGTAGCGATGCTCTGTTTGATTGTTACTACAGTGCGTAGCCTTAGCCCAGAACAGTCTGCCGATCCTGTCACACGTTTGAAGGTCAGCCAGCCTAGTCCTTTTCAATCTGTTACGATTCAGGATCTCTCTGTAGATATTCAGCAGGGCCGCTATCTGGTTGCACTTATCGATACAGGTTGTGATCATTGTCAGCAGAGCGTGCCTGATTTCAATAAGTTTTATTCGCAGCAGTCAGAATATCCTACGCTTGTTGCGATCTGTCCTAACTCTCAACTGGATGTAAAGATCTTCCAAGAAAAATTTGGCGCACAGTTTCCTATTGGACGCATTACCAATGATGACTTTCTGCGACTAGTAGAATTGGGATCAACACCAAGAGTCTTTCTCTTGCAGGATGGTCAGGTATTAAAGATCTGGGATGGTAGTATGCCTTCAGGCAATGAAGTTAAGACTATGCTAGAGAAGACGGTTCATTAAAAGCCTGCCCACAGAACTTAAATTTTCTGCCCAGTTGCTACACTACTAAATTTTTCTATTGATAGTATCAATAGGAAAATCATAGAGAGATTCTACCAACCTACACGGCTATTGGCCCCCTCTCTACATTGCAGTGACTGTTAGCCCGCGTTAAACTTGCTGAGGGCTTACGCAGATCATTGTTAGAGGAGATTAATTGATGAGAAGAGGTTACCTGCTACTGCTGGTGACGTTGCTGCTATCGGTACTCTTTACTGTATCTGCACAAGAGGAGCGTAGGCAATATTCGGTTAGGGCACTCTCTTCATCGAGTGAGCGAGAGATTGCACAAGCGGCCGAGGCATTGCGATCGCATTTGATTGCACAGCGGCGCGACTTCCATATGCATCCAGAGCTTTCCAATCGTGAAGAGCGCACTTCGCGAGTGGTAGCCGAGCAGTTGCGTGCGCTGCGCCTGGATGAGGTAAAGACTGGAGTAGGTAAATATGGTGTGGTAGCGATACTCAAAGGCGCTAAGCCAGGCCCTGTTGTTGCGGTACGCGCTGATATGGATGCTCTGCCAATTGATGAGACGATAGATGTATCTTACAAATCATCTGTTCCGGGAGTAAAACATGCCTGTGGGCATGATGTACATACTGCTGTGCAATTGGGAGTGGCAGAAGTGCTTAGCAAGATGCGTGATCGTATACCAGGAACAATCAAATTTATCTTTCAACCTGCCGAAGAGGGTGCACCAGCAGGCGAAGAGGGTGGCGCAGATTTAATGATCAAGGAAGGAGCATTAGAAAGTCCTCATCCTGAAGCGATCTTTGCTCTGCATGTGACTGCCAACCTAGAGGTCGGTCAGGCGGTTTATCATGCTGGCCCTACAATGGCTGCTGCCGATCTCTTCTACATCACGATTCGTGGTAAAAAGGTGCATGGCGCTTATCCACATGAAGGTGTTGATGCAATCGCAGTGGCAGCAGAATGTGTAACCGCGCTTCAACATATACGCAGTCGGCGTATAAATACTATGGACCCGCTAGTTATCTCGATAGGAATTATTCAAGGCGGCAATCGAGCCAATATTCTTGCTGATGAGGTGAAATTAGAAGGCACAGTACGCACATTGAGTGAAGAGGTGCGTGAGCGTGTAGAACATCTGATGCGTGAAACGCTCTCAGGCATTACATCAGCCTATGGAGCAAGTTTTGAGATGAAATATGAACGCGGCGCACCAGTTACTTACAATGATCCAAAGCTGGTTGAGGAGACGCTACCAATAATGCGCCGTATACTTGGGCCAGCAAATGTAATCAATTTATCGCCACAGATGGGGGCAGAAGACTTCTCTTACTACCAAAAAGTGATTCCTGGTTTCTACTATTTCTTAGGTGGTGGCAATCATGCAAAAGGGATTAATGCCATTACTCATACAGCAGAATTTGATGTTGATGAGGATAGCCTAGTAGTAGGTGTTAAACTGATGTCCAGTATTCTACTAGATTACTTAGAACGCCAACCACGTGCTGCGCATCATCCTAACCATTGATAGCAACCTTATGGTTGAGGAGTTGAACTTAATGACAAGCGTGCTTACTTGGGCAATAATTAGCTCAGGCAGATAGTCAGCTACTGAAGTGGTTGGTCACTTACAAATGGCTTTAATGCCAGGAGTAGATTTTATGTCACAGACCCAGATTCCTATTGAAGTTGATCAATTGATCACTGAGGATGATACTCCCGTGGATAATTTTCCTTCCGAGAAACAACAGCGCCTCTTGACTGAACCTCTCTATAGCTCTTGGCCAGGTCCTGGCGAAGGTCGTACTTTTCTCGCTGCTGCCAATGTCGGTGTCTTCTCTTCTGTGCATCTTCCCTCAATTGTCCCAGATGTCTTTGTCAGTCTTGATGTTGAGATCGCTGCAGACTGGTGGGCAAAAGCACATCGTTCTTACTTTTTTTGGGAGTTTGGCAAAGCCCCCGATGTTGTCATTGAGATTGTCTCCAATAAAGAGGGACAGGAGAATAGTGAGAAATTGCGTCGCTATGAGCGAATGGCTGTACCTTACTATGTTATTTTTGATCCTATCAAGCAAATTCAGCCTCAAGTTTTGACTATTTATGAATTGCATGT
>JBFLVQ010000520.1:0-6818 GCA_040758525.1 Acidobacteriota bacterium
GAGTTAGGGGTATTGATGTTTGCGCAGACAAGCTTTATGCAGCGTTGGTTGCGTACAAGAGCAGAAGAAGAGTTGCGGCGAGAACATGAAAGACAAGAGCAGCAGGTGGTGGCCCAATTGCCTGCTAACTATATTGCCGATTTTCAATCTGTAAAACATCTCTGCCAAGAGATTGAGCGCCGTGCTGCCGAGACGGAAAATAATACTGTCTCAATGATGACAGTAGGATTAATAGATAAGCTCTCCTCTTTCCGACTCGAATATGCACGTATGTTGCGCGCCCATTATCTGCTGGCTAACCGTAACTACAAAGAGATGCGCCGTCGTCTGATTGAAGAGATCAAGCGTGCTGAACAGAATGCTCAGTCCGAATCTTCCCCACAAGTACGTATGACACTTGAGCAGAATCTTAAAATTCTCCATCAGCGTGCTACCAAATTACAACGACTCGATGATCTAGTACGATTACTAGAAGCTCGTTTGCAGGTTGTACGAAACTCTCTACAGTTGATTCAGGATGAGGTCTATAGTATGACAGATGTACATGGGATCTCTGATATTGTTGATGGTCTACTTGTCAATCTTCAACTGAGTGAGGAGTTTCGTGCCTCTTATGATGACGTGCTGAGCGAGCAGAGCCCTATGTTAGCAGGCTTGGATAATAGTGCAGAACTAGCAATGACGCTTGAGCCTGAATTTACTCCTGAGTCGCAACGCAAGCAGTCACAGCGGCAACGGCAACGCAAAGCGCAATAGTGATGAATATGCTTTCCTGAATGAGGAATAATTATGCCTGAAATAAAACGACCCAAAACCACTGATGAGATTTTAAGAGAGATGGAACAGATGTCCCAAGGACTTAGTCAGGATGAGCCTGCTAAAGCATCTACATCACCTCAACCAAAAGGTGAAGGAGGAGCACTTAAATCATTGCTTGGCTTCTTTATTAAAGTTCATGACGACGATCAAGAAAATGCTCTTAAGGGAGTTGCAACGCCTGTTACACAACCCCCTAGCGGTAAAAGTGAGAAGTTACCGCCTGGTCCTGCATCTGCGGGAATGAAAGGCGCTCCTTCAACACCCACTACCCCTATCACAGGAGAAAAAGGGGGATCACGTCGTATGGGTGATCTGGCCCAAGGTGAGCCGGTACCAAAATTTACTCCCCCAAAAGCAAATCAGCAAATAGATCTATCTACCAAACCATTTGAAGAGATCTATCGTGAAGCTGGCCTAGCAAAAACAACGACTCCAGTCGAAGAGTTAAGCACCCTCATCGATAGTCCTACAGTTGCCAATCAACCACTGGCGATTAAAGTGGTAGCAGTAAACCTTGCCCTTAGCGCCAAAGGTACCCCACTAGAAGACTATATCGCTGATGCCGTACGTAAGGATCGCGCGCTCGATGGCTACCAGAAGATGCTCAGCGATCGTGCTCGTGAAATTGAGGAAAAGACTAAAAGCGAGGTGGAACGTATACAGAAAGAGGTTGAAGAATATTTAAAACAGAAACAGGCTGAGATTGAGAAATTACGTGCACAGGCAACAGAGGCTGGCCGTCAGGCGATCGAGTTTTCCATACGCCGTCAAGGTGAGGAACAGCGCCTTGCCGATATCGTTAGCCCATTCTTGGAAGGTAAACCTAATCCTGTCACAATAGGCAATAATCCTGATGAATCGCCTGCTGGTAAAGCTTAATTGGTAGAGAGGAATCGCTAAGATATTGGGAAAAAAATCGGGCAGCCCGGAGGTGAGGGCTGCCCTTGATAGTATGACTTGAGGAGTGACTAACTATTAGACAATACCTGACCGTACCTGGTTGAACACTTAACTTCAAGGATTGGAGAAGTTACTAATCTGCTACCGTCTTCACATAGTACTACCAGTCGATGGCCTAGTACGATCTGTTGACGTCGCAACTTCAACTCCGTCCCTTGAAAAACACAACTGCCTAGGATGGCAATCTTTTCACCTATGCGCCGCCCTGCCATAACATAAAAACAGTGCGGCTCACGGGCTGGTCTGAGCATATAATTCGAATTAGCGGTAAGGATCTCAATTGGCTTTTTAACTGCTGTTACTTCCCAAAAAGTGGCCTCATCCTTAACAGCGTCCTCTTTCTCGATCAACTTGAATTTATACCGGGATAGATCTTGAGTTATATTAAAGTCCATCTTTTATTCCACTTTTTGCTAAACCTTCATTAGATAACTGTCATCAGCAGGCAGTTATTGCACTTTAATAATTAACTAGCTGTGATTAAATAACTTATCCTTACACACCAGATCTTAGAATCTATATTAGCGTACCAAAAAATGGCACAGCAGCTAAAAAGATAAGGAGGAAAGGGCTAGTTAAGAGGCAAGCGGCAATGAGCAGGTGAAGGTGCTGCCAACACCTTCCTGGCTAACAACCTTTACACTGCCCTCATGAGCAAGAAAGATCTTTTGCACCAGCGCTAAGCCTATACCATAACCACGTGATTTGGTGGTAAAGAAAGGGATAAAAATTTTATTCAATTCGGTAGCAGGAATACCACTACCAGTATCATTGATTTCGATACTGACTTGATTATCAGCCAGATCGATTATCCCAGATAAAGTTATCAACTTTACTGTAGCATCGGCGGGTATCGCTTCAATACCATTATCAATTAGGTTAAGGAAGGCACGGCGCAGTAGGGTAGGATCGCCCAACACTTCAGGAAGCTCCCCCTTGAGTTTGATCGTGACACCATGCTGGTCAGCTTTACTGAGCATAGTATCACAACAATCTTCTATAATATCCTGCAATGAAATAGGCATACGTTGCAGCTTCTGAGGGCGGGCAAAATTGAGGAAATCAGTAACAACTTGTGATAGGTGATGTACTTCCGTAACCAGGGCATGTGCCCAAGTTTGACCACGTGTATCGGCTATCGACTGCAACAATTGTCCATAACCGGAGATAGCCGCCAATGAATTCTTGAATTCATGAGCAATACCGGCTGCCATCTCTCCCAGATTGGCGAGGTTCTCTTGTAGTCGCAATCTTTGGCGCAGTTCCATCACTTCAGATAGATCCGATATCAGGCAGAGCGCACCCTGTATAGAGTCGGCGCTATCCTGCCGCATAGGCGAAACCGTGACTGCCAATAGGCAAGGCGAGCCATCTAGGCGTTGGGCTTCAAACTCTTCTAATGCTGTTCTACGTCCATCCTGCAAACAAGCCGCAATCAACTGGCATAGACGTGGCGCACGTTGAAAAAAGACCTCATATCTCATTCCACGTAGAATCTGCAACTCCTGCACCTGTTCCCTGTCGCCATTAAAGAGCGTACCTGCCTGACCATTGACAATAACAACATAGCCGGTATGCTCAACCACCACTAAGCCAGCCGTAATCGAAGCAACAATACGCTCGTTAAACTGCTCAATAAAAGCGGCTCGTTTCCGCTCTAAGTCACGGTGGCGTACCAACTCTTCGCGCTCGACTTGCAAACCATCAATTAGTGCTTGTAGTGTTCCAACCAGAAATTCTGTCGCTCTTGAGCCTGTTGAAACCACAGCTGGTTCACCTACTCCCACTATCTGCGGACGTGCACGGAAAGGCCGTAGCCAGATACGCAGCAGTGCAAATCCTCCTGCCACGATCGTAACAATAACCAGAATCTGTAGCAGTAGAGCAAGCAAGGGCCAAGCAGCAGGAGGCCGTGCAGTGTAAAAGATAAGCATGCTGAAAGCGCCACATTCACCGCCTTCGATAGGATGAAATATTGGCACCGTGAAAACAGTATAGCTGGTCTGTCCTAGTTTTTGGATGCGTGAACGAACTGCGTGGGCACGTAGGTCTGCCAATGTGTTCTCTCGACAAGGTTCTGTTGAAACAGGCAGCAGCGTTGGCAATAATGACTGTAGTTTGCCACGTTCAGCAAGATAGTTCTGTACTATCTCTTCACCACTACTGATAGGAGGGCGTATCCAAGTTGTCTGCAATTCTCCATTCGGCCTGTAGACCCCAATTGCGGCGGGTCCGCTAGTCGTGTGTGTTGCCAATTCACTAAAACGCATATCTAGCGAACCACGACCACGCAAAACCATTGTGATCTCTAGTGCCCAATGGGTGGCTTCCAATTGCTGTCGGCTCTGTTGTTCACTTACCAGTTCACTATTAACACGACCATACAAGCCTACTGTGAATAGATTGATTGCCCCCAATCCAAGTATTAAGAGTATTGATAGTAATGTGAAGGTCTTGCCAAGCCGATCGACACGCATCAGTAATTTATTACCATAAGTCGCACGTACCAGCTTAATAATGGCTGGCCGTATAGGGTAAGCAAAATTGCTGCGATACCTAGGAAGACCCCAAAGGGGATCCTGACTTGTAGCGCTTCACGTCCTTGACGTAAAAGAAAAACTAAGGCCAACAGTGTACCAAGCAGAGAGGCTAGTATTAGGGTACCGATTGTCAACTGCCAACCCAAATAGAATCCTACCATTAACATCATCTTGACATCACCTAACCCCATGCCTTCAATATTACGGAAAACAAAATAGGCTTCGCGTAACATCACCAGTATCCCTGCACCAATGATCGCACCTAGTAAGCCATTAATAAGCGAAACTATCATAGGATAGTTTGCCAGTCGTTCCTCCCAGAAGATTTGAAAATTAATCTGTAGATCTATATACCAGTCGAGGGCGCGAGTATTGAGCCAGGCTAGCGCAATAATAAAACCAGATAGTAGCACTATCAATAGAACACGAAAGAGATTCGAGCTTCCCCATACTCGTAAACAGGCAAAGAGCGCTAACATTAGTAGAATAATTATCGCAAACTGAGTGGCATAGAAGCTTGCTTCGGGTGAGGTCTGGGTCGGCACAAAGAGTCGTATTACCAGCGCCACTAGTGAGCCCGGCAAGGTAATCACATTGGGCAAGATCATATGCTCGAAATCGATACATATCAGGGCGATATTAGCCGAGATAAATGCCATATCAGCGATCATTTCTGCAATATTGAAGGTTGGTTGCTGGAGTTGTTTCCAGAATGCTAGCAGGAAACCCACGGCTGTCAGCGCTTCAATGAAAGGATAGATCAGAGAGATCTTTTTCCCACAACCACGACATCTCCCTCTTAGCATAAGATAGCTAAGAATCGGGATATTTTCTAATGGTGTAATCTTATGGCCACATTTGGGGCAAGCTGAGCCAGGTGTAACGATCGACCTCTCCTCTGGCACACGACAGATCACAACATTAAGAAAGCTGCCTATAGCAAGACCAAAAAGTGCTGTAGCCAGTGCCCAAAACCAGACTGGCATCATATCGACCAGCAGTATCTCCGTATTCACGTATTGCCTCCCGGATTGGCACAAAAGTACCTCTCAGTTAAGCGGATTAAGATCGCCAAAAATAGTTTTTTTAGGTACTCTCTGCTCTTGTTACTAAGTAATGGCTTCTGTCTCACTTGTCAACTAAAATACTTAGCCGCCACTACTGTCAATAGGTAACATTTAGCTGCTAGCCTACTACGTATGCGGCAATAATATTATGAGAATTTTACAGGTCAGTTCCGCTCAACAATTTGGCGGCGCCGAGCGACATGTAGTAGATCTCGTACAAGCGCTTGCCACGGCTGGCCATGAAATGTATCTGGCCGTACGCCCAGCCAGTCCCCTGCCCGCGCTGTTGCAAGATACAGATACTGTTACCTGCTATGAACTGCCTTTACGTGGTGCACTAGATCTGGCTTCTGCCTACCAACTTGCTGGTATCATCAGACAGACTGGTATAGAGGTGCTACATGCCCATTACGCACGTGATTATCCACTTACTGCTTTGGCAGTGCGCTACTGTCGCCAGTATAGACCACTGCCAGCTTTCTTTATTACCCGTCATCACTATTTGCCACTAAAAGGTAACTGGGCCTACCGTCGCTTACTCACTGCCCTAGACTGTGCCATCGCCGTCTCTGCCAGTGTTCGCGATACCCTTGCCCACTCTTTCCACTGGTCAACTAACCATGGCCCCCGCTTGGAGATTGTTCCTAACTGGATTGATTTAACATCATTTTCATTATCGGACTCAAATAGAGAAGAAATACGAAAGGGATATGGTTTAGCGCCAGGACGACCAGCGATAGGGTTAATTAATCAGATCAGTGTAGCGAAGGGGCAAGAGACATTACTGAAGGCATTGGCATTGCTCAAAGAGAGTCATCCTCAGGTACAGTTAATATTGGCAGGTAAAGAACACGATGAGGCCAAACCCTACACACGATATTTGCAGCAACAGGCATTGGAGTTAGGGATTGCCGATCGGGTAATCTATGCTGGCTATGTTGAGCAGATAGCAGAACTGTTAATGGCACTCGATCTAGTAGTAATACCTTCGCAGAATGAAGCATTTTCGATTGTCTGTTTAGAGGCTATGGCAGCACGTCGACCAGTAATCGCTTCAGCGGTAGGTGGGTTGGCAGAACTGATCACAGATAAGAAGACCGGATTACTCTTTCCTGTAGGTGATAGTAGTGCACTTGCTGAGCAGATCGCGTGTGTGCTCGACTCTACAGCTCTTTATCAAGAATTGACTGAGCAGGCCTATCATTTCATTGAAGCGCATTTTGCTCGTAGACAAGTAATAGCTAAAATTGAGAATCTCTACCAAGAAGCAATTCTACGCAGAAATGGCAATTAGAAAAAATCAATATCCTTGATGCGCAAGCGTAAGCATTTCATCAATCGCAATCCTGTGTGATAAAGCAATCATAATACCTATTTGTGGAGAAACATTATTGCGCTCAATTTACTCCTTTTATGTGATTGATAGATGGAA
>JBFLVQ010000521.1:0-6790 GCA_040758525.1 Acidobacteriota bacterium
AGACCAGTAGATGTACCAGACTGGCACTCCATTTTTTGTACAGTGCTTTGCATAGGCTGAGATGCTGAGGTTTCTAAGGATGTGCTATAACTTGGTTGAGCATCTTGACTCTGCTGTATTTCTGCTAACAGCCTACCAACTGCTTGATTACCAATCGTGCGCTGGAGCTGCAGCACATCACGGTAGGTAAGCGAGCTAGCAAGGATCTTTGCTTGCTGTATGATAGCGCTAGGATGTGTCTGATGGGATAGAGTTGAAAGTTTGTGAGCCTTTGCCTGTGATGAGAGTTGGTTTAGTGAGGCTTGGTCATTGATAAGGGCATGCTTATTCCCAGACATCTTATCTACTCCTGGATGGTTTATCTTTCATATCTCCAGTTTATGGTTTTAGGCTTATTGGATGAATAGAGAGAACTACACGATTTGATGTGTGGTAATACTCATTTACTAAGCTCACTAACCAAGATAAGTTTTGGAATTAGACTGGATAGGAAATTGATCAATGACAAAATGGTTGATTCGGATTGGCGTCGGCAACCCCCACCGTTTTTCAGGAACAACTACCGTTACTTCTGGTATAGCCTTGGCGTATGGCAGCCGAATATTGCGGCAAAGATCGCAAATTGCCATACTCAAATCTTGGCAGGATTGATTTCAGTTTTGTTTTGCTCTAAAGTCACAAATTGTAACTTATTGTCCTGTGTTGTGTTACCGCTAGTCTCTTATAATTTCTTTTGTATCATAGTCAATTTTAATTTTTGCTTTTCGGCGGCGTGCTAAAATTTCTACAGGACCATAAACACGATATCTAATGCCTCTTCTATCACCAACATTTTGAGTCAATGGTTCAATAGACTGCTTTGCAATCAAACCTTGCAGTGCGTTTCGAATAGTTGTAGGGCTACGTAAGCCTGTCATCTCGGAAAGCGTTGGAATTGTAAAATATTTCTGCTTTCTCCGATGCGCGATTGTTCCCTTATACATTTCCTCATAGACTCGTTGTTCCGCCTGGGTATGTGTTTCCTCTAAATTCACCACAGATATTGGAAGTGTGGCTGATGGCAAATTTGAATCTATAATTGTTTCTGTAACTGATGAGGAGATTGGTTGTGAACCTGGAATGGTAACAGTTTGTCTAGCTGATCTTGTGTGTGACTTTGTAATTGATAATGTAGCTGGCTTTGTAACCGTTGATGTAGCTGATCTTGTGGTTGGCTGTGTAAGAATAGGGCTGGATGGAGAACTAATTGGTACTCTTCCTAACTCTGTGGGTGTAGATGTAATTGTTTCTGAATCTGTAGTGCTGGCTGAGCCTGTAGATGGATCTGTGGTTGGTTCTGTAGTTAACTCTGTAAGAGTAGACGTAGATATTGGTGTTGATGGTGGGCTAGATATTGATGTAGATGGTAATGTAGATGATTGGGTAAAAACAATATCATCAGGTTTTTCAGTAGATTGCACTTGATCTACTTTTCGTCCAATTAAGTCTCTTACAACATTTTTAGTGCGACTACTTTCATTATTAGTTACAACATTCGGTTGCCAGTTAAATTTTTTAGGCGACATTCTTTGCTACCTCAGTATAGTCTACTGCTCCACTAGCTGTATGATCATAGGTGAAAATTGGCTCACGTGTACCAAATGATTCTGGTAATCGTGTATTCTCTCGTATTTCTGGCAATACCATTCCAGAAAATTTTTCTTGTAAAGCTTTCACTACTTGCTGTGCAATTCTAGTACGCTTGAAGAATGTTGGTAGGGCGTATATTTTGAATTGAACCCCTAATTCTTCTGATATTTCTTGGCAGGTATCGAGTACTCTGCTGGTGGCTTCAAAAGCCTCTATTCGGCAATCTACAGGCACAATAATTTTGGTTGCTGCTACGAATGCATTTATAGAGGCTAACGCCAATGATGGTGGGCAATCGATAATCACGTAATCATACTTATCTTGAATTTGAGCTAATGCGCGTGCAAGTCTATGATCGCGATTTACTGTTTCCTGTAAATCGCGATCAAGTTTCGTCATTGTAATATCTGCCTTTACTACATCAATACCAAAAGGAGTTTTAACGATCTGGCTGGTTACGTCAGCCTTATTTACCAGTACCTCGTATATTCCGGTCCCGACAGATGCTTGACTTCCAGTTAACCAAGTGCTTGCACAAGCTTGACTATCCAAATCAATTAAAAGAACACTTTTCTCTAATTTTGCCAATGCTCCAGCGAGGTTAACAGCCGTAGTTGTTTTTCCTACGCCCCCTTTTTTATTTCCAATGGCAATTATCTCCATATTTACTCCTATTGTTATTGCTAATTAATAATAAGAAATTGGCAAAATAATAAAACAATGATAATAAGAATTTCAAGTTATATTTTCAAATTAATAATATTTTATAAATCAAATACTTAAAAAATTTACCTGATCAATTAGATCAATAAATACAGTATCAGTTAGAAATATAGTTAGTATTTCAAATACATGAGCATTTAGATAGTCAATCACCAGATCAATTGACTGATGTTGTTAGATCACATAAGCCTGGCGACAAGGTCAGCTTGGAAATTCTCAGGCAAGGGAAGAAGCGGAACTTGGATGTAACCCTGGCACTTCAGCCGGTCACTGAACCAGCGAAGTTAAAATAAACGCTCCAATTAAGTAAATATACACAAAAAGCGATTCGGGCTCGCTTTTGAGCAAATCTAAAGGGGTTAGTTCGCCATTAATTATCTGTGGCTAAAAAGTGACGCAAATTGCGTCACTTTGGCGGCACGGAACAGACTATCTACTAAGGCATAGTTATTGGCAAATTAAATGTGATAAAGTGGTCGCCATTATGAAACGTAAACCAATAACTAAGAATAAAACCCCTTTATTGCCAAATGCTCAAGTCAATACCAAGGCGAGGTTTCGACTCAAATATCAAGAAGAAACAGGGGATGTTGAGGTAAAAGTCATTGAGAGCTTACCACTGCATTACTACTTCTTTCATCTAGCCATTGAGCATAGAATATCAGTCAGTCAAAAGGGTTATGTTGATGTTTATAGAGCAGAGTTAGCCAAGCAACTAGGGTTAAAGTCATCACGGATGATTGATTACTATAATGAGATGAGCCGCCAGCACAGGTTAATGAAGATAGTACGAACAGGCAGAGCTAATCGCTACGAGATTCTTGCTTATCCTGCGCTAATGGGAATCGCGATAGAGCAGAGTGAGGAAAGTGTTAATATTGGGGAAGAAGCATCAGCGCCAAAGGCAAGGAATAATAATCGAGATGGTAGGGTTAAGTCAAAGGCTAGAAAAAAGTCAGCCAGAGGTCGCAGTTGACTACCATTCCAGACAATTAAGATCGGGCAAGGGAAGTATGACAATTGACGAGAGCAAGCAAATCCTCCAAAGACTTGGACAGAGAGGCCAAAGGAAGAAAGTCAACGCTAATAAAGAGAACCCACCAGCACTTGAACCAAACCTCTTCCTACTGGTATCAGGGATAAACAAAGATCTATGGGTACTAAACACTGTGATTAAAGGGCAACCTACTGAGCTAGTCTTTGCCTTTAGCAATATGGATATGATGCAAGACTTCCTTACCAAGCTCGATGAGCGTAACTATCAGCCTGCTATCATATGGCCATCCAAACTGAAGCCTCTGTTTGAGAATCGTGCAATATTATTTGCACTTAACCCAATAGCCCACAAGCTTGGTGAACAGTCGTTTATCAAGGAAGTACCTCAATGGGGATTAACTGCCGATGAGGTGGTAGGGATAATGATGGCTGAGTCGGAGATGGAGCATCATAACTAACTATGAGTGCTATGAGTAAGTACTATTGCGTAGTGTTGAAGGTGGAAGGCCGATAAGGCAAGCTGGTTATTATCGAACTTGAGATTACCTATAACTTCCAACATAGCTACGGTGGCTAATTAGCTATGGAGAATGAACAAGGATATATCTATTCCTTGTCCCGCAACTCGTAGCCTTATCTGCGGGTCGTCAGTTTCGGGATTGATGAAGTCTATGCAATTTCATCAATTAATCTCAAGCGCGGTTCGCCGCGTTAAGGTATCGGAAGAGTGCCTAAGTCGGCGGGTAATTTACTTTGTGAGCAACGCCGGAACTGATTGTGACTCCATTAGAAATAATGGTAGGTGGGTAGATCGCTACAAGTCACAAGCAGGGCAGCAGGCTCGTAGTAGTCGCGGGAGCAACGACCCGTCAGGGAGCATTCGAGAGGAATGTACAGGGCGAAGGAGCGAACCCCATTGAAGGGTGCATAGATAGGTATCGATGAACAGATAAACCGTCTATGTTGAGGCCGATGTTTCAAACTAATTTGGAAACGTACAGCAATAGGCTGGAGGTTATTATGATCAGCGTAGCCGAAGAAATGAAACACTTGAACGAATTGGCCAAACGTGACCCAAGCAAACGGTTCACGAAGCTATGGAACAACCTAATAGACGTGAAATGGCTAGCGCAAGCTTGGGAGCAGATCAGACGCAATAAAGGCAGTCAAACGCCAGGTGTGAACAACACCATAGCGGTTGATGTCGATCCTGCAATGATTGAAAACCTAAGAAACGAATTAATAACTGGCAAATACCGGCCCAGTCCGGTAAGGCGAGTGCTAATTCCAAAAGCCAATGGCAAAACCAGACCGCTTGGCATAAGTAACCTTGAAGACAGGATCGTACAACAAGCAGTTCACATGTTGTTAGAACCAATTTTTGAGGCTGATTTTCTTCCTTGTTCACATGGATTCAGACAAGGAAAGAGTACTCATACAGCGTTGAGAGATGTAGCTAATGGGTACTCAATTACTACCTGGATCATAGAAGGTGATATAGAAGGTTGTTAAGATCACTCACTTTGATACTCCTTTCTAATATCCAACTCGTTTTTACAAGCAGCTTAACCTAGATATTTCCTTGACTTTAAGTTTTCTAAACAGAGCAAGAATTATTCGCTTCTTAGGAAATAGGTAGAGGTTGGTTTTAGGATCTCTAGCAACCTCGATAGTGCCGTTACGAATTCGATCATATAACCAATGAACAGGCACGTCCAGAATTTGAGCGAGTTCGGTTACGGTTAAATAACCGGGAACATGGCGTGGATGAGATTGGCTTTGATCTAAAAGTAGTCGATGCTTCAAGCGAATAGTTCTAACAGTGCTCTCTAATACATAGGATTTCATGGGAGAGCGAAAGCCTTTTTCAGTCAAATGCTGTGCTATTTGCTGATCGGATTTTCCTTTTGCGTGAAGCTTCAATATTAACTTTTCCATCTCTTTGCCCTGAGATAGATTTGCAAACGAGCCTACGGTTGTTGTTACTTTGAGAGTAGTTGTATCACCGCCTCTCCAGATAATTCGGGCTTGAATTAAATCAGGGACAAGACGATGAATAACAATCTTATCTATCAGGGTACGCAGCAAAGCCTTCTGGGTTTGCCTGGGAAGAATGGCTTTATCCCATAACTGAGGTAGTTTTTTGCCTGCTTCAAGAAAAGCGGCTTTTAGTTCAGCAGTTAATAAAAAAGGAACAGCACGTTTTTGCTTAAGTTGCTGATAAGCTTCTTCGGCTTCTTTAAGTTCTCTCAGGGACTGATCGCATCTTCTCTCCAGTTCAGCAGCAACAAGACGATTATCAGGGTCGGTACGATTATATTGGCGTTGTGCTAATGCTGCTTGATAGCGTAGCCGCTCTATTTGTTGAAGCTGAGCTTGATCTATTTTTTCATCAGTAGCCTTTTTATCCGTCATTGCTCGTGAGTAGAAATCTAATTCTATGGGAGAAAGCGCATCAAAAAAGGCATTGATAACTGCTTCATCAATTGGGGGCGCAGGAATATTTTGACAGATAGGAACTTGATATTGTTGCCTGAGTGCGTTGCAGATGTATTGGCTTGAACCTTTGTATTGAACTACCATTTTATGGCCACAAGCGCCGCAATAAACTAGCCCGTGCAGCAATGTTGCTCCCGGTCTCGGGATGCCGCGAGTTTTATTACGAGTATATTCAGCATGATTATCTGCGAGAATCGCCTGAATTTTATCAAAAGTTTTCCAACTTACATAAGGCGGATATTTATCATTAACTCTGATTTTCCATTCTGCCATTGGTAATCTTTTTATTGATGACTGAGCAGTCGATGGGCCATTGCGAATCGATCTCGATCTACCATAAACAAACGCGCCGGTGTAGGCAGGATTTCTTAGAATTGATGAAATGGAACTGACTCCTGGTTTTTTCCATACCAATTCACCTAATCGGTTTTTACCCGGTAAAGAGATTCCGTGATTATTAAAAAATTGCACTACCTTATTGATGGTTTTTAATTCTAGAAAAGTTTTAAAAACCATTTCTATGGAATGTTGAACTTCCAGGTTAGGGTTTTTCTGCACACGACCAATTTCATCTCTCATTAATCCAATGGGCAACTGCAAAGCTAATTCGCCACGTTGTGCTTTATTAAGCAAGCCCGCATTTAGACGACCACGAAGAGTATGGAGTTCTAATTCTGATAGTTGTCCCTTTAACCCCAAGACAAACAGCACCCTATGTTGCATTTTGTGGTACTGATGCCACCGTAATATCTGAAGAAAGTCCCTATTGTGGCCATTCTGGCCGAGTACGGCGAGTTTTCTGGCGGCAAGGAGTGGATGCATTCTGATGCGCTGCCGCAATGGCATATTACTGCCATTACCTTGGAGTTGGACCAATCTGCCGATGCCTGTCATTGATAGTATCGCAGATGATTCACACGCGCTTTTACTCTCTGCATCGGTT
>JBFLVQ010000522.1:0-6780 GCA_040758525.1 Acidobacteriota bacterium
GTCGCTGTTACACTATTTGCTGTGCTGGTTAATCCTGAAACTGTGATGCCAGTGTTAGGAGTAAAGATGATCTCCTGAGCATTAGCAAGATTACTACCATCTATCTTTAATGAGAAGCTTGTTGCTTGCACACCTGAATTAGGTGTTAATGCTGTGATGTTAGGTGGCATCTCTGGTGGTGCTGTCTCTACTACTGAGATCAACTCTGCACCACGATAGACATACTCTTTGCTGGGAGCATTAGCTGCTGTGTTGGTAGTATACTCTGCTATCAACCTACCGCTAGCGTCGTATACCATACTGCGACTACCTTGTGCTGTGATTGCTTTTACTCTCCAACCATTACCATCGTAATAGTACTTGCCTACCTCTATGCCTTGCTGTTTTGCTTTGATCAGCCGATTCTCAGCGTCATAGTTATAAACCTTACTCAAGGTTGGCTCAATAGTAAGATTACCAGCAAGATCATAATCGAATCCTGCATTAGTGATACGATTAGTGCTTTGGCTGATCTGTATACTTGTTCCTGTCCCTGTGCCAAGCGCAGGTGTACAGCAACTACGATTACCATAACGGTCATAGATGAATGATTGTGACCAGGATGCTACTCCATTGTAGTACTCTCTGGCTAGCTTTATTCTATTCAACTCATCATAAGCAAAGTTCTGCTTGATTGGTGTTGTACTAATCCCTGGTGTGATGGTAATACGCCCTAAATTACCATTATTCTTAGTTTGATCTAGTGCAGCATCTGGCCCACTCGACTCCAACCATAGTCCATAGTCATACTCTAAACTCAGCTTATCTATAGCATTATTGGTTGTCCCCAATGAGATACGCTTTGGTTGTAGTCTGCTGTTGTAGGAGATATTGTGATAGAGTTGGTTGCCTAACTGCTCTTGCACCAATGCTCCTGCCGCATTGTAGCTGCTGTTAGTGGTGCTGGTAATCAACTGACCATTCCTGCTCACCGTGCTGATCTGGCCAGAGTTATTGTAAGAGGTTGTTACTATCGTGCCGGATGGATAGGTATGGGATATGGGTTGGCTCAGTTCATTGTAAGCAGTTGTGCTCTCATATGCTACGCCATCCAATAACTGTGCTGAGCGGGTTATTCTGCCACCTATATCATAACCATTGAAGTAGCCTAATCGCCCTTGTCCAGTCTGTGTTACTGGATCGCTCACTACTGCTACTAGTCGTCCTAATGCATTGCCTCGCGAGAATCCTATCGGTATTGATGGCACTGCTGAGTTGTCATAGTAATAACTGACATTGGCATTTATTGCGCTATTGGGATAGCTCTTGGTGCGTACTCGATTTAATTCATCATAGCTATAGTTGACTCTACCCTCTACTCCTCCTCTGGCATCTGTGCGTGATATTAGATTAGATGCACTATCATACTCATAACTGATTGTGCCATTCTCTGGCGAGGATGCCTGCTTTAACCTACTCAATGCATCATAAGTGAAGCTTCTCGTTTGTCCACCTTGTATTACCTGACGTAAGTTACTGCGTCCATCATAAGCATAGGAGGTCAATAGTGTTAGTCCACCAGTGCTGTTTGCTTCCCATACTTCTCGTAACCGTCCCAGCGCATCACTGACACTCTTACGTTGTTTACCTTGTTGGTCTGTCACTGTTACTGTTGTGCCTGCATATTGACTCAACACTTCGCCGCTGAATCCCGCCGTCTGTGTTTTATTGGTATAGCTGGCTACTCGTTTTACTCTCCCTAATCCATCAAAGTTAGTGCGTGTCCAGCCATAGGTATCTTCCAATGTAGTTCGATATGGATTAGATATCAGGTTTGCTCGCCCTAACCCATCATAGCTTGTCTCTACTATCACCACTCCGCCAACATCTGAACGTCGCTGCTCAGTCTGCTTTAACAGTCCATCGAAATAGCTGGTAGTGCTGATATAGTTGCTGGCTTGTTGTTTAACATCTACTTTTACCCAGGTTGGATATGCTCCTGCCGGGCTGTAGCTATAGAGTGTCTCACCAAATCCATTTGGACGTATCTCTGCTGTCAATCTATCCAGCACATCATTGTAAATATAACTGGTTACCTCACCATTGTAGCCAGTGCTCGATAGTAATGCTCCAGTGTCAAAATCATAGCTCTTCATTACCGTGAGTTCTTGTACACTACCATCTGTTTCCATTACCTTCTCAGTAGTTTGTATAGGGAATGCATAGTGTGAACTAGCACTGTAATTAATCACCAGGGAATGCAAGTCGATATTGCCCAGGTTTGCCCTTGGTCCTATGGTTCTGATCACATTACCGGCAATGTCATATTGATTGTATGTTGATGATGCTTCTGCGCTATCAAGCCCTCTGGTTACTTTGGTAACATTACCTCGCCATAACCAGCCTGCGTGATAGTTGGGATTTCTCGTCTCTGCTACACTAGTAACAAAGATAGGCTCCAGCAATGTCGCCTGAAACCCTCCACCATTATATCCGTCATACTCGTACCTGGTCTTGGTCTCAATGACATTGTTGCCGTCTTTGATTATCTCTAAATCTACCAATGAACGTATATGGATGCTATTGTCAGTCTGATAGTTCTTACCATTCAACAAACTTATATAACTACGGTTAATCTCTCGTAATTTCACACCTGGCGCGCCTATACCATAATCAAACACCCGTTCCGCTATCACATTATTGTATTGGTCATAATCATTCTCTGTCTTCGAGACCTGATTAGACTCTTTCAATGTTATTTGTGTTCTTACCAGACGAGGATCATTTTCAGGCTGAGCCAGCAATGCCTTATCAGTGGTTACCCAACTGACTGCGGCGCGTTGTTCCCAAAAATACTCGGTAACTCTTTTCTCTGTTACTCCATCAGTCTCAAACTCTACTGTGCGTAGTTCTTTGCCTTCCAACCAGGGCTTGTATCCTGTAAAGGTGGGTACTCCATATCCCCGTCCGTAGTTATCAAGCGGAGAGCCTTCAAACCTGTGCCGGGTTTGTGCCAGCAATGCCCCGCCATTACCATCATAGTGTTGCTCCAATACTACCGCATAACCTTGTGCATCTTTAGTAGTAGGATCGCTATAAACAGTCCTGCCTTCTAATACCGATGAATTGGCATTGGGATATACTCTACGCTCTACGATACGACGAAATATCTCTGGTCCAATGCGGGTTATTACCCCACCATCGGGAGCGTCATACTCTATTGCTCCACCTGCTGGTGTCTTTACTCTAGCTATCTCTGCATAACTATTATATTGAAATTCCCAACTATGTCCGGATGGTAATACTACTCTGCTTACCACCGTGGGATTAAATTTATCTTCTACAATAAACTGATAGATACGTGGATCGGGAAATAGTTCCTTCAAGGTCTTGAGACTCTGGTTTGTTCGTAACACTGTGCCTAACTTTGCCCGTTCGACCTTGATCTCACGCACTACTCCACCTATCCCATTGACTCTTACACTGGCCAGTAATGGTGATCCTTGTTCATAGTACTGAATCTCGATCTTACGTCCCATTGTATCGGTAATAACCGATAAGCGTCCACTACCATCATAATCATACCTGATGATATTACCATTGCTATCTTGTTGCTTTACCACACGACCAGTTACGATCTTAAATCGTGTGCCATTGCGTAGTATTACCGTGCCAGATAGTGAAGTCTGCCCTACTGATGAGGTTGAATCAAATATCTCAGTATCGCTGATAAATGTCGCGGCTGTGCCATCTACAGAATGGAATTTAGTACCTCTTGAACTCACTACCATTGGACAAGTAGTAATTACAAATGGTTTGCCATCAGTGAGGTCATCTCTAAACTCGTATTCAGTGCCATCTGGAGCAGTGAAAGCCAATGTGGTTAGCGTACTGTAGGTTGTGCCGCTCTGTGGTGGACCGCATTTCAAAGTACCAAAAGCGGTGTGACGACCTCGCAAACGCCCAGCATGTATTGTCCAGCCTACCGCAAACTGTGGCAGTGAAATATCCGGTTCGTCATAAAGGGGCAGGAAATCATCTCTACCATCACCATCGACATCTATCTTTCCCATCTTCCATAATTTGGAGTTGTAGGAGAGTGTTACCGCAGTACTCATCCCATTACGCCCACCTAAACTTGCTAGCGGAAAAGACAATGAAAGGTTGCCATTGAACAGATTGACCAGATCAAAATCGCTGCCACCATAACTACCTAATGGATGTGAACCTTTTGCCAATGCCGAAGGTGTGCTCTGATCAGTAGCACTTGATGATGATTGTGCTTGTACACCAACAGCTAAGCTCAACATTACTACTAAACTAACAACAACACGAAGTATCAATCGATAGGTAGGCATACTATTATTCCTCAACCAAATCAGGTTGTTAGAGCAAATAGGGTTAATTGTTAACTATGGCAGAAAAGTTACATCAGGGTGTTACGTTAATACGACAGCTCCATTCTGGATGAGAAGCTTCTGTGACACGAGCCTCGCCTGCAGTAAGCGAGAGATTGCCTAACGCACTACTGCCCAATGGTGTAGTAGCACTAAATACCGGGCTCTCTCCTTGTTGCAAAGTAACAGAGTAGGTGAGAGCTTCCATACCACTGCGGTTAAGTAGCATCACAATGGACTCACCAGCATGTGCCGTCACTTCTGCTGGCTCAAAACCTTCTGGAGTGGAGTAGATAATAATGAGTTGCTTCTCGCTTTCTACTTGTGTAGGTGCGGCAGTAGCAACAACTCCCCAGTTGGTGAGTGTGCGTAATACAAACGAGCGTGTGCTGGTTGTGCCAGCCACAAGCAAGCAGATTAGCACTGTAGCGACGAGTAGCAATTTGCGAAAGGTGAGAATACTATGGTTGTGTCTATTCAGCATATGGTTTCTAACAAATCGATGGAGACAATGGAGGACAACTGTTACATAATTGTTACAAAGAACAATGCGAGTTAATTGGTTTGATGATACGAAAATTTATCAATGGTTCAAGCTGTTTTACCGGAAAAACAGAAAAATATTTTACCATTGAGCCTATAGAGAGATTGGTTGATATTTCTCTATGGACTCAATGGTAAAAGCTATCTCAATAATGCTCTAGGTTGCTTTAGGATGATGGAGGTGTTTTTGGTGTGGAAGCTACGCGAGAAGCACGTTCTGTATGGCTAGCGCTGATCCAGGCTGACAGTAACGCTGGATCATCCCGATATTTGTTGCGAATTATTGGATCAAGTTTACGCACCGCATTGATACCTTTATCCATTGTATCGTCTATTGCCGCGGTAGCACTAACCTGTGTCTCTGTGCCTGAAAGCATTGGGACGTGCGGCAAGAAAATCTCATACACGTGTTAACATCTGATATCTGCAAACTTCCAGATCAAACATAAAACCACCTTTCCCTAATACTTTGGCTTGCTTAATAGGATATACTCGCCATCCTACAATAGTTTAAGCGTATATTTACGATGGCATAAATCTTAGTTCTTTGTGCACAAAGCGATTTTCATGCTGCGCAGAACAATTTTTTCTTTGCATAAGCCATTTTTTATCTTGCATAAACCGTTTTTCACATTGCGTAAAACGGTTTTTTCCCTTGCACAACTCATTTTTCATCTGTAACAAACCGTTTTTACTCTGCGCAGAGCGTTTATAGACCTGCATAAAACGGTTTTTTCCTTTGCACAGAGTGATTTTCATGTTGCACAGAGCGATTTTCACTCTGCACGGATCGATTTTTACATTGCATAAAACGATTTTTACATTGCACGGAGTGATTTTTAATTTGTACAGAGCAACTTTGAGGTTGCGCAAGGCGACTTTCAGATAGTGCAGAACAATTTGAGCCTTACTTAATGTGGAGTAGCTTTTCAGGAATTTATATAGCAAACAGGTCTGCTTAAAACATGGATTAATTTAGTATTTGTACTTGGTTACAGGAAAGTTTAGCCTGTACTTGATAGTTGCATACGGATAGGCAGCAGCATTAGTATAATAGAGCAATCCTATCCTTAAGTTACGCGGAAATAAGACAACTTATGAAGATGAACCGGGTACTGGTGGTTGATGACGACGTAGCTTGCCTCTCCTTGATGGAATTGACGTTGCGCGGAGAAGGCTACAACGTAACTGTTGCAAGAGATGGCCGGGAAGCCTTAAAGCTTATCGAAGAGGGTGGTATTGATCTGATTGTCTCCGATGTGCAGATGCCGCACTTGGGCGGAGATATGCTGTTGCGTTCGGCAAAAAAGAAGGATCAGAGCATTGAGGTGATCTTGGTTACCGCACACAGCACCCTTGATGCCGCTGCTCGTGCAGTTATTGACGGGGCCTACGACTATTTGAGCAAACCCTTTAATATTGAAGAACTGCTTGATCGGGTAAAGCGAGCACTAGAGCATCGCCAAGCTGTACGGGCAACTAAGGGGGATGTTGCCCCTGCGATTTCAGAAAAGCGGTTGGTCGGTCGTAGCCGTGCAATGTTAGAGCTTTTCAAACTTATTGGCCGCGCGGCACCATCCGATTCAACAATCCTTATATTAGGAGAATCGGGTACTGGCAAAGAGATGATTGCACGTCAGATACACAATCTTAGCCATCGTTCTACAAAGAAATTTGTTGCTGTCAATTGTGGCGCGCTCACGGAGACCCTGTTGGAATCAGAGCTTTTTGGTCGCACCAAAGGCGCCTTTACTGGTGCCGCAGGAGACCGGCGAGGTCTCTTTGAAGAGGCCAATGGAGGTACAATCTTTCTTGATGAGATTACTGAGACCAGTCTAGCCTTCCAGCTCAAATTATTACG
>JBFLVQ010000523.1:0-6771 GCA_040758525.1 Acidobacteriota bacterium
GGCCAAGGTTTTAATCTGTTATTAACGTAGAAAGGGCTATTAGCAAAATCGATATTAGGATTAGGTTGATGAAAGTTCAGGCTGGCTGGCAGCATCTGTTCTTTAAGTGAGAGTACGGTTTTGATCAATCCTGCCACACCTGCGGCTGCATCTAGATGACCAATATTTGTTTTAACAGAGCCTAGTGCACAGAAACCTGTTGCATTGGTACTAGTGCGGAAGGCTTTAGTAAGAGCAGTAACCTCAATCGGATCGCCCATAGGAGTAGCTGTGCCATGCGCTTCAACATAACTGATCGACTCAGCATCTACACCTGCCATAGCCAGTGCAAGCGATATCACTTCGGCCTGGCCTTCTACGCTAGGCGCCGCATAACCCACTTTGGCTGCACCATCGTTGTTAACTGCTGAACCTTTGATAACTGCATGTATGGTATCACCATCTGCAATTGCATCAGTCAATCTCTTCAACACTACTACGCCGACACCGTCACCAACATTGGTTCCTTTTGCATCACTATCGAAAGCTCGACAGTGCCCATCTGGAGAAGCGATCCCACCCTCCTCGTAAAGATAGCCGATCTTTTGTGGTACATTTATAGCGATACCACCTGCCAGTGCTATATCACACTCATCGTTGATCAAGCTCTGACAGGCCATATGGACTGCCACCAAAGATGTGGAACAGGCCGTCTGAACATTCAGGCTAGGCCCTTTAAGATTCAACTTGTAAGAGACTCGGGTAGTAAGATAGTCCTTGTCATTGCCAACCGCGATCTGAAACTTTCCATATGAACCTAAAGCTTCATGATTTGAATAGAGCTGTAGCAGATAACTGCTAATAAGCATCCCTGCAAAAATACCTATTCGTCCTGCATAAGTAGTAGAGTCGTAGCCAGCGGTCTCTAATGCCTCCCAAGTACGCTCAAGGAAGATCCTATGCTGAGGATCGGTAATTTCTGCCTCTCTGGGATTGAAACCAAAGAAATTGGCATCGAAGAGTTCAATATCATCAATCACTCCTCTGGCTTTGATATAGTTAGGGTTCTTTATCAAATCCTTGTCTATACCAGCAGCAGCCAGTTCTTCATCGGAGAAGAAAGTGATCGATTCTACCCCATCCCGCAAATTCTGCCAGAACTGTGTAATATCTTTTGCGCCTGGGAAAGAACCAGCCATTCCTATGATCGCGATCTCTGGATATTTTCCTGTATCTTTTTTTCGTTCTGGTCGATCTTTACTTGCCTTTTCCTTATGCTGTTGTTGTGACTCGCTCAAATGCTTAGCCAGCGTACTTACAGTTGGATACTGGAACAACTCAACGAACGATAAATCACGATTAAGAAGATCTCTCAACCGGCTATTGACTTTGATTATCTGTAATGAGTGTCCACCTAGATCGAAAAAATTGTCGTGCAGACCAACCTGATCAATCTGCAAAACTTCCTGCCAGATCGCAGAAATTTTACGCTCTAGTTCTGTCTCTGGCTCAACAAATGGCGTTCTCTCAACTAGAGCAGTATCAGGAGCAGGCAGTGCTTTACGATCAAGCTTACCATTAGGTGTCAGTGACAGCCTCTCCATTATCACAATCGCGGCTGGTATCATATACTCTGGTAAGTACTGCTTAAGATATTGCCGCATCTCTGAGACCGTGAACTGCTCTGCATTTACAACCACAATGTATGCTACTAACCGTTTATCTCCAATAGAGTCTTCTCTAGCAATCACTATACACTCTTGCACACTATTGTGTTGTCTCAATACTGACTCTATCTCTGCTAACTCAATTCGGTATCCTCTTAACTTCACCTGATGGTCTGTACGACCTAGATACTCTATGCTTCCATCTTCAAGGTAGCGAGCCAGGTCTCCAGTGCGATAGAGTCTTGCTCCTGCTTGGCTGCTGTAGGGATTGGGAATAAACTTCTCTGCTGTTATATCTGGTCGGTTTAAATATCCTCTTGCCAAACCAACGCCACTGATATGGAGTTCACCGACAACTCCTACTGGTACCGGTTGCAGATTTTGGTTTAATAGATAGACACTGGCGCCACGAATTGCACATCCAATTGGAACATTTTTCCATTGCTCTTTTGTTTCTGTTACTGGTGCTAGCTGCTGCATTGTTGTCACAATGGTGGCCTCGGTTGGACCGTATGTATTCACAAGTCGTACTTGTGCTCCAACCTTCTGTTGCCATTGCGCAAGATAATCTGGCAGGGCAGCTTCTCCACCAATAATCACTAGTCGTAGTGAGGCTGGGAGCTGTCTCTTCCCATTCAATGCCAAGGTTAGCTCATGCCAGTAGGCAGTTGGTAGATCGAGTACAGTTATTCCCCAAATAAGGCATCTATTAAGAAACTGATCGATCGAATCTAACATTGCAGCAGTACGCAATACCAGCGTAGCGCCTGTTATCAGACATGGATAGATCTCTTCTGCACTAGTATCAAAACTGATGGAAGCAAACTGCAACACACGATCGCCAGGTTTCAATTGATAAGCTGCCATTGCTGTTTTAGCATAACTGGCTATAGAAGCATGTGAGATCATGCTTGCCTTCGGTCTACCAGTTGAACCAGAGGTATAAATCACATAAGCCAGATTATCAGGCTGATTGATGCTATCAAGATTTTCCCTGCTATGAGTTGCGATCTCTTGCCAATCTGAATCAAGACAGATAATAGTCGCGCCTAGAGAAGCAATACCAGTGCGCAAACGTTGCTGAGTCAAAATGATCTTCGTATTGGCATCTTCGAACATAAAAGCCATACGTTCACGTGGGTAACCAGGATCAATAGGAACATATGCTCCACCTGCTTTTAGTATGCCTAAGAGCGCAACAATCATCTCGATAGATCGTTCTAGACACACACCTACCAGACTATCTGGAGTTATACCCTTAGATCTTAAATGATGCGCTAGTTGATTTGCGCGTGCGTTTAACTCTTGATAGCTCAACTGCTCAGACTCGCAGATCAAGGCAATCTCATTAGGAGTACGAGATACCTGTTCTTCAAACAGACTGTGCAGACACCGATCTGTTTTTACGATATTATTATCGCCACTCCATTCCACTACTAATTTCTGCCATTCCATCGAATCGATAAGCGGAATTTCCTCAATTCGTTGTAATGGATTGGCAGCAATAGCAACAAGCAATGTATGCAACCGTGTGAGTGTTCTATCAATTGCAACAGTATCGAATCGACGACAATTATACTCCATCTTAAACAATAACTTGTCATCTGGAATGATCGCCAATGTGATTGGGTAATTGGTTCTGGCAAAACTTTTTGCTTCGACTATCTCCAGTTCACCACGCCATTGCCGCATAGAGGTGTCTATAGGGATATTCTCGAAAACTAGTATGCTTTCAAATAATGGCAGTCCACGTGGTACTTCGCTCCAACCTTGCACTTCAACCAGCGAACTATATTCATATTGGCGCATCTCGGCTTGTTGATGCTGTAGATCTTGTAACCAAGAGAGTATCGTTGTTTTACCATCGACTTTTACACGCAATGGCAGGGTGTTAATAAATAATCCTACCATAGATTCAATACCAGTGAGTGATGTAGGACGACCTGAAACAGTAATGCCAAAGACAATATCAGATTCACCGCTATAATGGTTGAGTAGCAATGCCCAGGCTGCCTGTGTCAATGTATTAAGTGTTAATCGGTGTTGGCGTGCGCAAGCTATCAATCCTGATGTCTCTACAGTGGAAAGGCTCAAAGTCCGCTCATCATAATCCATCTCCGGCAATGGTGTGATATCCTCTGTAAGTGGTAATGGTGTAGGAGCAAGAAAACCTTTCAGTGCATTACGCCAGTAATGTTGAGCCGCAGCACTATCCTGCTGTTGCAACCAAGCAATATAGTTTCTATATGGATAACTGGGGGGTAGTTCTAACTGCTGACCTTGGCAGCCGGCCTGATAGAGGGCAAACATCTCCTTAAAAAGGATTGTTAGCGACCAGCCATCCATCAATATATGGTGAAAACTGAAGATAAAATAGTAATCTTGTGCTGCTAATCTAATTAGCATCAGGTGCACAAGTGGCGCTTTATTGAGCACAAAACCTTGACGGTGATCTTCTTCTAAGTAAGCAGCCAATCTATGCTGTTGCTCGATAGCATCAAACTCTTGCCAATCCTGTTGACGGAGTGGCACTTTCACACGTTGTCCAACAACCTGACAAGGCTCTTTCACACCTCTCCAAACTAATGCAGTACGAAGTACCGTATGGCGTGCTGCTAATAATTGCCAAGTCTGTTCAAAAACATCAATATCTAATTTACCCTGCAAACGGCAACAGATCTGTTCAACATAGACTCCAGAATCAGGGGCAACAAGAGTGTGATATAACATACCGTGTTGCAAAGGGGTGAGTGGATAAACATCAGCAACCTTCTTGGTCATTCCTCAAAGTCAACCTCCTCAAGGATATTGTTAAACTCCTCTTCTTCAAGATTTAACAATGGAGTTTGCAATCCCATTGCGTCTGGTAAGGCTGATGACATCAATAGTAAGTCTCCTGCCAGGCTTGGCTCTGGTTCAATTACCTGAGAAGTAGCAACGACGGCCAGTTCAGCAACAGTCTGGTGTTCGAAGAGCTGTTTAGGTGTTAGTTGCAATCCTGCTTGACAAGCCCTGGCAATAACCTGAATCGCTAAAATTGAGTCTCCGCCCAATTCGAAGAAGTTGTCACGTACACCTACCCTCTCAAGCCCTAGCACGCTGGCCCAGATCTCAGACAATATTAGCTCTAGTTTATTACGTGGCTCAACAAAAGGTCTTCTCTCAAACAGAATAGTATCAGTATCAGTATCAGGCTCAGGCAATGCATTGCGATCGAGTTTACTATTAGCAGTAAGAGGTAGTTTGTCCAATATTACATATGCAGACGGCACCATATAGTTTGGTAATTGCCTACTCAAATATGAATACAATTGATTTGTACCTACCTCTTTACCGTTCTTCATCACTAGATAAGCTACTAATCGCTTGCTAGCACGCTGTTGTCTGGCGATCACAACACTTTCATGCACATCTGGATGTTGATTAAGAGCCGATTCGATCTCACCTAGCTCAATACGATAGCCTCTGATCTTCACCTGATGATCTGTACGACCTAGATACTCTATGCTTCCATCTGGCAACCAGCGAGCTAAATCTCCTGTGCGATAGAGACGTGCTCCTGCCTTGTTGCTATAAGGATTAGGAAGGAATTTCTCTGCTGTCACATCTGGTCGATTTAGATATCCTCGTGCTAATCCAACACCACCAATGTGAAGTTCACCCATAACTCCCATAGGCACTGGCTGCAGATGCGAATCGAGCACATAGACCTGCAAATTGCCGATCGGATAGCCTATGGGAATCACGGTCTGATCACTTTCGCGTGAACAGATCCAGAAGGTTGTATCTATCGTGGCTTCACTGGGGCCATAATAGTTATGAAGTTCTGCTCCACTAAGAGCATAGAATTGTGCTGGCAGATCTCCAGGCATCGCCTCTCCACCGCAGAACAGATACTTCAAACTGTTACAATCAGCCAGTCTCTTCTCTGTTACCAAAACACGCAACATTGAAGGCACTACATTAAAAACTGTAATCTCTTCTTCAGTGATCAAATCAAATAGATAATCGGTATCTAGATAGCCGTTCGAATGCGCTACTACCAGACTGGCACCCGCTATCAGTGGCATAAATAGCTCTAATACAGAAACGTCGAAACTTAAAGATACCAGTAACAGATTCTTGTCTTCAGTACTGAATGAATATACATCCTGTCCCCAAAGCAAGCGATTACAGACTGCTGCGTGTGAGATCATCACACCTTTGGGAGTGCCGGTCGAGCCAGAGGTATAGATTACATATGCCAGGTTCTCTGGACTCATAGTCACTACTGGTATCTCTACTGAATGAGAAGCAATCTGCTGCCAATCTGTATCAAGACAGATAACTTCACAATCGATGGAGTTGAAGTTATCTAACAACTCTTGTTGTGTAAGCAATACCTCTGTGTTGGTATCCTGGAAGATAAGCCTGAATCTCTCCTCTGGATACATTGGATCTAATGGAACATATGCTCCACCCGCTTTGAGTACAGCAAGGATTGCTACTACCGCTTCCAGTGATGGTTTAACACAGATCGTAACTAATCGATCAGGGCCTACTCCAAGCTCTCGCAAGTAATGAGCCAATTGGTTAGCACGCTGATTTAACTCTAGATAAGATAAGTGTTCTCCTTCGTAAATTACTGCAATCGCATATGGAGTACGGGTTGCCTGTTCTTCAAATAGATGATGTAGACAGACATCCTTTGGTAGATCGACTATTGTAGTACTCCAATCAAATAACAGTTGCTGTCTCTCTGTATGGCTCAACAACTCAACATTCTCAATATGCAACTCAGGTTGTGCAACTACACTTGCGATCAATTTGTGGAAGTGATGTAAGAATCTTTCGATTGTGTCGTAATTGAAGAGATCAGTGTTGTACTCTAATATTCCTATAAACTGATCATCCTTTTCCATCATAGATAGTATTAGATCAAACTCTGCTACTCTTCTTTCAACCTTCACTGGACTCAACTTCAGATCATCAAGCTGAAACTCAGGCATTGGAGTATTTTGAAGAATAAACATTACCTGGAAGAGAGGAGTGCGAGATAGATTACGCTCTGGCTGTAACTCTTCTACTAATCTCTCAAATGGCAAATCCTGATGCGCATAGGCTGCTAAACATACTTCCCTCACTC